>CALUSF010000086.1 GCA_944323325.1 Candidatus Gastranaerophilales bacterium
TTAAATTATTCGAAAGTATTAAAAGATTTAATATACATATATTAAATAACTTTTTTATTATCTTGACTATTACCCAACTTGGCTATTTGGAATTAAACGCAGTATCTATTTCGTTGATAAAACAAATAGTCTGTCAATAATAGCTTGGGTAAATTCAGAGCATTTGGCCTTACCGCCTAAATCAGCTGTCATTATATTTGCATTTAAAGTTTCAAAAAGAGCCAGCTTAATATTATTTGCAGCTTCAAATTCGCCGATGTGTTTAAGCATTTCTATGGCAGACATTAACATGGCAGTCGGGTTTGCTTTGTCTTCGCCTGCAATATCCGGTGCAGAACCATGAACGGGTTCAAACACGGCATAATTTGTTCCGATATTTGCACCTTGTGCTATTCCCAGCCCCCCTATTAATCCGGCACAGAGATCTGATACAATATCACCATAGAGATTCGGCAGCAATAGTACATCAAACTGATTTGGGTTTTGAACGAGCTGCATGCAGCAATTATCTACAAGAATTTCGCGAAACTTTATTTGCGGGTAAAGTGAGGCAATTCTTCTTGCACTTTCTAAAAATAAGCCGTCTGAAAGTTTGCAAATATTTGCTTTTGTAACAACGCAAACTTCTTTCCTATTATTATTTATAGCGTAATCAAACGCAAATTTTGCAATCCGCTCGGATGCGGGCCTGGTAATTCTTTTAATACTTTCTGCAGTATTTTCATCAACTTGATGCTCAATTCCCGCGTACAAATCCTCCGTATTTTCTCTAACAACAACAATATCAACTTTGTCATACCTTGTCTTTACGTTTGGTAAATTATAGCAAGGGCGGAGATTTGCATATAAATCAAGTTCTTTTCTTAATTGAACATTTACAGAGCGAAATCCCTTTCCTATTGGTGTTGTAACCGGTGATTTTAATGCTATTTTATTCTTTTTAACGGATTCTATTACCCGTTCAGGAAGAGGAGAACCCTCCGTTTCAATCACACCGGCACCTGCTGACTGTATATCCCAATCTATTGCAACACCTGCAGCATTAATAACTTTCATTACGGCATCCGTTATTTCCGGTCCGATTCCGTCACCTTTTATAAGTGTAATTGTTTTCATTCGTATTTCCTTATAAAAAAACTCATCTAAATAATTTATTTTATATTTATTGGTATATGATATTATAAAATTTATGAAAATTAAAGTACAATCATTAATTTCAATTTCAAACACAAAATTTATATTATTGCTGAGTTTTATTTTTTTTGAGTGGTGCATGATTAAAATTCTGAACTGCCTGGATTCTGAAATAATACTAACCACATTGATATCAATCATTCTCGTTGCCGGATTATTAATCAGTTGTTTCAAATTCAGGACATATCTCTCTGAAATTATAATTGATGAAAATTATATAACACTTATTACCAGAAAAAGATGGAGAAAAAGCTTTATTCAAATATGTAAAAATGATATCTTAAATTTTCATGTTGAATTAAAAGTTCAAGGCCCAAAAAATTGCCCGATTGCATCGTGTGAAACAATTATTACAATAAAAACTCCAAAAATAATTTATTCTTATACTGTTCAACCAAGCTTAAATTATAAGTTCTGCGATTATGAGTTTTTCTTTGAAATACTTAGCTTTCAAAAAGCTTTTCCGAATTTTTCAAAAAATTTAAATATCACAGGAAACAAAAATATCTACAAAGCCATTAAAAACCGCCTTAAAAAATTATATTACAGAGCCGGTTAAGGCAAAAAACTATTTTTAAAAGAAAACTATCCTACAGGCAGAGTTTTCTTTGCTTCAAGATATGCTTCAATACCTTTAGTAAGTTGATCCGGGCAGCTTGTAGGTCTGCTTCCGCAAGGAAGGCCGCTTAGCTTTGGAATAATATCATTAATATTCATTCCACGGATTAAAATCCCGATTCCCTTAAGGTTGCCGTTGCAGCCGCCAAAAAACTCAACATCTTCAATAATGTCATTTTTTATTCTCATCTGCATTAATTTGCAGCAAACTCCCGATGGCTTATACTGAACTATATCAGCACCTTCAACTTCTTTGATTTGTATATTTTCGTTCATTTCCCAATCCTCCGCTATATTAGGTGTGTAAATAGAGCCTATTTGTATATCTCTCTTATTTACACCTCCCCCTCCATTTACCCCTATTGTATCATTTTGTTTTACCATAATCAAATTTTCCTTTTTTATTGTAATATATAGAATATGGTTAGTATAGCAAAAATCGGTTTTTGGGGGTATCCCGACCCCGATATAGTCGAAAAAGTCAAGAAAGATTATCCAAACGCCGAATGGATTGATTTGGATATTGATTTTTATTACCCAAAGACGAATATTTTGCCTGAAGCTTATTGTAAAATTATCAGAAATATAATAGATAATGCTGTATACTTAAAGCCGGACTTAATAGTAGCACCAATTGGCAAGGATAAGTGTGATAGCGGTTGGTTTACCTCTAAAATCCTTGACGACTTGGGATTTAATGTTATTCAAACGGTTTTTGAAAAATTACAGCCTAAAAGAGAAATTATTATATGTGACAGTAATATGCCGTTATATGATAAAATTACAACAATTACTGCGGGCATAATTAATCCGGAGATTTTAAAAACTGCCCAAACAAAAATCTTGTTAGATTCGGCTTGTCGGAATACGCAAGATGCAAAGTCTTCTACATTTACACCGGGATTTTGGGGAGTTCCTCCTAATGATTTGGAAATTTTAAAGCTGTTTCCTGATACGACCCGTGTTTATGGCTGGACAAGATGTGTAGAAGCGGGGACGCCTGCTGATTTGGATTTAGAAATGTATGTGGATGAAAACGTTCCTACAGTATTTTACGCACAGGCATTTTGTGCAAAAGCACAGCTTGCAAAATATCTGGCAGACAAACATAACGGCCTTTATATTGATATTGATGATTATGCATCTAATTCAATCCGTGCAAAGATTGAAGCATTTTTAAAATTAAGATAGCAAAATATTTTTTTATCCGGTTTATATAATAAGAAAGGATTATCATATGAACGCTGCTCCTGTTAACCATACTCCGAATTTTCAAGCCAAATTTCTTTATAGTGAATCTTTAAAGATGATTGCAGATTATGCAGTGGAGCGCGGAAAATTTGAAAGACTGAATAATTCAAGAAAAAATATCAGCAAACATTATTTAAAGCACAGAATAAGAGTTGATATAGGTGAAAAAACCGGAAAACCTTTTATTGCATTTACACATTTCATACCTAAACCCGAAGTAATCACACCTGCTTCAATGAATGATTTCATAATAGGCAAGACTGTTGTACTTCAATGCGAGCAGTATAAAAATGTTTTAAAATATGCGCTTGAAAAAGTAGTAAAGCTAGGTAATAACGATACTAACAATAAACTTTTTAAACAAGTAATGTCAAGCTAATAATTAAACAATTGCACCATGGCTTGCATCTTGGACGGTTTCGGAATATTTTCTTAAATACCCCCTTGCCTTATTTATAAACGGTTTAATATTTTTACGGCGTTTTGCAAGCTCTTCTTCTGATATCAGTAAATCAATCGATCTTTTGTTTATATCAATTTTGATTTTATCTCCGTTTTGAATGAGAGCTATCACGCCGCCGTTTGCGGCTTCCGGACAAATATGTCCGACGCAGATGCCTCTTGTTCCTCCGGAGAAACGTCCGTCAGTAATAAGTGCGGCTTTGGTTCCCAAACCTTTACCGACAAGAAGTGATGTAGGTGCAAGCATTTCTCTCATTCCCGGGCCGCCCTTAGGGCCTTCATAACGTATAACAACAACATCGCCTTCTTTAATTAAATCATTTTCTAAGGCTACCATTGCTTCTTCTTCGGAATCAAAAGTTTTTGCAATTCCTTCAAATTCATAGCAAGATTCATCTACAGCGGAAATTTTTATAACTGAACCCTCAGGGGCTATATTACCATATAAAATACCAAGTCCCGGTTTTGTTGTAAAAGGTTCTGTGTAAGAATGAATTATTCTTTTATCACAATATACTCCCTTATATTTACCCCATTTACCCGATTTACCCCCGGTAAATTCCGGAACACTTTTTATAAGTTCATTCGTTACGGCGGGAATCCCTCCGGCATTATGAAACTGTGTCATAGATATGTCGGAAGAAGGTTCAAGTTTTACAAATTGATGTATTTTATATGAAAGTTCGTCAAAATCTTTAAGGCTTACATCTATTTCTCCGGCATTTGCAACAGCAAGGATATGTAAAAAAGAATTTGTTGAGCCGCCCATCGCCAAATCTGCAATTATAGCATTTCTCAAAGAATCACGTGTAATAATATCAAGCGGCTTGATGTTATTTATAACCCGTTGTACGGCTTCCATTCCGCTTTCAAAAGCGATTCTGCGTTTTTGTGATGATACGGCGGATGATGTTGCGCAATACGGCAGGCTCATTCCGATAACTTCTGTCAGGCATGCCATAGTATTAGCTGTGTATAAACCTTGGCACGCACCGGCAGACGGACACGAGGCTTCTTCAAGTTCTAAGAGCCGTTCCTCCGTTATTTCTCCGTTCCTGTATTTTCCGATTGATTCAAAAGCACCTTTTATCATTGAAAGTTTTTCACATCTGCTTTCGCCGTCAAGCATCGGCCCCGCCGTTACAATTACCGTGGGGATATTGATTCTTGCTGCTGCAATAAGCATTCCCGGGGTAATTTTATCACAATTTGAAAGAAGCACGAGCCCGTCCAACTGGTGAGCATTAGCAACCGTTTCCACGCAGTCTGCAATCAAATCTCTTGACGGCAGTGAATAACGCATTCCGGAATGCCCCATTGCTATACCGTCACATACCGCCGGTACACCGAATATAAATGCTTGCCCGCCTGCTGAGTGGATACCCTTTTCTATTTGGCGTTCCAAGTCCCTCATACCGATATGTCCGGGGACTAAGTCCGAAAACGAACTTGCAATTCCTATAAAAGGAGCGTTCATATTTTCTTTGGAAACCCCTGTTGCCATCAAAAGACTGCGGTGCGGGGTTCTTGCTATCCCTGTTTTTATATTGTTACTTCTCATCATAATAAAAAACCCTTCCGCTCAGATTTTATCACGAAAGGGATATTATAGAAAGATTAAGATAATATAGGTTATTGATTATGCTTGTTCCATACCTGCTAAAATTTTATTTGCGGAAAAGATTACATTTTCGGGAACTTTTTCACCGCTTTGGACTTTTTGAGAAACCAGAGAAAGCAGTTGTGTTTGACCTTCCGGAGTTTTTGTTAAATTATTTGCAGTAACTTTGTCTGCTACATCTTGTCCAACGATTGCTTTGGTAGCTTTTCCGGCAAGCCACATACCGATTGAACCGCCGACAAAACCTGCGATACCTCCGATTACGGTACCTATACCCGGACCAAATATTGTTCCGATTTTGGCACCTAAAGCAGTTGCCGCCCAAACGCCTGCTGCTTCACCGGCTGCCCAACCAATTGCATTACCGACTGCTTTTGTTGTAGTTTGTCCGACCTGTTTCCAGCCGGTAGAGTCGTCCTTGCTGAATGCTGTTTTAATTTTATCCCAGTTCATAAACAATTCAATTGCTGCAAAGAAAATGCCTCCTTTTACTCCGCCGCCTTTTTTGAGAGCTTTGGTGAATGACATTTTATTGTCACTTATAAGAGTCTTTGCTCCTTGTTCAATAGCTTTTGTATCTGCTAATCTTGAAGCAACTGTCGGAACTTCTGATTTAGAGCCGAAGAAATTCTTAATCTTATTCCAGGCTCTCGGTATACGACCGTTATTTACGTATGCTCTCTCAAGCGCAGAGCTTGCTTCCGCTATTTTGTTTATATCTTTAGAATCTAATGCCTGTTGCATCATGTTCTTTAATCGAGTGTATTCTTCCTTGGTATAACGCTGTCTGATTAAGTTTAATTTTGATTTGCTTCGTGCTGCAGCTTTATGCATTCTGAAATATGCATCTCTCATTACGGCATTGTTTTCTCTCCATAATTTATTCATATCAGAGCCGTCAACTCTAACACCCTTAAACATATCATTTACTTCTTTTAAAGTTGTAATAGAGTTCCAAGGGTGAGTAATTAATCTCGGATGCATTGAAAGTGCTCCGAAAGCACCGCCCATAATAACTGCTGAAGCTAATGATTCAGACGGAGACAGTTCTTTAGCATAATAATCAGACAAGGTTTTTAAATCTTGTGCAGATGCTGTACTCTGTGAAGCGGTTCCCTTAGTACCGGTATTTACACTTTGGTTTTCGGTACTGTTTGCTCCGTTAGCTTGTGCATTATTGTATAAAGAAGGATTATACATATAATTACCGTAAAGCCCGTTATTTGCCATATACCCGTTCATATAGCTCGGAGTATTAGCGTTCAAACCGGATGCTCCGCCGTAAAGCATATATTCCATATTCGCAAGTGAATTAATTGCCGGAAGTGTCATCGTAATAACCCTATTTAAATCTAACCTTATATATATAAAGTTTTTTTCTTTATAAAAATTGACTTATTGTAAACAAATGTTAAGCAAAAAGTTTAAGAAGTAATAAAAATGTTACAATAATTTTATGCCAGATATAGTAGAAAAATTAAAAGACATCGGTTTTAATACTTATGAAGCAAAAGTTTATATAGCACTTTTGAAAAAATATCCCGCGACCGGATATGAAGTTTCCAAACTTGCAAATATTCCTCAGTCGAGAACTTACGATACTTTAAAAGTTTTGGAAGAAAAAAATATTGTGGTTTCTGCTAATACAAAACCGGTGACGTACACGCCTATAAAACCCAAACTTCTGACCTCCAGATATCAAAAGAAAATAAACTCAACTATTAATTTTCTCGATAAACATCTTCCGGAAGTCAAAGATGATTATAATGAGCCTATTATAACAATAACCGGCAAACATAATATTCAGGATAAAGTTATTGAGGTTATACAAAACGCAAAAAGAGAAATTTATATGGAAGTTTGGTCTCAGGATTTTAAAGTATTTGAACAAGAACTTTTAAATGCGTATAACAGAAATGTTGAAATACGAATTGTCGGATATGATAATTTTCACTCTCGCTTTGGGCTAATTTTTGAGCATGCGTTCGGAAGGGATATTGAGCTTTCTTTAGGCGGAAGAATGGTGATTATTGCAGCTGATGACTCGGAAGGTGTCGTAGGGAAAATTTCATCCTTAAAAAATGATGTTTCGGGCGCAAATATCATTTGGACAAAAAATCAAGGGATTGTATTTATTATAAAAGAATTTATTGTTCATGATATGTATTTAATAGATGTTGAAGAAAATCTTGTAGAGCAGATGAAATATATTTACGGCAAAGGACTCAAGCGCCTAAAAGATAAAGTTTTAGGCGCAAACGCATCTTATATGATTCACTAGTAACAGTATTGATTAACTTAAGGCTTTAATTTTCTTGTACAAATCAATTACTTCTTTTGATATGTTTTTAGGGATAACTATTTTAATTTTTGCATTCAAATCTCCGTAACCGCCGGTTTTAGGCAGCCCCAGTTGTTTAAGACGCAAGGACTGACCGCTTGAAACGCCTGCGGGGATTTTTATGTTAATTTTTCCATGCAAAGTTTCTATCTCTTTGGAACAACCGAGAACGGCATCCGGAGGAGTTATTTCTACTTCTTTTATTAAGTTTTCACCATCGAATTCGTACTCACTGTCTTTAAAGTGTACAACAAGGTATAAATCGCCCTTATTTCCGTATGCATCAGTTTTACCCTCACCTTTTAGTCGAACTTTTTTCCCTTCCGTTACGCCTTTGGGTAATTTTACCTTTACGGTCTTCGGTGACGAGACAATACCGGTTCCGGAACAGTGCGAACAAAAGCTTTTCCCGTTACAGTAAGGACATTTTTCTATATCTGTAAATGTTACTGATATTGGTTTACCGTCAAAAATTTCCTTTGCTGTTACATTAAGAGT
>CALUSF010000087.1 GCA_944323325.1 Candidatus Gastranaerophilales bacterium
ATATATATAAGGTTAGATAAGGTTGTAGAAGTATTTAGAATCCGGAAGTCAGATTTTCGGATTTTTTTTTATGAAGTTAATGCCTGTAGTATACAATCGGCAGCTTCTTTTGCGGAATATTTATCGGAAAGTTTTTCTTTTACATGCCCTAAATCTTCAATCATTTTAGTCCTGGCAGCCTTATCGTATAAGAGCTTTTCAGTTTCATAGCATATATTTTCCGGGGTAAATTTAAATTCTATAAGTTCGGGGACAATATTTTTCCCCGTAATGATATTAGGTAAAGAAACATTTTTTATGCATCTTATAAGCAGGTAGGCAAAGTAAAGAATGACAGGTCCTTTATATCCTATAATCATCGGAACCTGATATAAAGAAGCTTCCAATGCTACGGTACCGGACGCCAGAATTAATGAATCCGAAACGCTTAACAAAGCCTGATTTTCACCCTTTATTACTTTAAAATCCGTGTTTTTTATATATTTATCGAAAATGTTATCACTCAAATTCGGTGCGTGTGAAATACAAAATTGTAATTCCGGATGAAGTTTCTGTAATCTTTTTGCTGCCTGAATAAATGTTTGTGCCAGAAAATTCAGTTCAATAGGGCGTGAACCAGGGAAAATTGAAACAAGCGGTCTTGAAGTATCAAATCCGTATTTTTCAAAAAACTGTTCTCGGTTTGCTTTTTGAGGAAGCTGTTTAATAAGCGGATGTCCGCAGTAATGAACATCAATACCGTATTCTTTGTACAAATTTTCTTCAAACGGAAATATACAAAGGACTTTATCAACGTATTTTTTTATACCTTTTATTCTCCATTTTCTGCTTGCCCAAACTTGCGGCGGAATGTAGTGAAAAACTTTGATACCGCTGCCTTTTAGGTGTTTTGCAACTCTGAGATTAAATGTTCCGTAATCAATGAGCAGCACCAAATCCGGTTTATAGGAATTAAGGATGTAGTCTGCAACTTTTTTTTCTAATGAAAGATGGTCTATTATCATTTTCAGGTTTAAACCGAATCCGGACATTTTAGAATGGTCGCAAAAAATTTTTGCTCCGGCTTTTTGCAGATTTTCACCGCCAATCCCTTCAATTTCTATATCCGGATTTTCTTGTTTTAAAATCTCGGCAACCCTTCCGGCGTGCATATCTCCGGAATACTCTCCCGTAATGATAAAAATCTTTTTCATAGTTATACTGCCATTATTACAATATTGTGCTTATTTGCGTATTTTATAACGTCTTCTCTGTCTACAATAATGGTTTCACCGGCTTCGACAGCGATTAAATCCGCCTTATAGCGTTTCATTGTTTTAAGTGTTTTAAGCCCGATTGCGGGAATATCAAAACGCTTGTCTTGGGTTGGTTTTGCAACTTTGATGACGCGCGAATTTTTCTTTGCGATTTTGCATCCGCGTTTAATACAATTGTCCGTGCCTTCAATAGCTTCAACCGCCATAATCATTTTGTCTTTTATAATAACGGATTGTCCTACATCAAGTTTGCCGGTTTCTTTGGCAAGCCAGTAACCGTAATTGACATCTTCTATTTGTTCCGGAGTCGGCTGAACTTTCCCGAGAACTCCCGACGGAATCATTAAATTTTTTATAAACAAGGTTTGGTCTAATATAGTTATGCCAATCTTTTCAAGTTCTTCAATAATCATAAGCATAACTTTGTCATCGTTAAGCCTTATGGCATTTTTGATAAATTCCAAAGCTCTTGAGTCAAATTTAGGCCGTTTAAGTAAAATGGTTTTACTTACCTTGCCTAAGAATGTAATTTGTTTAATTCCTTCTTCTTTTAGTGTGTCTTCAATCTTTTGAACTTCACCCGGACAGAATGAATAAACCTTAGAACAGTATTTTTTTAATTGTTGGTAATTGTCATTGGATAATGAAATTGCAACAACGTCAAATCCGTTTTCTTTTGCGTATTGTGCCATTTTTACCGGCAAAAGGCCGTCACCCGCGATTAATCCCTGTTTTTGTTCAAGTACGACAGACATTTATTTTTACTTCCTCCGATTCTTTAAATTAATAATACTATAAACATGCTATTTTAGTAATGAAATCTTTAAAGACTCAGGCCGGCTTATAATTTCGTAGATGTTACATCTTTTAAATATTGTCTGACAGCAGGAGTTATAAGCAGGTCGGGTTCTTCCATACAGAATTCATCCAAAATAATTACACCGCGTCTTACTTCGCCCGTTGCAATATACAGCAGCCCCAGTTGTATTTTTTCATAAGGATTTTTGGTATTTGTGAATTCTTTTATTTTGGTATTTGTAATTCCCAGAGTTTTATAACATTCAACCAGATTAATATAATATTTAAAGTTTAATCCGTATAATTTAATTGCGTCTTCAAAACACACCCTTGCCATATCCGGATATCCGATAAAATTGTAAGTCTCTCCGAGATTATTTTTAAATATTGCTGTTGCCTGAGTATTGGGGCTTAATTGTATTGCAATTTTAAATTCCTGAATTGCGGCGTAATAAATCCTGTCTTTCAGGTAATTTAGTCCCACGTTATTATGGTAGAAAGCGTCCTTTTCCGCGTCAATTGTATATTTGTATGGCTTTTTGTATCCGGCGCAGAGTGTCATTATGCATATTAATAAAACAACAATAATTCTTTTTATCATAACAAACTGATTTCCAAACCTTCATAAGAAAAAATTGCGTTTTCGGATGCGTATTCTTCCGCGAGTAAATCCAGTTTTTCGTCATTGTATCCCGGATCATAATGGAAAAATACCATTTTCTTTGCACCTATTTGCTGCTGGCTTTCAAGTGCCATTTCAAAAGTTGAATGGCCGAATCCTTGTTTGGGTACGTATACGCTAAGATAATCTTCTGTTGAGTATTGCGCATCATGAATCAGCAGGTCGCATTCTTTTGCAAATTTTACGAGTTTTTTATCGCCGCCCGGATAACTTTCTTTGTCGGTTGCGTACACAAGTGTCTTGCCTTTATAAGCTATTTTATATATAAATACTCCGTTTTGCGGGTGTGCATAAGATTTGTAACAGGTTACCACAACATCTTCTTCGGTGTAATCTCCGTCTTTGAGGTCGTTAACTCTTATGACTTCCGGCATTTCTCCGGCTTTAAAAATTATATAATTTGTTTCGTTTATATCCATGATTTTTAAATCGGCGGCTACATCACCCAAATCAAGCGGAAAAGATTTCGTAAACAACAGTTTTGCAAGTTCTGCTTCAAGAGTCTCGTTGTAATTAACCCCTCCGAGCATACACATTCTTGTGGAGGCCAAATGTGTCGGTCTGAAAAACGGAAAGCCCTGTATATGGTCAAGGTGAATGTGGCTTAATAAAATCGTACATCTTACGGGTGTTCTGTCAGTAATTGTAGTCCCGGATTCAATATATTTGTGCATTAATTCATTGCCGAGGCTTATTAAACCTGTTCCCGCGTCAAGGATAATAAGGTGTCCTCCGACATGGACTTCAACGCATGAAGTGTTTCCTCCGTATTTCAAAAACTCTTTGTCTGCTACGGGATAACTGCCTCTTACACCTCTGAATTTTATTCTGAATTCGTCCATTAAAATTTCCTTCCTAATTCAATACTTACATTTCTGTCGTTTTCATCGCCATACAGCTTATCTGCACCGAAAAGCCTTATTTTTGAGCGTGTTTGTATATCTTTAAGCCTTGTCTCCTTTAAATATACGTCAACTAAGACTCTGTTTTTATGTGAATTTATATTAATTACGCGGAATGCGTTCGGATACGTAATCAATGACGGACAGGAAATGAAAAGAGTATTATCATCCTGTTTTATCTTCGCCCCGTGATAATGTCCCTGAAGAACAATGACCGGATTTTTATGTGTTTTTAAAAGCTTCCTGACTTCATAATCATTGAGCATTTTATGGCAAGGGCTTGAATACGGCTCCGCAATAGGAACATGGGTACATACAACAATGACATCTTTGGGATGTCTGTCAAGCTCGTCTTTGAGCCAGAGAAATTCTTCGTTTGATATTTCCCCGTTTGATGTAAGTTTGTAATCAATTATTGAATCGAGACAAATAACCCTGAATCCTTTTTTGGGTGTAAATGCGTAATACGTATTTTTCTTGTTCATATTTTCATTAACATTGGCGAGAAGCTGCATAAATTTAGCTTTAGTGAGCGGTCCGTCTATTGCTATATCATGGTTTCCGCATATTGCGTACCACGGATAAATCAGATTGTTTGCATGTGATAAGAATTTTTCCATCTCGCGTACTTTCGGGCGATGTATTAAGTCTCCCGTAAAAATTACAAAGTCATAAGAACCGGAAGTGTTAATCTGGAATATAACGTCATCCAGAAGTTCGGGAGAGTTTCTCAAAAAGTGATACGAAGTATTTCCTTCAGTTGTTGTAAAGTGTGCATCACTTACCTGCGCAATTCTCAGGTTATTATTTGCCGCGGTGCAGACTTGTGAACCGATTGCGCAGGCAATAATGATTGTCAAAACAAAGTTAACAATCTTTGAAAAAAAGGATTCCCGCTTCTCTTTCTTATAACGTTTCATAATTTTATTATATTTATAATAATTCATTTTTGCGCCCAAAGTCAATTGACAGGCAGTAAAAACCGTCCTTTTGGACTAATTTTTGTCCGCCTTTTTGCGCGGGTAATTTTTGCGCAAAAAAGAATATTATCTGAACAAACAAGTATTTGACTATCCGGCATGGTATTTCACTACTCTTTTGATTTTTCGGTGTTAAAATATATAATATGGCAGATTCGTTTGAAGAAGTAATTTCTCAAATAAAAGACAGGTTAGATATAGTCGATGTAGTTTCGGGATATGTTGCTCTCAAAAAGAGCGGGGCAAATTATTGGGGCTTATGCCCTTTTCATAATGACAAAAAACCGTCGATGTCAGTAAGTCCTTCTAAAGGTATATACAAGTGTTTTTCCTGCGGAGCGGGCGGAGATGCGCTAAGTTTCCTTGTTAAAATTCAAAATCGGGAATACAAAGACGTTATACTTGAACTTGCGGAAAAATTCGGAATAGAGCTTCCTAAGAAATTTCATTCTTCTCAGGAAACTAAAGACCAGAAAAAGGAAATGATAAAGGCCTGCTCTAAAGCTGCAAAATTTTATAATCTTATGCTGAAATCCGCAGATGATGCAAATAAAGCGATGACTGCACTCAGAGCAAGAAGTATAACCGATGATATAATTGAAAAATTTACTCTCGGGTGGGCGCCTAATAAGTATGATACTTTATATAAAGAGTTAAGAAAAGAATTTAAAGATGAGATTTTAGAAAAAGCCGGATTGATTTTAAAATCAAATTCCGGCGGCTGGATTGACAGATTCAGAAACAGAATAATTATACCCATTCAAAATGAATCCGGCGAATACGTTGCATTCGGAGCACGTGCGGTCGATGAGGGCCAGAATCCCAAATATTTGAATTCTTCCGATTCTTTAATATATAACAAAAGTAAAATTCTCTTCGGGCTAAATTCCGCACAGGAATCCATAAAATCAGAGGACGGAGTTATTATTATGGAAGGGTATTTTGATGTAATATCCGCACAGGCTCACGGTGTTGAAAATGCCGTTGCATCTTGCGGAACCGCGCTGACTCAAGACCACGTTAAACTTCTTTCAAGATACACAAAGTCCAGAAGAATTTATCTTTCTTTTGATACGGATTCTGCGGGTATTAATGCCACAAAAAAAGGAAGTGCGGTTATTAAAGAAACTCTGTCTGCAATAGGTGATATTAAACAATTTGATGAAAGTCATATATCTACGGGAGTTGATAACAAGTACGCTTGCGAGATTCGTGTCGTTTCGCAGCCGCAAGGCAAAGACCCCGATGAATTTATAAGAACAAACGGCGGTGAAGCGTTTAAAGAGTATGTGAAAAACGCGCCGCTTTTAATAGATTTTTTGTTAAATAATACATTGAAAGAAAAAAATAATGCAAAAACGCCGCAGCAAAAAGCGGAGTTGGTTGCACAAATAATAGAAATCCTAAAAGATGTTAATAACAAGATTATTCAATCCGAATATGTTAAAATGGTGTCATCCGTTATTAATGTTGATGAAAGCTCTATGCTTAAAGAACTTGCGCAGTATGAAAAGTTCGGCGAAGCTGCGGAATTTTTCCGGCCTAATCCGAAACTTGTAACAAATTCTTCACAATTTGAAATAAAAGCGCAAAAAAATTTATTGAGCGTTTTTCTAACAAACGACAGTCCATTAACATTTAAACAAATTAATGAATTGTTGCCGGAAAATATTATTCAAGATGAAACGTTAATAATTGTAAAAAATACAATTGACAAATTCGTGTGTACAATAAATAATGTTAAGGAATTGACTAAAAGTTTGTATACAGAATTCATTGAGGATGATAATTTGACCCGGGTTATAACAGATATGATAGAACTTTCGGAAGCCTTTAACGGATTGGAACCGGAGGAGTTTGAACGTGCTGTTATAGAAAATGTGGACAGACTCAAAAAAGTTTACCGCGAAAAAGAAACAAATGCTCTTCGTCAAAAGTACAAGTCGGTTAATGACGATGAAATTGAAGCTCTAAAAATACAAATGCAACTCAGAGATAAAATAAAATTAAGGACTGGAGATAAATAATGACTCAGAAAAGAAATTCACATTCATCAGTAATTAGTGTAGAAGACGAAAATCTTGATTTATTAGACTTTGATTCCGAAAAAGATGACGATGCCGTTGACTATATGGAAACGGATATCGGTACCGATAATATTGAAGATATTATTACTTCTTCAAAATTGGGCGGTATCAAGAGTGATGATTTTTATATGATGGACTCTGATATTTCTTCAAGAGACAACGAAATCGATACCGATGTTCCCAAAGGTGTTACTGTAGAAGATCCTGTAAGGTTGTATCTGCGTGAAATCGGACGTATTAAACTGCTCTCTACAAGTGAAGAAATTGAACTTGCAAGAAAAATTATACAAGGCGGCACTCCGGGTGCGATTGCAAAAAGAAAACTTGTTCAGGCAAACCTTAGGTTAGTCGTAAGTATTGCAAAAAAATATGTCGGAAGAGGTATGCTGTTCCTTGATTTGATTCAGGAAGGTAATTTAGGGCTGATAAGAGCTGCGGAAAAATTTGACCACGAAAGAGGTTTTAAATTCTCAACTTATGCAACCTGGTGGATAAGACAGGCTATAACAAGAGCAATTGCCGATCAGGCAAGAACTATACGTATTCCCGTTCACATGGTTGAAACAATCAACAAGCTTAAAAAAGTTACCAGAAGATTAGCACAAGAACTTTCGAGAAAACCGACCGAAGAAGAATTGGCCGTTGAGATGGGTGTTTCTATTTCAAAACTCAGAGAAATCGTGAAAATTGCCCAAGAACCTCTTTCTCTTGAAACTCCGATAGGTAAAGAAGAAGATTCAAGACTTGGAGATTTTATTGAAGATAAAGAAGCTGATGCTCCTATAAAGACGGTTGCATCCGAACTCTTAAGGGAAGATCTTGCGGAAGTTCTTTGCACGTTGTCTCCGCGCGAACGCGATGTATTGAGATTACGTTTCGGTATGGATGACGGACGCCAAAGAACGCTGGAAGAAGTCGGCCAGCTTTTCGGAGTTACCAGAGAACGTATCAGACAAATTGAAGCAAAAGCTTTAAGAAAATTAAGACATCCGAATCGCAGCAAACGATTAAGAGAATATGTAGAAAATTAATGATAAAAAAACATCCTGCGGGATGTTTTTTTATTGGCAACAGATTAAAATTTTTCAAATTAGATTTATTATTACATTATATTATGTTATGATTGTTTTGCGGGGAGTGAAAATGAGGGGAAGCAAAAACGAAAATACTAATAAGAACAAAATGTTTTCTGAACGCTTAATGTTGTTTCAGTGGATGTTT
>CALUSF010000088.1 GCA_944323325.1 Candidatus Gastranaerophilales bacterium
GCTATCTTTTATACGTCTCGTCTTTCTCTTTTTTGATCTCGCCTCCCGTCCAACCTAAACGATACTCAATCGTTTCGCACGGAGTCCTTGCCACATCCCGATGATTTATTTAATTTTCAATTTTCGGGCGCAGCTTGGTAGCTATCTTTTATACGGCTCGTCTCACAATCGTTCGAACTCGCCTGCCGTCCATCCGAAACGATACTCAATCGTTTCGCACGGAGTCCTTGCCACATCCCGATGATTTATTTAATTATCAATCAGATAAATTTTATATTAAACATTAACCAAAATCAAGCCAGAAGTTTAGAGCTTTTCGGTTATAAAATTAAAGATAGTAAATTGATGTGTTAAAGTGTTGATTTTTATATGCGGGAGTGTGAAGCTAATTCGATACAGAGTGAAAGTGATATTGATAATTTCTGTAAATTATTATGAATAATAGTGCAGCAAGGGGTAAGAAATTCCATTAACTTTTTTAAACTTTACACCAAAAAGTAATTGATAAAATCCTAAAAAACTATTTCTTGCCTTGCACCAAATAACAAATTAACTAGTTTAAATCCGCTAGTTTGTCGTACTCGCGTCGGATTTCCTGAATATCTTGCCACATAAGCCATTTAGGGCCGCCCTTTTCGCGCGTATCGTTTCTTAAAAGATATGAAGGATGGAAAATCGGCATAAGCCTTGCTCCGTGTACGATTTCGCTACCTTCAAACCATCGGCCTCTTATTTTTGTTATACCGCCGATATTTCCCAATATCGATTGCACGGCAACATTTCCGCAAAGCAGTATTATTCTTGGCTGAATAATATCAATCTGCGCCTGCAAATATTCCCAACAAGCTTCTTTTTCATCCGGCAGCGGGTTTCTGTTTTCCGGAGGACGGCATTTTACGGTGTTGCAGATATAAATATCCTTATCACGGCTTAAGCCTACAGATGCAAAAATTTTATCCAAAAGCTGGCCGGCTTTGCCTACAAACGGTTTTCCCTGCTTATCTTCATAAAACCCGGGTGCTTCCCCTATAAGCATTAATTTTTTGTTTGGAAGTCCGTCATCAAATACAATGTTATTTCTTGTATCGCCTAAACTGCATTTGTGACAGGAAAGACACTTTTCACGGACGGCTTTTAATTTTGCACTCATTTCTTGAGAACTTAATTTATTTTCCGCTTGATTGAGCATAAGCGTTATACCTTAATTAGTTCTTTAATTTTATTTCTTTGTACCGTAGCTTTTTTTGTCCTCGGAAGCGCCTGTCTTAATACAGTTACGTTAACCGGACGTTTGTACGGCGTAAGCCGCTGTGAAAGTCTTTTAACTTCGTTTCTTATAATTTTTTCAAGCTCGGTATCGTTGTATTTTTCTTTGAGTTCTTCCGTCGGAACAATAACTGCCGCAATATCTTCCGTACCGTCTTTTGCGCCGCCTTCTCTTGATACTCCGAAAACGCAGATTTCGGCAAACATATCGCTCTTTTCCAAAACGGATTCCACTTCTTCCGGAAAAACCTTTTTGCCGCCGGAAAGTACAATCATATTCTTGATTCTTCCCGTTATATAAACACGTCCTTTGTCATCAATTCTTGCTATGTCTCCGGTATGGAACCATCCTTCGGAATCAATTGCTTCCCGCGTAAGTTCCGGCTGGTTATGATATCCTTTCATAACGGAAGGCCCTCTAAGCAAAAGCTCACCGGTTACCGGGTCTGTTTTTGCTTCGTAACTCGGAAGAGGTTTTCCGACTGAGCGCAAATCACGGTCACGCTCAATATTTATTGTTGCGATAGGACTTGTCTCCGTTAAGCCGTAAACTTCGTATACCTGTATTCCGACTCTCTGGAAAAATTTTGCAACATTCAAATCAAGCGGGGCACCTCCGGACATACATCCTTTAAACGCACCGCCAAAACACTTATGAATTTTCTTAAACATTAATTTTTTAGCCCATACAAACGGAACGAATTTTGCAAAATGATACAATATCGGAAACATTTTTTGAGAAAATTCAGAAGTATTTTTCATTTCCGCTTCCAATCCGGTTTTGAGCAATTTTAAAAACGCCGGTACGACTATCATAAAATTGATTTTCTGATCGCGCATAACGTTTAAAATATCTTTGGGTTTTAAATTGTGCGTATAATAAACAGAAAATCCGAGATTTAAAAATGTTGAAAATCCTACGGTCATTTCAAACAAATGGTTCATGGGAAGAATTGATAAAATTCTTACGTCTCCGCGCGGCAGAATTTTATTGAATGCCTGTTTTAAATCATTTAATTGTGCAAGCATGTTACCGAACGTCGTTTCAACTCCTTTTGGTGAGCCGGTTGTACCGGATGTATATATAATAAATACCGTAGATTTTCTTGAACGGTGGCGCCATTTGCAGGTGTAATTATTAGGAATTGTATATATACTTTGCAATCCTTCATTAACCGGATGTTCATCCATTACAATAATATGTTTTAAAGAAGGTATTTCTTTTTGAAGTTCAAGCGCCTTATCAATATATGTCTGGGAAACGAGCATAACCGAGGGAAGGCAGTCGGAAAGAATCGATTGAAGTTCGTATTTTGTAAGCTTTATATCAAGCGGTACCGTGATTAGGCCTGCGATTACGGATGCAAAAACGCACGCACCGTATTCGGGTTTTGATTCCGATAAAATTGCAAGTTTTTCGCTGCGCTTCAAGCCTAAATCGTTCATCAAATATGCCGCAAGTCTTCTGGACATTAAACCCAAGCCGTCATAGGTAAGTTCTTTCCAGCCGAACGGTGTTTTCATTCCGAGTGCAATTTTACGGGCATAATGATTGGTTCTGTCTTCAAGTAATGATAATACGTTACTTTCACGTTCTTTCATACTTCCTCCAAAGATAAATAGCCTGTCAGTATTATAACAGATTAAAAAGATTTGGGAAACAAATCTTAATAAAACGTGACATTCCGAGCCCAACGAATTTAATTTTGTGATAAAACCTCAATTACAATGCGGCAGCAGGTAAAGCTTTCAGTATGACGGACTTCGTTAAAAAGAAATTACAATTTCTAATGCCTTGTTTTTAATAGAATATTTTTTGTACTTATGATATTGTACAAATTATCATGTTTAAATATTGTCCTGTTTGCGGAAATAAATTAATTGTAAAACAGGCCGGAGATGACGGGCCGGTTCCTTTTTGCACTCATTGTAACCGTTTTTGGTTTAACTTGTTTCCTGTTTGTGTAATAGCGCTGATTGTAAACACGCGGGAAGAAGTATTACTGTTGAAACAATCATATTTATCAGAGGAATATTCAACTTTTGTTGCGGGATATATGCAGGAAGGTGAAAGTGCAGAAGCCGCTATTTACAGAGAAATTAAAGAAGAAGTCGGTTTAGATATTTCTTCTTTGCATTATGTGACTTCCGGGTGGTTCGGCTTAAAACAGATACTTATGATTGGTTTTATTGCCCAAACAAATAGTGATAAATTTATTTTATCAGAAGAAGTGGACTCGGCAGAGTGGGTTCCTCTTGAAATTGTGCCTGAGAAAATTTATCCGGAACATCCCGATAATATAGCGTATACTTTGTATAAAGAGTATTTGAAAAGACGAATAGACAGACAAGTACTTCAAAAGATTTTGTAATGCTTTTTAAACCCGGACTCTGAAATATATATTAATTTTAAATATAAGTGGATCTAATTAATTTATAAACCAGATGAGGCATTTTTTTATTTCTGACATTTTTTATAATTTCACCGCAAATTTTTGCATTTAAATTTTCGGCAACTTTGCGTGATGGCATGTTATTAGGACGAATTTCAAAAATAACTTCATTTAAATGCAAGGTATTAAAAGCATAATTTTTTAGTGCTTTAGCTGCTTCTGTTGCATATCCTTTGTGCCAATATTCTTTTTTTAGAATATAGCCAATCTCATAATATTGGTTGTTTTCAATTGTATCCGGTTTTAATGCGGCTTGTCCGATAATATTTCCTGACAAATTTTCAAGTGCAATAAAAAAGCCAAGATTATATATTTTATAAAGTTCTAAATTTCTGTCTATCCATTCTTGAACATCTTTATCCGTAAAATCATATTCCCAAGCATACATAACCTCTTTATCCTGCAATATTGCTTTTAATTCTTTAAAATCATCTTGAGTTATATATCTTAAAGTTAATCTTTCAGTTTTTAAAAATACATTTTTCATATTAATTTATTTTAAGTTAACAAGAAACCCGTACTCAGGATTCCGTCCGCTTATCAACTACAGTGCTTAATAATTAAACGAACAAGCAAGTGCTTCTTAATCTCTTAATCATACCAGTCTACATTCCTTGTTGCGTACATTATCAAGGCTATTATTACAAACAGACCTATGCTTCCCGTTAATAAAGCCAAATCCTGAATCATTAACAATATGTATAGAAATATATATAAAAGTGCTAATATTCCCATTATTAATAATGTAAACTTCATATCTTGTTTTTTAGTTATAACGTAATATGTATAAAATCCGAGCAATCCTATTGTCATAATGCCGGCAATTATATACGCAAATACAAACGGGATAAGTTCTGAAATTGAAACCAAAAGCAGATAAAAAATAAGCATTGCACCGCCAAGTAACAAATACTGGAGGGGATGAATACGTTTTTCCCTTTTAGTTGTAATCTCAAAAATAAAATAACTTATAAAAGTCAGAGTTATAAACAAAAAAGCATATTTCAAAGCTCTGTAAGCCATACGATAATTATCAACAGGCATTAACAAAGATACACCCACTTTTGCTTGAACATCTAAATTTGCTGTTGCAATTTTAGGTATAGCCCATTCTGCAGAAAAGTTTCCCGGGTTAACCGTACGTTTGGACGGCAGAAAATTCCCTACAAAGCTGGGATTCGCCCAGTCACCGCTAATTGATATTTTATTAGACATTCCTGTCAGCTCTACATACAAATCATCAATTCCTCTTATTCTGTATTTTATTTCAAAAGGAATTGTTTCTCCCGCATCTTTTAGCTTAAAGAGGTACGTTGTATCCTGCAAATATTTTTCTTTGTCATTATTAAGTTTTAGTAAAGGCTCACTAATAAATCCCGTTGAATCTTTTACATCAAATGTCAGAGTAACATCCTTTTGGGATAAATCGCCGAATTTGTTAATAAAATCTCCGCTCAAATCAACATCCGCAACATATACCGGAACTTTATAAATACCTTTTTTACGGATTTCCGTTTTTATTTTTATGTCAGCCGAATAGTTATTTAAAGTTAAATAAACTCTTTCAGTATCTTTGTCTTTTTTTTGTTCTTCAAAATACATAACAGGACTGCTGAATACCTGTTTATCACCCCAGGCGGCAGCAAGATTTTTCACAGCTTGATCCCGGTACTCTTCCCTGTCTTTAATTATTCCAAACCAAAAACCGATTGGAATTAACAAAATTATCAGCATTATTAAAAGTAATGTAAATTTTTTAAACTTTGAATTACAATCTGAATCCTTAAAAGTTTCAGGAAATTTTTCGGAATTTATTAACATATTTTCTCCTTTCACTTCTTTTATTTGATAACAAAAACGCTGATAAGTCAATATTTATTGCGCATTCAGATGAATCTTTATTTTGGGAACAGTTGGGCCGTTGATCGGTCATACTTGTCCGATAAAATTACCGCTTTCTTGTGCAAGCAAGAAAGCGATGCAAAGAAATTCGGTCTCTCCTATAAGGGCAAAGAGCTGTCTTATACCTCGATTTACAACTGTTCACATGATTGAATGTTTCGGTAATCTTTGATTACCGAAACATTTTTATGCTGCGCTAAATTTTAATTTACCGCAAACCAAGCATTACCAGGAATTATTCCTGCTTTCAATCTTCAGTTTTTCTTCGTAAATACTTTTTACTTCGCATATTTTCTTCCACAAACTTGGTGTATATTTATAGCGTTTCCCCTGTTCTTCAAGTTCATCAAGATATTTTTTTATCTCATCCGAAGAAAAATATTCTAATGTGCTGTTATAATATTTATTAACAATTGGAGAACACTGTTCCTTGAGACGTTTTTCATAAATATCATTCACAACATCTGCCCTATCGCGAAGTGCAGTCGGCGCAAACCAGCTGCTGCCTTTAATATTACAGTATCCGTCAAGAACTTTTTGTATATCACGCATGTATGATTCTAAACTTGCAATTGATATTGTTTTAAGCTCAGAAATACTGTATTGATTTAAAACATTTTTACAAGCGTTTTCAAGATACTCGGTTGAGGAACTAATTCCCCATTTCATTGAAACATTCTTGGATTTTGGATAAGAATTGTAATTATTAGCAGTGCTAACCGGGTTTATAGTAATATTCATTTTTACCTCCTGTATAGAGTTAAAAAAGTATAAATATAATTTTTGCTAGTTTAATCATTCCCCAAAACCGCAGAAAGCTCAAATCCTGCAATACTAAGACAAATTACTCTTAACAATTCTTAATATCATATCTAAAATCAAAATATATTTATATTATAATTATTCGGTTTTGTCGGTTGGGCATGCCTGAACTGTACCCAAACGACAAGCTGACTCATATGTCATTGCGAGGCTGATTAAGCCGAAGCAATTGTAAAAGAATACATGGTTTGATTATTTGTTACAAACGGGTTGATTATTTTAGGCAATCAAGAATTGCATTGAATAAACTATTTTATTTTTTGCCATACCAAAGGTATTTGTAATGCGTTGTTACCCAGTCCCGGAATGATAAATTTAAACAAGGGTTTAAATTTATCATTTTTATTTAATGCTTCAATAATTGGATGTTTGGTCATAAACCTTATATTTCTTGTCTTATCAACTAATACAGTATCTTCTAATGGGATAGTTTTGTCAGCGATATAAAGATGCTCTTGTAAATGATTGCCCAGTACAAAAATCCCATTAGTTTCTAGTTTTTTATATATTTTTTCAATAAGTTCACTTATTACTTTTCTTTTATCTGTCTCTAAATTTGGCTTATCACCAAATTTAAAAACTCCGTTTAAATCGTTATTTGTCAGCTGGTAAATTGCGTTTCTGAAGAATATGGCACCTGCTTTATGATGTTGATTAAATTGTTCAATCTCTTCAATATCACCTTTAATAAAACTGATATTTTCTTTACAGGTTTTTTTAGGAATAAAATATCTTTGCGGATAAAGTTCAATATTGTCAAATTTTATTGTATATATAGGGTCATAAACATTATTAATAGGGGGTACAGGTTTACTTATTTCAATAAAATTTTTATGAAAAAGTTCACTCAACATTTGTTTATTATTTTCGTTATTAGATTTAACTAAAAAATTGTCCTCTGCTAAAGGATGTATTGCATAAATCCCCTTATGTGCGAAATCTATGGCTTTTTTGCTGTTATCAATAGAATAAATTTTATATTTTTGGCGATTATTTAAAAGTGTGTTGACAGATAATGCCTCTTCGCCGTTAGAACCCGCATACACTAAGATGTTCGTTCCATTTGGAAATTCCTTTTCTATAATCTCAACAGACTTTTCTAAAACTTCCGAATCATGATAAAAATTTGTGCTGAGAGAATTACGAGTGTCATTATCAATCATATTATAACTTTTAAAATTTATATATGAATTTGTATGTATTATTGAATTAATTTTCATATTTATAAAAAAGCGCAACAAAAAAAATTTTGCTTAAACATGCTTAGAAAGTTTATTGTATTAACAACAATGTAAGAATGTATGGTTATGTCTGTTGAGTTTGTCGGTGGGGCATACCTGCCCAACGATAAAACTTCCGACGGCTAATATTTAGTCTGTCGGTAGGGCATACTTGCCCGACAACACTAAATATTAGTCGTCGGAAACTGTTTGATATTGTATTCTTAAACTGGCTTA
>CALUSF010000089.1 GCA_944323325.1 Candidatus Gastranaerophilales bacterium
AACTGCTCATACTGATGATGAAGCAAGAGAATTGTTAAAACTTCTCGGTATGCCTTTCAAAGGAATGGGTAAAAACTAGGGGTAAAACCCGGAGGAAGGCCGGGTGTTAAAAATCTGGTTTTCCAATTATGTTAGAATGTAGATAGAAATTAATATATAAAAGGAGAAAATCATGGCTAAAAAAGCGATGATAAACAAAGAACTAAGGCGTGAAGAATTGGCTGCAAAGGGTAAATACCCGAAAGTTAGACTTCATAACAGATGCAGCATCTGCGGACGTCCTCACGGATTTCACAGAGATTTCGGTCTTTGCAGAATTTGTTTGAGAAAGATGGCTCACCAGGGCTTGCTCCCGGGCGTAACCAAAGCCAGCTGGTAGGTGCTACGCACGTAGACATTTGGTCGGAACACATTAGCTAGGGTACCAAGCTGATATAGAAATTACAAGTGTTCCTCAAAGTAAAGTCTACAAGCTGGGAGGTTATATTTACCCCCGCACGTAGACATTTGGTCGGAACACATTAGGTAAGATACCAAGCTGATATAGAAATTACAAGTGTTCCTCAAAGTAAAGTCTACAAGCTGGGAGGTCATATTTATCCCCGCACGTAGACATTTGGCCGGAACACATTAAGTAAGATACCAAGCTGATATAGAAATTACAAGTGTTCCTCAAAGTAAAGTCTACAAGCTGGGAGGTCATATTTATCCCCGCACGTAGACATTTGGCCGGAACACATTAAGTAGGGATGCCTGGCTGGTACAAAAGTTACATGTGTTCCACATAGTGAAGCTACAAGTTGAGTGCTTATAATTGCTCTCTTACGTGGATATTTTAGATATGTAGGTTGGGGTTTGACCCAAACAATAATTTATTTAATTGTTGGATTATATCACATCAACCATAAAAAAAATAGTCTTACAAATCGTAAGCCTATTTTTTTTGTTAACCAGTCTTTGTATTCCGCATCATTTTTTAATACCTGGTCTTCTTCCAGTGTGAACATTTCATTTTCTCTCGCATATTATATTTAAATTAAGACAAAAGGGGCTTTTATTTAATTTCCTTTATATAGAGGATAGCGATTTCTTAATAAAACGTTACAATAGAATGAGACATGTTTTAGGACAGAGGGATGGAACAAGACACATCTTACAGCAAAATTAAACGAGCGACTAATGAAGAGTTGGCAGAAATGTGGACTCGTTATTTTGATGACAAGAATAATAAAGAACTTCGTGATGCCCTTATCCTTCAATATATTTACCTTACAAGATATGTCGTAGGTCGTGTAAAGGTCGCTCTTCCCCCAACGTTTTCGTATGAAGACATTTTTGCTTACGGTGTTGAAGGGCTGATTGATGCGGTAGAAAAATATACTCCTAAAATGGGTGCAAGATTTGAGACTTATGCACTGGTTAGAATCAGGGGTAATATTATTGATAAAATCCGTTCTCAGGACTTTTTACCGCGCAGTGTAAGAAAGAAAATTAAGGATGTAAAAGAAGCTCAAGAAGAGTTAAAAAAACAATTCGGCCGTGCTGCAACAAATACGGAAATCGCTGATTTTCTCGGAATAGAAAAAGAAAAAGTTGAGCAATTATTGTCTGATGATACAACTGTTACTTCAATATATGATAAGAAAGGTTCTTCTGACGGAGATATAGAAATCATTGATACAATACAAGATTCTCACAGTTTAGCTCCGCACGAACAATTGGAAGAAAAAGACGTAAAAACAGAATTGGAGAACGCTTTGAAAAGATTACCCGAGAGAGAAAGAACAATAATGGTTCTTTATTATCATGAAAATATGACACTAAAAGAAATAGGCGAAGCTATAAATGTTTCTGAGTCTAGAATTTCGCAATTACACGCACAAGCAATTATGAAGCTTAAAAATCTGCTCAGCGAAAATCGTTCGGAAAGACTCAGAAAAAGTATTATTTAATTAGAATTGTTCTAAAAATCTTTTATCATTATTAAAGAATAATCTTATATCGTCAATTGCGTATTTAAGCATTGCAAGTCTTTCAATGCCCATTCCGAATGCAAATCCCGAATACACCTCCGGATCGATGCCTACGCCTTTGAGAACATTTATATCAACCATTCCGCAGCCGAGTATTTCCAGCCAGCCCGTTCCTCCGCATATTCTGCACCCTTTACCTTGACACATTATACATTGAACGTCGACTTCTGCTGACGGTTCCGTAAACGGGAAAAAGCTGCTTCTGAATCTTGTCGGTCTTGTAGAGCCGAAATATAGCCTTATGAATTCATTAAGAACTCCTTTTAAGTCGCCGAAAGTTATGTCTTTGTCTATATAGAGTCCTTCTATTTGGTGAAAAAAGTTATTTTTTCTTGCATTAATATTTTCGTTTCTGTAAACTCTTCCGGGTGAAACAACCTTTATCGGAGGTTTCTGGTTTTCCATAACATGGATTTGAGCACCGGATGTTTGACTTCTTAGTACAACTCCGGGCATATCTTTTACGTAGAAAGTATCTTGAACATCTCTTGCGGGGTGTTCTTTCGGAACATTAAGCATATCAAAATTATAGTATTCCGTTTCGACTTCGGGAGAAAGTTCTGTCGGTACAACAGAAAAACCAAGATTTTGGAAAATTGAAACAATCTCGTTTGTGGTAGATGTAAGCGGATGAATTTTACCAAGGGGGGTAAATTTACTGCTTAGGGTTATGTCAATTCTTTCCTGTTCAAGTTTTGCTCTTAATTCTTTTTGATAAAAAACATCATGTTTGGCTTTAAGCATGTCTTCCAAATCTTTTGTAATTTGGTTTGCAAGAGCGCCTACTGTACGTTTTTCTTCATCTGATAAATCTTTCAGCCCTTTTTTTATTGAATTAAATTCGCCTTTTCTGCTTAAATATTTTAAGCGGATATTTTCAATATCATTAATGGACTGAGCATTATCTATATCCGATTTTGCAGAATTATAAATATTTTCCAACTGTTCTTTCATTCTGATTCTCCCTTAAATAGATGATAGCGCAGAGGGGAAGATTTGTAAAGAAGTGAGAATGTGTTATTCAAAATACTTAAACTTGTTCGAATATTTTCTGTAAATCATATTCTTTTCCGTCTTTAACGGCTTGGATTTTCATAGTGGAATTTTCACTAATTTTGTTCATACAGTCTTTAATATTTTCTGTGTCTTCGATTACTTTAAAACCTCCGGAGTTCTTTGGAGTTTTAAAACCCATGCTTTTGAAGAAGTTTGCGGTTTTTTCTTGTAAACCGGAAGGTGCTAATATTATCGCATCATTTTTTTGAGATTTATTCATTATTGTGTACATAAGACCTCTTCTTACTGCATTGTTTGAAGAGTCATTCCATACCATAAAATCTTTTAGCCGGGTTTTTGCGTGTATATTAAAATATGTTGCCGTTCCGCAGATTTCTTTGTTGTTTTTTATTGCAATTAAAGGATATTCAAAACCTTGAAATATAGGCTTGATAATGCTTTTAAAGAAGTTAACAAGAGATTTTTTAGGTTCATAATAAAATACTCCCTTTTTATCCGGAGTTATAGTCTGATTGTTAAAAATAGCCAGACTTTTCTGAGCAAATTCCGCGTCTTTTTTACTTAGTGAATATATTTCAATAATATCAGGTGGTGTATTTTTACTTAATTTTGATGTAACAACGGCAAGTTTTTTTGCCTTAAAACTTGATTCTGCTGCTGATTGATTAATATTGTTAACTTTCATAATTTAGTTTCTCCTTTTTTATATTAAAACATGTGAAAAAATTTTTTGCTATTTATGATAATATTGTTCCATGATAAAAACAAAATTAAAAGTTTTTGCGGGAGATTTATTAGGTGGTTTGAGCTCTGCAATAGTAGCACTTCCTCAGGCGCTGGCATTCGGGGTTGCAACAGGCTTCGGGGCTGGTGCCGGTCTGTGGGGTGCAATAATTCTTTGTTTTGTTGCTGGTGTTTTAGGCGGACGAGTTCCTTTGGTTTCCGGAATTACCGGGCCGGCAACGATTGTGTTGGCCTCTGTTATGTCCGCCTTGAATGCAAATATGGAGATAATAATTCTCGTGATTGTTTTGGCGGGTATTTTACAGATAATTCTTGCCTTAACTTCTTTGCCGACAATTGTTAAATATGTTCCATATCCTGTTATTTCCGGTTTTATGAACGGTGTGGGAATTATTATTATACTTATGCAATTAAATCCGCTTATTGGTCATCCTGTTATGTCTAATACGGTTTTGAGTATTACGGAGTTTTTTAAAAATATCGCATCTGTTAATTTTCATGCTTTATTTATAGGCGTAATAACACTTGTAATTGTCTTTGGTGTTCCCAAGAGATTTAATAAAATTATTCCGTCGCAGGTAATTGCCTTGGTTGTGTGTACACTAATTTCTATGAAGCTTGGATTGCATATTGAAAAAATTTCCGAAATTTCTATTAGTTTTCCTGAATTGTCTATACCTAATTTTAATATAAGGGATATTATAACATATTTCCATTATTCCGTAACATTGGCGATAATTTTGTCCTCGGAAAGTTTGCTGACTCTTTTGGTAGCGGATTCTCTTCTTAAAACTCAATCATCCTCAAAAACAGTTTTGTTAGGGCAGGGAATTGGAAATATTGTATGTTCTCTGACCGGTTCTTTGCCGGGTTCTGCCGCAACTATGCGGACTGTTGCCGCAATTAATGCGGGTTCTACAACCAGAATAACTGCAATAATAAGTCCGTTAATATTACTCATATTACTGTTTAAGTTTTCCGGTTTTGTGGCGGAAATACCGCTTGCCGTACTTGCCGGAATCTTGATTAAAATCGGATACGATATAATAGATGTAAAACTTCTTAAGGTTATTAAATATGCGCCGAAAGATGATTTGTATATACTTGGAGTGGTATTCTTGCTTACGGTATTTTATAATCTGATTGTTGCAGTAGGTGCGGGTATCGTATGTGCAGCTCTTCTTTATGCCAAGAGAACCGCAGATAGTGCAAAGCTTGTACATAAAACCGTTTATGATAAAGATATCGTAAAATTAGAAAAACTCCTTGACAGGGATTATAAACATAAAATCAGGGTTGTTCATATTGACGGTCAGTTTTTCTTTGGATCTGCAACGCAGTTAATTTCAAAGTTTGAAGATGTTTGGGGTACAAAATATTTAATCCTTGATTACCCGTCAGATGCTCTTCTGGATATATCCGCAATATTTGCTTTAGAAGATATTATAATAAGACTTCAGTCTCAAAAGATTAATATAATACTGGTGCTTTCAAACAAAGAGGTTTACAAGCAGCTTTGCGAACATAAAATTCTCGCACAAATTGGAGAGGATAAAGTTTTTTATACCGAAGCCGAGGCCATTGATTTCGCAAAAAAATGTTTGAGACATTAATTAACGGATAAAATTTAATAAAAGACGAATTTGTATCCAAATGCGCCATACTATGCAATTTGCTTTTTCCCTGATTCAATCATAGCGCAGGCAATTGCCAATACAACTTCATCTTCTGAATTTTCGTTCTTTCTGGATACTTTTTTCTCTGCGGGAATTTCTTCCGGAAAGTATTTATTAACAATCTTGAGAACTTTTCCGTTTAAATACATTATACATATCATTACGGTTAAAAATATAAAAACGGTTCCCATTCCGATAATCATAACGAAAATACCGTCTTCAAGTAGTGTTAAATTCATAAATTTCTCCTTATTTTGAACTTTTTGCCGGAAGATTTTTTATTTTACAAAAACCTAAAATAATTTTTCCGATTTATATTGTATCATAAATAATAAAAAAATCTCACTTGCCCTATATAACGTTATGACAGTACATGTAGACCTTGAAAAAAAACTTGTTAATAGTAAAATAAAATTAGTACGGAGAAGGAGCAAATAAGGGGTAAGAAATGCTTAAATTAAATTGCAGAAATACTGACTCGGCTGTTATCGGCGCGGAAAACGGTTTAAACTTGGCAGAAGAATTTGAAAATTATAAAGATAAAATATCTGATATTATAAAGAGTTTAAACCAGCGTAAAGATAAACCGGGACAGTGGCTTCAATGGATGAATTTGGGCTATAACGAAGAAACTGTTTGGTATGTTAAAGAATTTGCTTCCATGGTTGAAGGCAGATTTGATAATATTCTTGTGCTCGGAATCGGCGGTTCTGCACTTGGAGGACTTGCGGTTACGGAAGCTTTGCTTAAACCGTATTGGAATCTTTTAACCCCTGAACAAAGAAACGGACTACCGAGAATTTTCTTTCTTGATAATATTGACCCCGATACTATTAGCGGACTTTTAAGTATCTTGGATTTAAAAAGAACTCTTGTAAATGTTATTACCAAATCCGGTTCTACTGCAGAGACGATGTCGCAGTATATGATTATAAAAAATATTCTGGAACAGGAACTTGGTGACGATTATAGAAAAAATATCGTAGCAACGACTGACAAAAAAGTCGGAGTTTTGAGACAACTTGCAGATCAGGAAGGATATAAAACCTTTGTTGTACCGGATGATGTCGGCGGAAGATTTTCCGTATTTTCGGCTGTAGGCTTGGTACCTTTTGCACTCGTCGGACTTGATATTGATCAAATAATGAACGGCATAAAAGATATGGATTTGGCATTAAAAAATACAGATATTAATCAAAATATCGCAGCACAAGGTGCCTTGATTCAGTATCTTTTAGATGTGAAAAAAGGAAAGAATTTATCTGTAATGATGCCTTATTCAAGCCGTTTGAAATACGTTTCGGATTGGTATGTTCAGCTTTGGGCGGAGTCTCTCGGGAAAGAATACAACAATAACGGTGAAAAAGTTAATGTTGGCCCTACCCCGATAAAAGCGCTCGGTGCCACCGATCAACACTCACAAATTCAGCTTTATAACGAGGGACCAAACAATAAAGTTATTACTTTTATCCGCGTGGAAAATTTTGACACAACATTGGAAATTCCCAGAATTTTTGAATATACAGGTATCGGATATCTGGGAGGAAAAACCATAAATGATTTAATTAACGCGGAAGCGGATTCTACCCGCGTTGCTCTTGCTGATTATTCTCGTCCTACAATGACTATTTCTCTTGAGAGAATTGATGAATATAATATAGCTCAGCTTCTTTATATGCTGGAAGTGCAAACTGCTATCGCGGGAGAACTCTATAATATAAATACTTTCAGCCAGCCGGGTGTGGAACAGGCAAAAAATTATACTTATGCTCTTATGGGAAGGGCCGGGTATGAAGAGTCCGCCCATATACTGCAAGAGAAAATGGCATCAGTATAAACTTTTCTATTGATGTTGCACCTATAAATACTCAGACAGAAGACCGCAAAAATGCTTCAATTATTGGTATTGAGCCTGCATGTCTCTATCAAAAAGTAACACAATATTTTCTTTTAACAAAAAAGATTAGTTTATAAAAAAAATAAAGCAGCTCATAAGCCGTGTTCTGTTTTTTCTGCTTTATTTTAATTCGGAATTAAACATTGCCGGATTAAAATACGCAGTATTTGATAATCATCTGTCTGGTACCGGAATTACTTCCGGTCTCTAGCGATTTTTCAGGCTCGGCGGACACCTCAGGCGCCTGATTTATCTTGCATCCGACCGGGGGTTGCCTAGCCGGTATTTCTCAATACCGCTGGTGATGCTCTTACCTCACCGTTGCACCATCGCCTGTGATTAAAAAT
>CALUSF010000090.1 GCA_944323325.1 Candidatus Gastranaerophilales bacterium
CGGTCCTCACGCAGGATATATGGCTTGTAAAGAAGCCTATATGAGGCAGATGCCCGGAAGGCTTGTCGGAAGAAACGTTGATGCTGACGGCGAGCAAGCGTTTGCGCTTACAATCCAGACAAGAGAGCAGCATATAAAACGTGAGAAAGCAACAAGCAATATATGCTCTAACCAGTCTCTAATCGCTCTTTCTGCGACTCTATATTTAAGCCTTCTCGGTGAAAAGGGGTTTAAACAGGTAGGAATTCTATCCGCAAACCTTGCGCATGCCCTTTCAAGAATGCTTAGAGGAAAAGGAGTTAAAACTCTTAATGAAAACTTTTTTAATGAATTTGTAATTGAGGTTAACGATTCTGAGTCTTTTCTTGAAAACCTGAAATCAAACGGTATTCTCGGAGGAATTAAACTTGATAACAAAAGAATACTGGTATGTGCAACAGAGATGAATACCGAAGAAGAAATCTTAAATTATGTAGAAGCAATTTAGGTTTATAAAAATAATTCTAATCGGATATAAAAATAATCCTGTCTTCCTATTGACTTTTGGAAAAATATCATTCATCCGGTTGATAACAAATCGGAAAAAATGTATAATAATGAAAGAAAAATAATCGGGGAGATTAGGGTCTCATGTTCAACAATGTTAATGACAACACGAAAGATTTATTGTATAACTCTCAGTTAAATAATGCGAGTAACGTTATTAATCTTGCTGCCGTCAGAGCAAACCTTCAAAAAAGCGGGTATAATTCAAACATTTATGTTGATAAGACCGAAATTTCCTCTAATGCAATGGAATTGTTCCAGAGAGATTTGGATATAAATAAGTTTACAAAAATTGCCGCGGGAGACATGAACGATACTTCACATTTGGAAAGAATGCAAGAACTCTTTAACGACGGCGTTGTAGATGTATTTGAAGATGATGTTTTATCGGAGCTTGTAACGAATTCTAAATTATGGGATGATTTAGAGCTGTAAATATGATAGAATACAGCTATGGTATCGTCTGATTATTATATTGCGGATAACTCCGATATAGAAAACACCAAGATGGAAGCAGCAAAAAATTTCTATTCTAAAGGGGATTTTAAAGCTGCCCTTAACTTATATCTCGGTATGCTTAATACGAGTATGTCTTATAAGCTTTATTATGAAATAGGGCGATGTTATTACAAAATGAATGACCTGCTTCCTGCGGAAGAATATTTTAAAAAATCTATTTCGCTTGAAAGCGCAAAAAATTCCTCATATCTCTATTTGGGAAATATATACTATAAACGTGAAGATATAAAAAATGCCATAGAAAATTGGGCTTCCGCATTTGCTTACAAACCGGACGATGAAGCCGTCTGTCTTAATCTTGCAACATCATATTTTTCAAAGGGAATGAAGTTCCAATCCGTATTTTATTATGAAAAATATCTTAAATACGCAAAAGACAAGGGCTCTTCCTACTCTGCAATAAAAAACAGTATCGGTAAATGCAATGAAATTGCAAATGAATTTATGCAAAAAGCATTACGCGCGGTATCTGCAAAAGATAACAAAACCGCAATAGAATATTTAAACTTTGCGGTAAAAAACTTGCCTGTAAGTTTTGATATAAACTACCTGTTAGGCAAGTTATATCTTGAAGAAAATGATAACATGCACGCTTTAATTTATCTTAAACAAGCGTGGTGTCTTGATAATAAGTCTCTCGATGTTTTACAAAAACTCTCATCGGTATTTATAAATCTCGGTGATTATACTGCGGCTTATTGCGCGATGAGGAGGCTTCTTCCGCTTGTCATACATAACCAGCAGGAATATCTGAAAACCTTGCAGGTTATTAAAGATCTGGATACCTCTTTTGATGACTTAAGTTACAAAGGGCATAAAGAGTGGGCGGATAAATATTACGCCGATAACAATTACCATTTGGCTCTTATGGAGTACGAAAATTGTGTAATATTAAGAGATGATTTAAACGGAGATTTAGGGAAAAAGATTGAAAAATTAAAATCCTTTATTAATCCTGAGACAAGAATTATAAATGCTTGTCTTGAAAAAGGCGGGATTTATTATGCTGACGGAGATTACAAAAAATCAAATAAATACTTCTCTAAAGTTATGTTATTAGCAAATGAAAATTCCGCAGAATACAAATATGCAAAAGTAAGAGTTGTAAATGTTTAAAAATTTAAAAAAATTTTTTTACCTCTATATATTAGGAAAGAAATATTACCGCACAGGCTCATGTAACGCCTGCGGAAGATGCTGCCAGAAAATCTACGTAAAACACAAAAATGTTATTCAAACCGAAGAAGAATTCGAAAAATTAAAGCGCCTGCATCCTTTTTATACTTATTTAAAAGTTATTGATAAAGACGAAACCGGGCTTGTATTTGAATGTATGAATTTGGATAAAGAAACCAATAAATGCAAAATCCATAAAAAACGCCCCGGAATATGCAGAAGATATCCGCAGGAAGAATTATTTATGATGGGCGGTACTCTCGCTGAACACTGCGGCTATAGGCTGGAACCTATTGTAAGCTTTGAAGAAGTTTTTCAAAAAGTCTCAAGAAAAAAGAAAAAAGATAAATAATACTAGGAGAATAAAGATAATACACTCCTTAATTGCTCTATAAATTTACCCTTATCAAAATGTAAACAAATGTAACAAAGATATTTTTTTGTGAAATCTGCAAAAATTTATATACTTTATATATATGTAAGATAAATATAAGAGAGTATAGACAAAGGCTGAAACGTTTATAGCTATTGAGATATAACGTTTAAGTCAGATTGAGGTACAATAATATGGCACTATTAGAGAGCTATAACATTAATGCTATGGCAACGCAAATTTCGCGTGAATTTTTTATTCAGGATAATCCGGCGGAGGACAAATCATACGTACTAATGGACGAAATGCGGCTATTCGCAATGGATATGAAATCGCGGGTAACATTTATCTCGCGAACCAAAGAAAGTCAGAACAATACGACAAAACTAAGGCAATGATTATATTGATTAGACTTTCTAAAACTAGTTTTTAAAATAATACCAACTTAATCTTACTTAACTAATTTAATTCCCCAACTTACTTATCTATTAGCGCCTGATGTGAAAATCAGGTTTTTTTTGTAATAAAATAAGTAAAGGAGGTATCAGGTGACAATTTGTATTTTTCCGGGCACTTTTAATCCTATACACAAGGCTCATGTAAAAATGGCAGAATTTGCGCTGGAACATTACGGATTTGAAAAAATCATATTCATACCTTCATATATTCCGCCGCATAAAGATTTGGATCCGGAACTTGCAAGGCACAGGTTAAATATGGTAAAACTTGCAACAGCCGGTAATCCCAAATTTAAAGTATCGGATATTGAGTATAAAAATAAGGGTAAGTCTTATACATTAATAACTGTAAAAGAAATTATTGAAGAATACAATATCCAAGGTAAGTTGAACTTTATAATAGGAACGGACGCATTTGAAAATATAAATACTTGGTATAAAGCAGACGAATTAAAACAACTGGTTCATTTTATTGTTTTCCCGCGCGGAACGGTAGTCTCTTCCAAGGCGGGGTTTGATTATGAGCAAGCTCCTATGAATTATATTAATATATCGTCTACGGAAATACGTAAAGACCTTAAAAATGTTACAATAAAAAAAGTAAAGGATTATATTAAAGAAAATGATTTGTACCTCTCTTGAATACATCAATAACTGGCTTAAAGCTAATCTTACAAAAGAAAGATATGAACACTCTCTCGGTACGGCAGAATGTGCAAAAGAACTTGCATCAAGGTTTGGTTTAGATGAAGAAAAAGCATATTTTACCGGGTTAATTCACGACTGTGCTAAATGTCTGCCGGCAGAAGAGATGCAAGAAATTTTACAAAAAACGGATTTGATAGACGGAGAATTATGTAATCCTAAAACCCACCACGCTCCTGCAGGTGCTTATGTTGCTCAAAAAGAATTCGGTGTGGATGATGAAGAGATTCTTTCTGCAATCAGATGGCATACTTTAGGAAAAGTGAATATGACACTCTTTGAAAAAATAATATTTCTTGCAGATAAAATCGAAACACGTACACGTCCTTGCGAACGCTGCAAGCCTGTCAGAGAAGCATTGAATGAAAGTATAGATAAAGCTTTGCTTATATGTTACCAAAATACAATTATAAGCCTTGTTGAAAGAAATTTAAAAATTTGCACTTTGACGGTTGATATATACAACAGTCTTTTGTAACGATTTGGATTTACCGAAGGAATTATAGTATAATTACAAGTATGAGGAAGAGGTTAGCAATATTCTTAATAAGTATGATGCTTACAAATATTGCACTGGCGGACACCACGTTTCAGGGGCATGCGGAATTTGATGACGAATATTCCGAGCTGGATAAAAAAATTTATACGGATAAAACCGATGTCCTTGAAAAGAGAGATGTTATAGAAATGACTGTATCTCAGGTTCTTGACGGTTCTTTCTCAATTGAAGGCGATGAATTTTTTGCGGAAGTTACAAGTGATGTAGTAGGAGATAAAGGAGTAATCATCCCCAAAGGTACTATTGCACACGGTACAATTATTCAGACAAGTGAAGCAAAAAGACTCGGAAGAGACGGGTATTTGGATTTAAGCTTTGATTACCTTGTAACTCCTGACGGGCGTGAAATTCCCATAGAAGGGAAAATGTCCACAAAACTCCACCCGCTTAAGGCTGCTACCAAAATAGTGGCAACCGATATCGGCTATACTGCCGTAGGAGGCGTTGCGGGCGGAATCTTTGCACTGCAAGCTCTTGGTATAGAAGCTGCAATAGCTTCACAAGGTTATACCGTAGCAGGAGGCGCAGCTTTAGGGAGTACGGTCGGGCTTGGAATGGCTCTTTACAGAAAAGGGAAAAATGTTTTAATAGCACCGGGTGATGAAATAAAAGTCAAAATTTTATCAAATGTTGAGCTTCCCGTATACAGGGATGAAGCTTTAAAACAGCACGAGATAAAATTCCCCGGTTTAGATATAAGAATTGCCAATATTCTTTATGAAAAAGATCCGTTTGGGGAGGTTAATACAATAACGCTTTCTTTATCTATATCAAACATGTCTAAAAAAGCATTTTCCGGTATGGATTTAGCTCTGGTAAATGACTATAATGCAGTATTTAACCCTTCAATCTTCGGCGACACAAAATTATTATTTTCACAGCTTAAACCCGGTGACAGATTTGCCGGAAAAATATCTTTTGCCGTAAATAATGTTAAACAATCCTATTGGCTTGTTGTAAACGACAGAGCTACTAATAAACCGCTTGCGAAAGTATCTCTTGATAACGCATACAAAAACGTCTCCAAAGATGTAAAAAAACGCAATAATAAGATACGCAAAGGCAAGAAAAACTATTACAAAGAAGAAACACCTTTTGATATTTAATTAATCTATATCGTAATGGAGCATTGAAACAACTTTTACTCCGGTTTCTTCTATCTTTTCTCTTCCCTTTAAAGGGTCCAATTCTATGATAAATGCTGCCGCAACAGGCTCAGCACCTGTACGTTTCACAAGAGAGCAGGCCGCAGCCGCAGTTCCCCCGGTTGCAAGTAAATCATCAATTACTAAAACCCTGTCTCCGGGTTTAAGAGCATCTTCATGCATTTCAATAGTATCTTCGCCGTATTCAAGGGAATAAGACTGTTTGATTGTTTTTGCCGGAAGCTTGTTAGGTTTCCTTATCGGTACAAAACCGGCATTTAATTTATATGCTAATGCTGCACCAAATATAAATCCTCTTGATTCTATTCCTGCAACATAGTCAATTCTTTCATCTTTAAAATTTTCATAAAGAAAATCCGTCATATATTGCATAGCTTTGGCATCTTTTGTAGCCGTTGTTATATCAAGAAACATGATTCCTTTTTTCGGAAAATCCGGAACTGTTCTGACATGTTGTCTTACGTATTCTGAAACATCTGTTTTAATCATAGCTATTTATACCTCTTGCAATTCGGGCTCCGGGAGTTTACTTTCACAGCGCCCTTCCATTACTAAACCATGGGCTGTTTTACCCCAATTCATATCTTTCTTACAGAATAATATTTTACCACAAATAAACAATTCCATCGGGAACCATATAATGAAAAAGTATACAGTTGTCTCAAGTGCTTGTCTAAAGGCTTGCATCCTCGGTACAGAAGCATATTTTCTTAAGCTGTATCTAATCGCAAAGAAAAATCCTAAGCCTACAACCATAGAAACTATCAAAGATGACCAAAGAACATTATGCAAACTGTAAGGGTCAATTTTATCCGTAAGTAACTTAATTATTCTGAAAACAACTTCCATCATAAACCATAACGGCATAATGAATTGTGTTATATAAATAGTCATATCCAATCTCGCACGAAGCGACATTTTTTTTGATTTTATGGCTTCTCCGAAATATTCAAGATACCTTCTTATGGTTCCTTCAAGCCATCTTCTGCGCTGGCGGTAAAGAGGCATTAAGCATACAATACCTTCTTCATAAACACAAGCATCCTGGCAAAAACGAACGTCCCAGCCTTTTATATGAAGCCTTGTAGACATATCCAAATCGTCCGTTATTGTATAATTATTCCAGCCGTTAATATCTTCAAGCGCTTGACGTTTAATCAACTCTCCGTTTCCGCGAAGCTCTACGGCACCTTTTACGGCATCTCTTCCGACCTGCAAATAAGTATCAAGGGTGTATTCATTATTTTGGCATCGGGTTAACAAATTTACATCGCTGTTGCGTATAATCTTTCTTGCCTGAACAGCCCCGACATCAGCCGGTTCAAGATTCGGAATAAGTTTGTTTAAAAAATCCGGTTCTACAGTTGCATCGGCATCAAAAACCAAAATTGCTTCGCCTTTTGCAATTTTAAATGCATCGTTTAAAACGGCGGATTTCCCGGGAAATGCGTCTTTAGGGCGGATTAAAGCGATAACGTTTTCATGAATTTTCGCTAAATCTTTAATGACTGAAGCCGTATTATCGGAACTTCTGTCGTCAATAACTATGACTTCAAAGTTCGGATAATCCATTTTTAAAATATTTTCTACAGTGTATCTTATTACACATTCTTCATTATGAGCCGGTATCATAACCGATACAAACGGTTTATAATTTTCATTAACTACCGGAGGAAATTTTTTTAATTTGCGTTTTTGGTATTTTGTTGCAGCAATCGAATACAGCCCGTAGGTAACCATACATGCGCAAAGAATTAAAAATCCTACAACCGTATTAACATGATTTTGGAATATGTACAAAAATACTCCTAAGCAAGTAAGAATTACAAATAAAAGAAATCTTTCTCTCATAACCTTTCCAAAACTTGAATAGTCGAGGATTCAGACCTTTGCAATGCAAGAAACTCTTCTAACTCCTCACACAAAATTATACCAAAAATATCCCGTTTTGTTGATATTTTAACGAAAAAGCCGTTCCAATTTTACATTTCTTAATAGAAAATTCTCTCTAATATAAAAATTATAACTCGCGCCTGCCTTCTATAGCCCTTGCCAG
>CALUSF010000091.1 GCA_944323325.1 Candidatus Gastranaerophilales bacterium
ATGCAGAAAGTCCACACTGGCAAAAACTAAAACAAAACTTGTAAAACCATTGACCGGCGAAATTGTATTTGACGGAAAAAGTATTTTAAAACAGAATAAACAAGAAAAAAAGGCGTACCCTTCTAAAGTTCAAATGGTTTTTCAAAACCCTTATTCAAGCCTCAATCCTAAAATGAAAATTGGCGAAATCTTAAAAGAACCGCTTGATATAAATACTAAGTTTTCAAAGAACCGGAAAAAAGCCGTAATAAAAAATATACTGGACGATGTGGGTTTACCCGAAAGCTGTTTGGAATTGTATCCGCATGAATTTTCAGGAGGACAAAGACAGAGAATTGCTATCGCGCGTGCTTTAATTCTTAAGCCTAAACTCTTAATTGCGGATGAACCCGTAAGCGCGTTAGACGCAAGTATTCAGGCACAAATAATTAATCTGCTTAAAGAACTTAAGGAATTACACGATTTAACAATACTGTTCATATCACACGATTTAAACGTAATAAGATATCTTGCTGACAGGGTTGGAGTAATGTATTTCGGTCAATTAATTGAAGAAAATATTACATCCGAAATATTTTATCACCCCAAAGAAGAATATACTAAAAGTCTATTAAACTCAGCACCGACTCTTTTGACTTAATAGACTTGACGGGAACTTTCATTGTCCCTATATATGTCTTATATCTTTCATCTTTGAATAAATATATATCAATAGTGTATTGTTCGAGCTCTTTTCTCGTGAATATATTTTTGCCAAATACCACTTTTATATCCCTGCTCTCACTATCAGGACGCAGCGGCTTGGATTTTTTTACGCATACTGCCTGAACAACTTCTTTTGTTTTATCCTTTTGCCGCAGAACAAACTCTGCTGATAGCTTGTTGATATCAGAATTAGAAACATTTTTTATAATGTACGAAGCCTTTAATCTGTATTTAAACCATAGCTTTCTTACCGTAAATGAATTCAGGCTGATTTCTATATCATTTTTGTATATAACTTTTTGATTTATGAATAAATCTACGGAATGAATTTTATATCTGTAATATTTTGCAAGTGTTGGCTTTCCCTCTAAATCAGCAATATTAGCAGATTTCATAAGAGCCTTAGTATAAACGCCATAGTCAATATCCTGCGGTTTTTTATCAAGCAGCGGTTCAAAATATTTTACAGATTGAATCGGATCAAGGTCCGCATATATTATTGCAAGTTTGTACTGTATATAAAAATTATCAGGTTCATACACCTCTGCCTTTTTCAGAAAACGTACAGCATCTGAATTATAATTATTTTTGACCATTACATCTGCGGTTTTAATATACGAATTAACTATACGTGTTTTAATAGATTCATCAATACTCTCATCTTTTATAACAAACTTATCATAATAAAATTTTGCTTTTTCATAACTTTTTGCAGCACTTAAAAATTTTCCGATGGAATAGTATTTATCCCCCATAACAATATATGCACGCGTTTTAAATTTTATAAGCTGTTTATTATTAACATCAAATACTGAATCCAAAAGCTTGTTTGCCTCATCAAATTTTTCTTGCGAAATCAAAACAACGGCTAATTTGCGGTATGGAGTATAAACCCCGGGCTTAGCTTTTTCGACTGCCAATTCATACGCTAACTGAGCTTTTTCATATTGATGCGCCGCCTCGTACAAATTACCAACCTGCAAACAAATTGAATATTTTTTACTTCTGAGATCTTTGGTAAAATCCGATTGTTTTACCAGCTGTAAAGCGAGCTGCTCATCCATTTTTTGCTGCTCTTCCGCATTAACATAAAGATTCTTTATCATTTCACTTCTTGCATGTATTGAAAGCATAAGCGTAAACACAAGTGCACAGAGAAAAGATATTGAAATAGTCCGTACATACTCCATTATTATTTGGGTACGAGTTTTTATTCTTATTCTTATTTTTTCAGGCTCTTTAATCATTTAATTCCTGTATTGTTACGGCATCCGGATCCGTGATTGCAATAAGTTTATTATAAATATCATTGATTTTTTTCTTATGTATCGAATCAAAAATTACAGAAATTTTTGTTTTTCTGGGATTTTCAATTAATTTTTTAGATGTGAAATCACGGATATTTTCAAGTTTCGATGACAGATAATCATAAATTTGTTTTACATCATCTCCGCTGCAATAAACAACCAGCTTGCACCTTCTTACCTGTTTTCCGCTTGTAGGTAAAAATTGTCTCTCAAAAATTCTGATAAGTGTCAATACAGCTACACTCAAGACGGTTGATATTAAAGCGATACCATACATTCCGGCTCCGCATGCCATACCTATACTTGCTGCAATCCACAAAGTTGCGGCCGTTGTAAGTCCGAATACCATCGGGCCGTTACGTAAAACCGTACCGGCGCCGATAAAACCTATACCGGTTACGATTTGTGCAGCTACACGCGAAGTATCTCTTATACCAGTTGCATTATCGACAACTATATTATCACCGGGTGCATACGTAGGAAATCCGTATATTGAAAGAAGTGTAAATATACAAGCACCCAAACATACAAGTATATGAGTTCTCAAACCGGCATATTTATTTGTAAGTTCTCTTTCCAGTCCCAGCAAAAAACCCATAGCAAGTGACATAAATAAACGTATTATAAACTCAGCATTTATATTTAATATTGATTCCATTAAATTCTCTCCCACATATTATATGATACAATATTTAATATAAAAAAACAATCTTAAAAAACTGGCTAAAAACCTAAATTTCGGATATAATTAAGCTATGAATACGGGATATAAAACAATAAAAGAACAACTTGAAGAACGCGAAGAGGAATTTTTGAGTCCTTATGCAACAAAATGTATTAACTCTGAAGGAAGAAAGCGTCCTCGGACGGAGCATTTTGCTATAAGAACCGAATTCCAAAGAGACCGTGACAAAATTCTGCATTCAAAATCTTTCAGAAGATTAAAGCATAAAACACAGGTATTTTTGTCCCCCTATAATGACCATTTCAGAACAAGGCTGACTCATACTCTTGAAGTTTCTCAAATAGCCCGTACAATGGCAAGGGCATTGAGACTGAATGAAGATTTAGTTGAAGCAATTGCGCTCGGGCATGATTTGGGGCATACTGCCTTCGGTCATTGCGGTGAAAGTACTTTGGACGAACTCTTACCGGGCGGATTTCATCATAACCTGCAAAGCGTAAGGGTTGTGGAAGTTCTTGAGGATATGAATCTGTGTAAGGAAACCGTAGACGGAATTCTAACCCACACCTGGGGATACAAACCAAAAACTCCTGAGGCGCAGGTTGTACAATATGCAGATAAAATTGCATACATTAATCACGACATAGAAGATTCAGTACGCGCGGGAATAATTTCCGAAAATGATTTGCCTTCTGATTGTATAAAATACTTCTCGTCAAATAAATCCGAAAGGCTCGGAAAAATGATTACCGATGTTATTGAAAGTTCAACGGACAAACCAAAGGTTACAATGTCGGAAGAAGGCTGGTTTTATGTTACAAAACTCAGAACCTGGATGTTTGATAATGTTTATCTTGACCCGATTGCAAAAGCCGAAGAAAAAAAATCCAAGAATATTATAAAATCACTTTATGAATACTATACGGAAATGCTTCAATCCTACTATGACAAAGAAGAAATTCCGCAAATAGTTACTGACTATATATCAGGAATGACTGACCAATACGCAATAAGAAGGTACAAAGATTTATTCATACCGATGCCGCTTGCAGAAAGAACAAGCGACGACGCATTATTAAAAAAGGCTCGTGAAAGAGAATGAAACTTATAAAATACAATGTTTATTCCGGCAAAGAAAATATGGATATAGATGCCGGCTTGTTGGACAATGCAATTAAAGATAATTTAAAAGAGCCTGTTTTCAGACTTTACGGATGGAAGCCCAAATGTATCTCACTTGGCAGAAATCAAAAAGCTGACTTTTTAAATTGTGAAATTCCCGTTGTAAGAAGGCTGACAGGCGGACGGGCATTACTGCATGATGACGAAGTTACATATAGCTGTATTATACCAATTGACTTAATCAAAGATGGAGAGAGTGTAATTATGTCATACAAATACATTTCCGGAATCCTGATTGATTTTTTTAAAACTCTGGGTATTGAGTTAAATTACGGTGAAAATAAAAAAGTATCAACGCATTATGATTACTGCATGCTGCTCTCAACGGGCGCTGATGTATGTTATAAAGGTCTCAAGCTGATAGGTTCGGCTCAATGCAGAAAACAGGGATATATCTTGCAGCATGGCTCAATCTTATTCGGGTATGACAAAGCATTATTAGAAAATTTATTCCGTGAAGAAGTCAAAGGAATAACGTGTATAAAAGAAATTCGTCCCGATTTAACAAAAGAAATATTCATATCGCTGTTGGAAAAATACATTAATGATTATCCATAATTTAACTCTCTACACATCTATTATAACAACATTTTCTATATGATAAGTGTGCGGAAACATATCAAATGGCTGTACGAATTTGAAGCTACACCCCTTTTCTTCCAGATATTTTAAGTCACGTGCAAGAGTTGCAGGATTACAGCTTACATAAATAATCTTGCTTTTTGTAAGTTTTAGAGCATAGTCCAGACTCTCTTTTGAGCACCCTTTTCGCGGCGGATCAAGTATAGTTATATCAAATTTCCCGGAGCAGGTTTTTAACTCCCTTTCAAAAAACTTTCCTGCATCCGTATTGTTAAGTTCAATATTTTCTATTCCGTTTTCCTTAATAATTTTGTCTGCGAGAATTACAGCATCTTTTACCTCTTCGACACTTACAACTTTTTCCGCTATATCTGCAAGACATATTCCGAACGCCGTAATTCCCGCATAAGCATCAAGTATATACGGTTTTGTAAAATTATCAGAGATATATTTTTTTACGTACCTGAAAATATTATCCGCACTAAGAGGATTTACTTGAAAGAATGTTTTTGCACCGATTTTAAAAATTCTGTCGCAGAGCTTTTCTTCAACAAAATCTTCGCCCTCAAGAAGCTGCGTCTTTTCTCCGAGAATAAGATTTGTCTTTGCGGAATTATAATTTACGCAAACTCCCGTAATATTTTCCAGTTCATTATATATCCTTACGGCAAGCTTTTTAACATTATTATTCAGCCCGGAAGAATTAATTACCAGAACAACAAGACTTTCTTTATTGTATTCCGAAGTTCTTATTACAACATGCCGCAACTCTCCGGAGTGTAAATCTTCTCTGTAACCGGAAACACCGCATTCAACAGCGGCATTTCTTATAAACTCAATAATTTTATCGCAATACTCGGGCTGAATCGGACAATATTTTATATTTACCAGTTCATGCGAACCCTGTTTATAATATCCCGCCAAAATTCTTTTTGAATCTTTTGTTTCACTTACCGGATATTGGATTTTATGTCTGTAACCTTTTACTTGAGGACTTTGTATTATATCTTTTACTTCAATATCTTTCCCGTATATTGAATGCATTGTATCTTGGACAATTTCTTTTTTCAGTCTTAATTGCGCATTGTATTCTATAAACTGCAGCTGGCATGCTCCGCAAACTTTTTGAAGCGGACAAAAGGGAGTAACTCTGTCTTTTGAAGGTTCAATAATTTCTTTTATTTTTGCGTTTGCGTAACTTTTAGTCTTTTTGCCGATTTTTATAAGAACTTTATCACCCGGGCAGGAGTTCTCAACAAAAATCACATAACCGTCAACCTTTGCAATCCCCAGGCCGAGATTCGAAAGCTTCTCAATATCAACAACAAGTTCATCGGGAATATCTTTTTTAGTTACTGTTTGCATGGTTTAATCACTTGAATATTTCTTGTTTCGGAAATCTCCTGACGTGCTGCGCGGATAATCTCTTTATACTCTTCCGAGAGACTTAATCCGTTGCACAGACGATCAATAAACCCGTTATTGACTTTCACGGCTTTTTCCAAAGCTCCTACATTTTCAAGAACTTCTTTTATATCCGCTAAATCATACCCAAAAGATTGTTTTGACTGATAAACCATCATCTCACCGGTTTCCGCAACAAGCGGTTCTCCGCCGAGTTCAAAATGGAGCTTAAATATTGACTTCAAATCCTGCAACTCAGCCTGCATAGTTGCAATACTTTGTTGTATTCTTAAATATCTGTCAAATAAATAATCAACGTTTGCAAGCTGTTTGCGCTGCCAATCAAGTCTTTGCAAATATATTTTTTTTAATTTCGGATATGCAAGCGCAAGTCCCATAGCATCAGCCATAGCACGATGGTGATTTTGCAAATCCACATTAAATCTGTGGGTTAAAGCCTCAAGTCCGTGAGATTCCAAATCCGGAGCAATTTCTTTAAACATTGCCTGTGAATCAATCCTGGGGTTTTCCAGCTTTTCACCAAACACACGCAACTTTGCTTCATTTAAAAATGAATAATCAAAGATTACATTGTGCGCAACTATAGGATAATCTCCGATAAATTCCAAAATTTTAGGCAAAGCCTCCTCTTCAGTCGGGGCATCCTCCACCATTTCCTGGGTAATACCGTGTATAGCCATACTCGATTTTCTTATATGCTGATGGGGATTAATAAGCGTTTGAAACTCGTCCTTAATTTTGCCGTTCTCTAATCTAACCGCGGCAAACTCTATCATTCTCTCTCTTGTATAATCCAACCCTGTGGTTTCAGTATCTAAAACTATTTCAATTTCTTTTTTTCTTGGCATTTCGTATCCCTAAATCTCCTCATCAGTATAATAGCATGAATATATAATATATGGTAATATATATTTTGTAATTAGATTTATATATGAGGTGTAACTATGGTTCAACAAATAAATACAGAACTTTTTGATATGGAAGTTCTAGAAAGCGACAGACTTACCGTTGTTGACTTTTTTGCAAACTGGTGCGGTCCTTGCAGAAAACTTTCTCCAATACTGGAAGAAGTTGAAAGAGAACTTGGCGAAAAAGTAAAATTTACTAAAATTGATACTGATGAAAATATTGAATCTGCTAAAAAATATCAAGTAAGCGGGCTCCCGACATTATTGGTTTTCAAAGAAGGTGAAGTCGTGGAAAGAATGGTCGGCTTAATGCCAAAAGCATCTATTATCACTAATATAGAAAAACACTTGTAAATAAAAAACAAAATTAAAAGAAAATATTATAAGCTAAGCCCCTGAACATGTTTCAAGGTCTTAGCAATTTGTAATAACATTACCTAAAGCCAACGGATGGGAGAACCCAAAAATCTTTGATTTTTGCGGTTCGAATCCAGCCAACAAAAAAGACCCCTCTCGGAGTCTTTTTAAAACTGGGCAGGGGTAAGGACTCCGTTGGCGTCAGTAAAAGGTGACTAAATGTCACCTTTTACGTAGGGTTGTTTCTAAAACTTTGGTATATTACCTAAAGCCAATGGAGGGGAGAACCCAAAAATCTTTGATTTTTGCGGTTCGAATCCAGCCAACAAAAAAGACCCCTCTCGGAGTCTTTTTAAA
>CALUSF010000092.1 GCA_944323325.1 Candidatus Gastranaerophilales bacterium
GGCTGTCTATTAAAACCGTATCTTACCTTGACAAACAGGCAAACATCGTAAATAATATAAATACAGGGTGGCAGTTTACCAGACTGCCGACAACTCTTAGAAGACTAAACGGTTCTTATCTATTTGGGTAAGAGCCGTTATTTAATATGTACAAAATCAAAAAGATTAATAATAAACTCAAATTGAAATTATCCATATCAGCCCCCTTTCTAGTCGGGAACCAACCCGAAGACTAAATAACAATTGGTGGTAGGTTTCCTTTTGAAAAGAGCTGTTTTTACCCTGCAAGATTATTTTACTATAACTTTTTAGGGCTGTCTATTAGGTTTTAGCACCACCCAAGCCCGTTTTGCCGTAATCCTTGCACGCGTCATCTTCGATATCAGTAAAGGAATCGTAATCGTTATCTACTCCGTCTGCGCAAGAACCGATTGAATCGAGGCTTTCCGGTTTGGGATCATATTTCAGCCATTTGTCCGGAATCTTTTGCCAAAGATACAGGAAGAACGTTTTATAAAACTTTGCTGCTTGGGCGTTTTTGTATATGATTAAATTTTCGTCGTTTTTATTCTCACCGCTTTTTGAAAAATTCATTGAGCCTATAATAACATATTCATCATCAATAATTATTGATTTGGAATGCATTTTACCCGCATAATTTTCTGTTTTAACGGGAACTCCAAAATTTCTTAGTTCTCTGTGTTTTGAATACTTGCTTGAAGCACTCAGAGCGTCTATTATAACTTTTACATCAACTCCGCGCTTTTTTGCGTTTATGAGTGCTTGAGTAAAACTGTTTTCTGTTATGAAAAATGCCGGAATATAAATTGATTTCTTTGCATTTTTAATTCGCGGCAAAACTCCGTTTGATAAGGCTTTGTCCTGAGGAGAAAAATATATTTCCATATTGGGCGGGTTTGATTTAGAGCCTGAAATCTTATCCCGATGAAATTTACCTTCAAACATTTGCTCAAACTCGGCTTTATATATTTTTGCCGCTTCGGGAGATTTTATTACAATAATGCTGTTTGAATTATATCCGGACATATCCGTGTGAGAAAGATTCGCAGAACCCGTGATAACAACTTTTTCATCAAAAATATAAAATTTATTATGCATTGTCATATTTACATCTTTTGAGACTCCGTCATTTGTATTTTCCAATATAAGAGCCGCAAACTCAAAAGTATTTGGATAAATATTTTCATTGCGGGAATCCGTGTCATAGACCAGCCGTATTTTAACACCGCGCTTTTGAGCATTTTTTACGGCATTTTCTATTGCCGGAGTGGAAGAATAACCGTAAATAGCAATATCTATTGATTTTTGGGCATTGTTTATATTATAAAGAATTTCTTTACAAATATCGGTTGAACAATTTCTGTCAGGCTTGAGTTTTGACGTAAAATCCGAAAGTATTATTTTAATATTTCCCAAATCCAAATTTAACGTATGCGGTAAAATACATTCTTTTTTATTTTGAGGAAACATTTTGTTATAGTGGCTTTTTCTCATTAAGATAAAACTTCCGGAATATTTACCCACAGGATACGCTTTGCCGTCCGAAACCAACACATAATCAGTTTTTCTTACGGATTTTAAAAGTTTGTCAAATAAGTATTTATTCGAAATTTCACCGTCTTTTATGCAGTAAGGAGAATTAAGGAATTTAAAACGGTAGTTATATTTGTAATAAATTAAATCGTTACCGGCAACTTTTACATTTCTGCCGCTCAAAATATTTTGTGCCCAGTATTTACCGAGGGTTCCGATAATAAAAGCCTCATTTTCGGTTATATTAAATTTTTTCGCCAAAAGTTTGTTTCTTTCGCTGAAATTACTGTCAAAAGTTTCTACACCGTCTAATACAAACACTTCATTATTATCAAGCACGATTTCAACCGGTGAAACTACTTCTTTTACAACAAAGAGTTCGTCTTTCGGATATAAAAATCCGAAAACAACAAGTGATACGACTAAAATAATTATACTAATCTTTTTCAACATAGTTGGTTATTTCAAAACCTAACTTTTCGATTTTGTCTTTTAGTTTCATGTTTTTTGTAATCTGAAATTCGGCAAAGTGATTATCAATTGTACCGTCTTCATATCTGCACGGATGAATAAGTGCTTCTGCCGTAAATTTGTCATATTTTATTGCCATAAGCCCGTAAGAAACAGTCAAACTGTTCATCATGGAAGTATAGGCAACACCTATAAGATAGTCATTTGTGTTCAATCCGTACTTATGAACATTACTTTCATTTATAAGGGTAAAAAAGTTTAAAAGTATGACTTTTATCAGATTAACCGGATACTTTGTATTAAGGTGTTTAAAAATATCGGGTATGATATACGGTTTTTCATATTGGGTTCTTATTTGTTTTATTCCGTATTCTTTGGCTAATTTACACACAAGCTCAAAGATTGCCGGAATTGAGTGAACATGTACATGCGAATCTATATGAGAAACTTTTGTATTTTTCATAACTTCTTCAATCTGGGCGCGGAATTCTTTTTCCAGCTGTTCCCAAAAATCTTTATTTGATTTATTCAAGGATTTAAAGAGTAATTGAACATAAGAATTATTAAAATTGCCGTTTTCATCCGTGAGTTTATCAAGATTAAGGCATAAAGACTTACCTTCAATAACATTTAGGTGAATTCCTACTCCCAAGTCCGGGCATGCCGGAATAACTTCTTTGCAAGCTGCTTCAAAAGCTTCACCGTTTGCAACAAGGCTTGCGCTTTTTAATATTCCGGATGTATAACCCTCAAGTACGGCTCTGTTGTAAGCATCGCTCATGCCAAAATCATCAGCATTTAGTATAAATTTTTTATCAGACAAATTAACTCCTCTTTCAACACTTTATTTTCATATCATTTATTGTATTATAATATATAGAGGATTACAATGAGCGAAAATAAAACTAAACTTGCAATCATAATTCCTTGTTTTAATGAAGAGCTGGTAGTTAAATCAACCGTAGAGACTCTTCTTCGGGTTTTGGATGATATTGCGGGAAAAGGCAAGATTTCTGAAGAGAGTTATATTTATCTTGTAGACGACGGTTCAAAAGATAAAACCTGGGATATTATCGAGGATTTACACAATACTTACGGAAGCAGGGTAAAGGGTACAAAATTTATACGAAATTACGGCAATCAAAAAGCACTTATTGCGGGACTTTTGGGGGTTAAAGATATCGGATGCGACTGCGTTGTCTCAATTGATGCGGATTTGCAGCAAGATGAGAATGCTATTGAAATATTTGTTGATGAATACCATAAAGGGGCGGATATTGTATCCGGAATCAGAAATGACAGAAAAACGGATTCGTTTTTCAAAAAATATACGGCGCTTTGTTTTTATAGATTGATGAATATACTGGGCGTAAAAATTCCGCCGAATCATTCGGATTTTCGTCTGGTAAGCTATAAGGCGCTGGAAATTTTGGAAAAATATTCGGAAGAAGGGTTGTTTTTAAGAGGATTTTTCCACGAAATAGGATTAAAGACCGCTTACGTTCATTTTGATGTTAAGCCGCGTGCATTGGGGAGTTCAAAATTTAATTTCTTTTCTCTTACGAGTCTTGCACTTAACGGCATTACTGCATTCAGCATCGTACCTTTGAGAATAATTGCGGTTATAGGTTTCTTAACGGTTTTGGGAAGTTTTGTCTTTGCTCTTGAAGTTATCAGTGAGAAATATTTTTTCCATACAACACCAAACGGATGGGCAACTTTGGTTATTTTACTTGCGTTCTTTGGCGGACTTCAAATATTTTGTCTGGGAATCATTGGTGAATATATGGGACAGATATTTAATGAAGTTAAGGCTCGTCCGAGGTATATTAAAGACAGAGAACTGATTTAAAAGGATTTATTTTCGCGTTCTGCTGCGGATGGTAATATCAGGGCTAATGGTAATTTATATTTTTAATCCGTTTACTTTTTTGTTTATTATTTGTTATTTACGAGTTTGCATATTAAAAAAGCAATTATTAAAAAAATGTTTATTTTTTAAGATTTTCTTCAAAACAATGTTTTAATAATATTAGTGAATAGTGACTAGTGATTAGTGACCGGAAAATAAACCTTCTATTCACTGCTCACTACTCACCACTCACTAACAAAATAAAAGGAGATAAAAATATGGCTAAAACAATTGGTATTGACTTAGGTACAACAAACTCGGTTGTAGCAGTTATGGAAGGCGGTAAACCTACCGTTATAGCTAACGCGGAAGGTATGAGAACAACTCCTTCTATCGTTGGTTTTACTAAAACCGGTGAAAGATTAGTTGGTCAATTGGCAAAAAGACAAGCAATCTTAAACCCTGATAAGACAATCGCTTCTATCAAGAGACATATGGGCGAGGATTATAAAAAGAACATTGACGGAAAAGATTATACTCCGCAAGAAATCTCTGCAATGATTTTAAGAAAATTGGCAGATGATGCTAGCAAATATTTGGGTGAAAAAGTAACTTCTGCCGTTATTACGGTTCCTGCTTACTTTAATGACGCTCAAAGACAGGCAACAAAGGACGCAGGTAAAATTGCAGGTTTAGATGTACTTCGTATTGTAAACGAACCGACTGCGGCCGCTCTTGCTTACGGTCTTGAAAAAGATAAACCGGAAAAAGTTCTTGTATTCGACTTAGGCGGCGGTACATTTGATGTATCAATTCTTGAAATCGGCGACGGTGTTCACGAAGTTCTTTCAACTTCCGGTGATACTCACTTAGGCGGTGATGATTTTGATAAAAAGATTATCGACTGGATTTGTGAAGAATTCAAAAAACAGGAAGGTATTGATCTGACTAATGATAAACAAGCTATGCAGCGTATCAAAGAGGCTGCTGAAAAGGCTAAATGCGAATTATCATCAGTAGTTGAAACTACAATTAATCTTCCTTATATTACTGCTGATGCTAACGGTCCGAAACACCTTGAACTTTCTCTTACAAGAGCAAAATTCGAAGAACTTTCTCACGACCTTTTGGAAAGATGCAAAAAACCGGTTGAGCAGGCTCTTTCTGACGCGGGTTTAAGCAAGAATGATATCAATGAAGTTGTTCTTGTCGGCGGTTCTACTCGTATTCCGGCTGTTCAACAGTTAGTAAAGGCTTATACAGGTAAAGATCCGAACCAATCAGTTAACCCTGATGAAGTAGTTGCGGTAGGTGCGGCTATTCAGGCAGGTGTACTCGCGGGTGAAGTTAAGGATATCGTTTTGTTAGATGTAACTCCTCTGACATTAGGTATCGAAACTTTAGGCGGCGTTATGACTCCGCTTGTTCCGCGTAACACAACAATTCCTGTAAGTAAGTCACAGGTATTCTCAACAGCTGAAAACAACCAGACTGCCGTTGACATTAACGTACTTCAAGGTGAAAGACCAATGGCAAGCGATAACAAATCATTAGGTATGTTCAGACTTGAAGGTATCGCACCTGCAATGAGAGGTGTTCCGCAAATTGAAGTTACATTTGATATCGACGCAAACGGTATTGTTAATGTTTCCGCTAAAGATAAAGCTACTAATAAGGAACAAAAGATTACGATTACAAACTCTTCTAACCTTTCTGAAGCTGATATCGATAAGATGGTTAAAGAAGCGGAAGCCAATGCTACGGAAGATAAGAGAAAGAAAGAAGAAGCTGAAATTAAAAACAATGCTAATTCATTGATTTCTTCTTCCGAAAGAATCGTAAAAGATTTTGAAGGTAAAATTTCTGAAGATGATGTTAAGAAATTAACAGAACACAGAGAAGCTCTTCAAAAAGCGTTGGATGAAAACAAACCTGTTGATGAGTTGAAGAAGTTATCTGAAGAATTACAGCAGACAATGTTTGCAATTTCGCAAAAGGCTTATGAAGCAGTTCAAAAAGAAGGCGGAGATGCTAACAGTGAAGCAAATTCATCAGGCTCAGACGCTTCATCTGATAAGAAAGATGATGATGTAATTGATGCAGAATTTACAAAAGAATAATCTTTTTTCTTAAATTGTAATAATCAGGCGGCCGCAAATTTATTTGCGGCCGCTTAGTTATTGAATTTTATTTTACGCAGACCGGTTGTTGTTTCATAAGTGATTCAAATTCTGCGTATACATTTTCCGTACTGATATTGTTAATATCAAGATTCAGTATTGTATGATTTGGAGTGTATTGAAATTCCGGCGGAAAAATGTATTTTATATTTGGTTTTTCATAAGGTGTCATAACGCTGTAGTGAGAGCCGTTTGAGATACATATTATATTGGCATTTGCGCCGGCTGCCAGGTGAACGGTTCCGGTTTCATTAGCAATCAGTATTGCGCATTTGTATCGAAAGTGGTCATACAGTGCATTTATTGAGAATTTACCTGCCGCGTTAATAATTCTTGTGCGGTCATTGCACATAGATATGAGGTTATCTACGGCTTGTTTGTTCGGATGTTCACCAAGAATTACAATATCGTTTGGGTAATTTTTAGTTATTTTATTTATTAGAGCCGCATATTTTTCAATTTTCCAGGTGCGGAGGTCTAAATTTGCAAAGGGGGAAATAAAAATAGAGTTATTTTTAATATTTGTATTCGTGTTATCAAAATACGGGTAAGAAAAATCTTCTATTTTTTCTTCGATTAGATTTTCGAATATTTTTTTTAGTGTTTTAGTTCTGAAACAGAGTTCTTGTGCGCTTTTTGTGTCTACTGAACATATTGTTTTTTTCTTAGCTTTAATTTTTTTAAAGCACAATTTTTCGAATTTAAAATTACCGTCGTAGAGGCATACAAGTTCTTCTACTTTAAGATTTTTCAGCATATCGGCTCTGCCGTCAACGTATAAAATTTCGTCAACATAGAGTGAGTCGTACGCTTCGGCAAGTGAGGCTATGTTTTTACGGATTATAAGAATAATATTATAGTCTTGGTATTTTTTACTTTCTTTCAAATTTTTCAGGAAGTTGTGCATTACGATATAATCGCCCAGTCCTCTGGTTTCAACAAATGCGATAGTTTTTTTAACTCTCGGGAAGGATATTTTAATTCCGAGGATTTGTTTTATTTCTTTTCTGTATGTTAACTTTTCCGAATATACAAATGCAGGTAATTTCATGTTTTTGAACCGAATGCAACATTTTAGTCAAAATGTTGTGTAAAAGAAAATTTCTTTAGTTTTAATTTATTTAATTTGTCATTTACCCCTCTCCCATTTACCTCACCACTTTCTTGTGTCGACAAGAAAGTGGTACAAAGAAACTCGCAACCCGAACTTCATTCGCTAATCAACTGTAATGCTCAACAATGAAACGGGCAAACTCGCTTCGCTCAAACAATGCCCGTTTTGCTGCTGTTTCGCAAACATTGATTGCTCATTCCGTTACGGTTGCAGGAAAAAAGCTTCAAGTTTATATGTTGCATTTTACCCCTCCCCCTACCCC
>CALUSF010000093.1 GCA_944323325.1 Candidatus Gastranaerophilales bacterium
TATAAATATAGGGTAGTATACGTCATTTGTTTATAAATTTATTTTGGACAGTTGTGGAAACGAGTTCAGCATGACAAAATAATTTATCTTGGGTAGTTATACCGGCTATTCCGCATGACAGTTATTGTCGGGCAATATCCAGCATATCGTTACAAGCAATTAAAACGGTAAGCACACAAACATTTTGCCCGACACTCTAGGCTCTTTTTCTTCAAAACACAACACAAATAAATATAATTAACAGAGTGTAACAAGGCAAAACTTAAGCCAACATTTCAAATTTATCGGCTCTTGTACGTATAAGAGATATTGCAGCTTGAGAATTTAAAAAGTTTAAAGCCCCCATGAAACTCTGTTTATTAGATAACGAATTTCTGGCTTCAATCATATTATTTTGAACCGTTGCTGCGGTAAGCTGTTCATTCAAAACTTTATTCTGCTGTTCTTTTACCTGCAATTTCACATTCTTTTGAGGAAAGCCTATCGCATCTTGCTTAGCTTCCTGCACCTCTTCCGCTTCTTTGGGAGCGGCAATAGCTGAAAACGGATTATCTTTGCTTACAAAAGAGTCCCTCGCAAGATCCATAATGTCCGACTGAACGTTTTCATTAAGCGCCTGCGCACGCTCTCTTGCACGCGAGAATATCAAATCTTTTAATGCTTCGGCTTCTGTCTTGCCGACTATTGAATTAAATTTGTTATTCATAATCTGTCCTCTTATATATATTAAAACATTAATGTTAAGAAAATTGACAAATTTTGATATATTAAGTATATATTTGTTACATAATTTAACATTTATCGCATGCGGTAATTTTCGTTGACATTGGTGGTTTTTAGTAAATTGAGGTTTTCAAAAGTTATATACTGTGTGTAAATTTATGGGTATTATTATTTGTAATTTTAAGTTTTTTAGTGTACAATGAAATTGCTATTTATATTTCGGCTAGTGTAAAATCTTAACAGGAAGGATATTATAACCGACCTGTTTTCTTTTGCGATTAACTAAATAATATATAGAAGCAATACTTTCACTAATTAATAATTAAAGTACCTGTCAAAGTCAACGTCTTCAAAATTGCAAAGCAGGTGAAAAATATCATCATCATCGTCAAGACGTTGAAAATTGTATTCATCGAAAAGCCAGTATTTGGGGTTTATACCTTTTACGCGGACAATATTTTTGTCTTTCAGAATCTGGAGTTTTTTCTTTACTTCCTCAAGCGGCAAATCCACTAATTTTGCCAGCTCAACAGCAGTAATACCGTCTTTATGACTGTATTTTTCAGGGGTAAGGAACATGAGTTCCAAACCGACCATTTTTAGATTTCTATCTTCAGCTTCTGAACTCATGTCTTGATTATAACACTATAAATTTGATTATTCAATTTGCAGTGAAATATAATATAGAGGGAAGCGAAGTTACGGCAAGAAAAAGTCACGGCTCATCCTGCCGGAAACCCGAATTGAAAGGTGTAAAATGAAGATTACAAACACACAAAAAGCAATTATATGGCTTTGCCTTGCGCATCTGGCGGCAGATGTGTACAGCGGATTTTTGAACCCGATAATGCCTTTTATTGCTGCAAAACTGGGATTTTCTTTATCCGTTGCGACCGTTTTAATCAGTATTTCGCACATCTGTTCATCAATGCTGCAGCCGATTTTCGGATTTTTTGCCGATAACATCTTAAAACGATTTTTCATATTTTGGGGCTTAATTCTTGCGTCCATATTCATCCCGCTTGCTCCTCTCGCGCCGGATGTGCGGATTCTGCTTGTTTGTATGGTTCTGGGCAGTTTGGGAGGAAGCTTTTTTCACCCGCAGGCAATGGGATTTATAAACTATTTTGCAGGCAAAAACTGCTCTTCAGGTATGGGCACATTTATAAGTATGGGCTCGCTCGGATTTGCTTTTGGCCCGCTGCTTGCCGCACTTATTACTCAGGTTCTCGGACTTGATATGATATCTTATACATCAATTTTCGGTTTGCTGCTTGCAGGAATAATGTTTTTCTTTGTACCGAAACTTTCTGCTATTGAGAAAAAACCGAAGCACAAAGAATTTTTCAAATCCTTTAAAGAGATTCTATCCAGCAGACAAATGAATCTTCTGATGCTTATTTCAATGATGAAATCGCTTGTAACTAACAGTTCGTGTATATTGCTCCCGTTTTTGTGGAAATCAACGGGTTCTTCAGCGTTTTATATCGGATTTGCACTGTTCTTATTCGTGTTTGCCGGCGCAATCGGTTCATTTTTAAGTCCTAAAGCCGAAAAGTTGTTCGGTTCAAAGCCGGTCATTTATTTTTCTATGTACGCAACTTTCCCGATGATGATTGTATTCGCCTCAATTTATAAATCACACCCCGCAATATCGCTGGCAGTATTTTTTATAATGGGTTTTACTACTATGCTTGCCCAGCCTGTTACAATGGTCTGGGCACAAAAAACAATGCCTGAGTATAAAAGCATTGTCGCAGGATTTATAAACGGTTTTTGCTGGGGAATTGTCGCACTTTGTATGTCAGTGCTCGGAACTATTGCACAAAAATTCGGGATTATGAATGTTTTAATTGTTTTAAGTATTATTCCGGCAATTATTGCGTATTTTGTTAGATATTTGAAGGAAAAGCCAGAAAATTTTTAAACATATTATGATATAATATATTTCATATAGTATTATATAGGAAATTATTATATGATTTACGATTGTTTTACATTTTTTAATGAACTTGATTTACTGGAAATAAGATTAAACACACTTAACGATTATGTTGATTATTTTGTTTTGGTAGAGGCGACCAAAACTTTTACCGGAAAAGATAAACCTCTCTATTACAATGAAAATAAAGAAAGATTTAAACAATTTGAAAATAAAATTATTCATATAATAGTAGACACATATCCCGACAGTACCAACCCTTGGGTGCTGGAAAATCATCAAAGAAATTCAATTGCAAACGGTTTTGCAAATTGCAAAGACAATGACATAATTTTAATATCCGATTTAGACGAAATTCCCCGTCCGGAGTTAATAGACAAATACAAAGAAATTCCGGGAGTAAAACTTTTTGAACAAATAACATGTCATTATTATATAAATTGTGTAAGCACCGTTAAAATAAATTGGCTTTTGGGAACTAAAATGCTTTCTTACCACGATTATAAACATTTATATGATAACGAAAAGCCGCAATTTAACGGTCATTTACTTGAAGAAATGAACAAGGGTGTAACACCTTCACTTATCAGGTATTATAAAAAAACATATCATATTCCTGACGGAGGATGGCACTTTACTTATTTGGGAAGTATTGAGAATATAAAATATAAGCTGGAATCAATTTCACACACTGAAATTGTCGAAGCAGGAAAAAGCGAATTGAAATATCTGAAAAAAAGCGTTGCACGACATAAAGATTATGTTATTGTACCTCTGGATGATTCTTTCCCCAAGTATATACTTGATAATCGGGATAAATACAGGCAATATATCGGAAAAGTCACTAAATTTGAGAGAATTAAATATTTCGGACTATGCTTCCTTAAAAAAATAATTTATAAATACAATGAATATAGCGGAGTCCAGAAACGTAAAGTTTGGGTTTTATTTGGCTTTAAAATAAAAATCAAATGGAAACAAAGATAAAATTTTTTGATATAATGTAACTTAAGCTAATGAAGAATCATATCAAAAAATTAATTTATAATCTAAAAAACATGAAACTGCTGGATAAATATATCTTAAAGCAGGTTATTGAGATGTTTATAATGGGTGTCCTGGTGTTTACGTCAATAATTTTTGCATCAGATACTTTTATAACCTTGATTAAACAGATTTCAATGTACGGAATTCCTTTTAAAATTGCGTTTTTGATTATAATTCTACATCTTCCGGCAGTATTTGTAATGACTATTCCTATGGGAGTTTTGCTTGCAACGGTCATGACATTAAACGGTCTGAGTTTGAGTTCGGAAATAACGGTAATGAGAGCCTGCGGCATAGGCCTCAACAGAATCGCAAAACCGATTTTTATTTTTGCAATAGTTATGGCTTGCGTAAGTTTTGTACTCAATGAAACCGTCGTGCCTATTATGACAAAACAATCTACCGACTTGGCTTTATACGCTTTCAGCAAAAAGAATATACCGGAAGGCAAACATAATTTTACATTCAAAGAAGCTAAAGAAAACGGGCTTTTGAAACGGTTATTTTACGTGGGAGATTGTACCGACAAGCAGCTTCATAATATAACCGTTTTAGACGCTTCAAAAGACGGTACAATCCAAATTTTACAAGCAAGACAAGGTGCTACAACGCCTGAGGGATGGAAATTCCAAAAAGGAGCAATATATACGGTAACCGATAGCGGCAAGACTCTTGATACAACGCTTTTTGAAGATTCTACCGTAAAATTCGGAATGGATTTATCAAAAGAAATGAACAGAAATCTGGCAAATGAACATAACTTTATCCAGCTCTGTAAATTTCTTGCAAAATCAGATGTTCAGGACAAACACGTATTAAAAATAAGTTTATTTGATAAAATTGCACTTCCGCTTACGACAATTGTACTTGTACTAATCGGGGTTCCGCTTGCGATTACTCCGCCGAGAGTACGCTACAACAGAGGATTTTTATTCAGTATTTTAATTATTTTTGCATATTATCTGATAAGAGCTCTTTCAATATCATTCGGCGAAGCCGGTTCTCTTATCCCTGCTCTGGCGGCATTTATGCCTAACATTATTTTATCAATTATAGGTGCCGGTTTGTATTACAGAAAAGTTTACACTATATGTTAACCCCTGCGGATTTTCAAATTGACACATAATAAAAAACATATTATTGTTGTAAATAAACAAAGAATATAAAATAAATATGAGAATAAGATTCATAAGCTCCTGTATATCATTATTGATATTATTATTTGCATTATTTCCGATTCCGGCAATCGTTATTTCGGTTGTACTGATTGCAGGTTATTTTATATTTACGCATTTCACGGAAAGAAATATCATTGAATCCGGAGAAGCCCAAAGACGCAGAGAAGCGCTTAACGTTGCAAAAATCTACCTTGCACCGTACAAAAATATATGGAGGAACCTTAAGCTTTCAAACAGATATTGCTCACTGAGGCTTGCACATGACGGTGTAAGCATCACCGGAAAAGAAAACGGAAACGGCAAGCCGTCTTACAGAACATTCCGTGTTATAAGCTCTACCGTACATCCGTTGACAGATCTATGGGACATGTTTTGCGTAAGTTTTAATCATAATACGACTTATGACGGACTGGTCGAGAACTGCAGAAAATTTAAAGTTATTATATCCGAAGATATTATACAAACTTCACTTTCGGCAAAACCGTTACAAAATGCCGTACAAAAAGAGAAACTAAAACCCGTTGAAAAGATTGATGTAAATAATGCTTCCGAAGTCGAATTAACGGAGCTTCCGGGCATAAGTATCGTTATGTCAAAAAAGATTATTAAAAAACGCGAAGAAATAGGAGGGTTTAAGAATATAAACGAGTTTTTTGTATTCCTTAAACTGAGACCGCATATAGAAAGTCAATTACGGGATTTAGTCTGCGCAAATAAAATGAAAGGTTCGTTAAAAATTCAAAAATACAATGAGCGAAGTGTGGATTTATGAAACTCCGCGTATTCAATATTTTAAAAAACACAAAAGTTGAAGGCCCCGGGAATCGTTATTGTATCTGGGTGCAAGGATGTTCTTTGCATTGCAGGGGGTGTCAGGCGGTTCACACCTGGTCACATTCCGGCGGAATAACTCTAAAAACGGAAGATATTATTGAAGATATTCTTAACCAAAAAGATATAGAAGGAGTTACGTTTCTTGGCGGAGAACCGTTTGAACAGGCCGAAGCACTCGGCATAATTGCCCAAAAAGTCAAGGAAAACAACTTAAGTGTATTATGTTTTACGGGAAGACTGCTTGAAGAACTCAGAGAAAATCCTAAAAACAAAATGCTTCTGAATAACACGGATTTATTAATTGACGGCCCGTATGAAATTGATAAGACCGATTATTCACGCCCTTGGTGCGGCTCTTCTAATCAAAGGTATCATTTTTTAACCGACAGATATAATGAAGAAATTTTCACAAAGTATAAAAACAAAGTAGAAGTTAATATTTCCCAAAACGGATTTATATTCATGAACGGAATGGGTGATTTTGATGAAATATCAAAAAAGTTAAAATTAAATTATTTTACAAGACAGGCCGAATAATGATAAATTTCTTTTTCCGTTAAAACCGGTTCATTTGCGTCACAGAGCCCGGGTTTAAAGAATTCGCACCGCGGATGGAATTTGCAACCCGCAATCTGCTCCTGAATTCCGGGAGGTGCGCCTTCAATAATTTTCAGTTTTAATGCCGGATTTTTTGTCGGAAGAGAATTTAAAAGTGCAGCCGAATAAGGATGAAGCGTGTGCCGGAAAAAGTCTTTTGCGGGGGCCTGCTCTACAATATGCCCTGCATACATTACGGAAACGTAATCGGCGTAATTGCTTACGAGCGCCAAATCATGAGAAATCAAAAGAACAGTGGTTCGGAATTCTTTTTTTATTTCGTCAATCAAATCCATAATTTGCTTTTGAATCGTTACATCAAGCGCCGTTGTCGGCTCATCCGCAATAATTAGTTCCGCACTGCAGGCAAGTGCCATTGCAATAATAATTCTTTGTTTCATTCCGCCTGAAAATTCGTGAGGATAAAAATTGAGTTTTTTGTTGATATCAGGAATTCTGACAAGATCCATAACTTCTTTTGCTTTTCTTAGAGCCTGCCTTTCGGTTACTTTGGTATGCGCGCGGATGGATTCCACAAGCTGATTTCCTATAGTATAAAGCGGATTTAAAGAAGTCATCGGATCCTGCGGAATAAGTGCAATTTTATTCCCGCGCAAATCCCGCATTTGTCTTTCTTTATACTCCATAATATTTTCGCCGTTAAAAAATATTTCACCGCTTTTTATCAGGGCGGACTTAGGAAGCAGACGCATAACTGACATTGCAGTCATAGTCTTTCCGCAGCCGGATTCGCCGACCAGAGCATGCATAATCCCTTTTTTTAATACCAAATTTACCCCAAAAAGCGCCTGATATTCGCCAAAATATAAATTAAGATTTCTAATCTCCAAAATATTTTCCATAGAAATATTGTAAATTGTTTCGGGTAAAAATGGAATAAGTAAATAAGATGATTACTTTTACAAATAAAAAATGACACTTTATAAAAACATCATATCGTCATGGTAAGCTTCAAATATATTTATTCGCTTTAACGGAATAATTTATCAGCAAACGTCTAACTTAAGCTT
>CALUSF010000094.1 GCA_944323325.1 Candidatus Gastranaerophilales bacterium
CATCTGATAAAGACAGCTAATGATGCAGAATTGAAAACCTATCTTGATGTTTTAAAAGCATTAAAAAAGAATTTTAAGAAGTTATAACGATTTAAATCTTTTTGATAAACCAATTAGAATTCGTAAAATGATTGAAATTCCATTGTAGCTGAAAGTAAAAATCGCACTCTATCAAGTTATCATCTTGTCGTTTGTAAAATTCATGAGCCATTTCTGTTTGCTTAAAGCTTTCATATGCTTCTTCAATTTCTGCCACAAATCTTTTGCGAAATTCTGGATAACTTAAATTCAGTTCTTCGTGTGTTTTCTTGTTCTTGATAACCATACTTGTATTAATTGCTCTAAATAATTTATTAATCAAGCCAATTATACGAATTGTGTCTTAGAAGTTGATGTTTACTGATACAAGAGTAATTAATGTAAATACAATAACTAGTTGAGGTACATTATGACTCCAAACATTTTTCAAAAGCGGATACAAGCCTGGGAAGATGAATACGGTTCGTTATCACCAGAAATCCAACACAAGATAGACAAATTGGTTGAACAGTATGATAAAACTCAAAGAGTAGAAAAAGACAATAAAGTTCTATCGATTGCTGATGGAACAAAATTAATTCGAGAGTTTAAGGGACGACGATATTCAGTAACAGTAGTCCAAAACGGCTATGACTATAATGGCAAAAAATACAAAAGCTTGTCAGCTATTGCTAATGAAATAACTGGCACGCGTTGGAACGGAAAGAAATTTTTCGGAGTGGCATAATGAAAAAGAAAATCAGATGTGCAATCTATACTAGAAAATCAACGGAAGAAGGCTTAGAACAAGATTTCAACTCTCTTGATGCACAGCGTGAAGCTTGTGAGGCTTATATAAAATCTCAAGCGCATGAAGGCTGGATTTTATTAGATAAACAATATGATGATGGTGGATATTCCGGTGGTACTATGGAAAGACCTGCATTTAAGCAACTACTTAAAGATATTGAAGATGACGAAGTTGATATTGTAGTTGTGTATAAAGTTGACCGTTTAACCCGTTCATTGATGGATTTCGCAAAAATTATTGATATCTTTGATAAGCACAATACCTCGTTTGTTTCAATAACTCAGCATTTTAATACGACAACATCAATGGGAAGATTAACTTTAAATATTCTGTTATCATTTGCTCAATTTGAACGTGAAGTAACAGGAGAGAGGATAAGGGATAAATTTGAAGCTTCTCGCCAAAAGGGTTTATGGCTTTCCGGAACTTGTCCTTACGGATATGAAAAAGATGAGCATCATATGCTGCATCCACAGCAACCTTATGCCGATAATGTTCGAATTATATTTGAATCTTATCTTGAAATAAAAAATGTATTAAAGTTGAAACAATATCTTATTGATAAGAAAATTTTAACCAGAAATGGGAAACCTCTTGCTAAAGGGAGTTTATATCATATACTTTCCAATAAAGTTTATCTGGGTAAAATTGTTCACAAAAATAAGGAATATGAAGGTTTGCACGATGCAATTATATCTCATGAGTTGTTTAATGATGTGCAAAATCTTTTAAAAGCTAATGCAGTTGAGAGAAAACATTCAACAAATGCAAAAACGGGTTCGCTTCTTGCAGGATTATTGTACGATGATAAAGGAAATAAAATGTCTCCATCATATAGTAGTGGAAAGGGAAAACAATATAGATACTACATAAGTCAGGCAATTAAGAATCCAATAGATTATGAACGTGGAGACATTACAAAAATTTCAGCAGGAGAAATCGAAACGTTTGTACAAGGTGATTTGACAAAATTGTTACATAATACCTATAAAATACAGGGTTATCTTGAAAATTACTCAATTGAATAACAGAAATTGATACTGGATTTAATGAACACTTACCAATTAGATAAGGTATTTTTAAGAACTGTGATTAGACGAATAGATCTAAGTCTTAATAGAATTTCAATTAACTATGATATAGGCTATATTATTGGATATTTTGCTACAATGGCATTTAACGCAGAATTCAAATATACAGAGGAAAACGAACAAATTATTACTAATCATATTGATGTACAAGTTGCATTAACCCCGCAAAGAAAAAATAAGATTATAATTCCAGGAAAGGCGAATTATGATATAAAATTGATTCAAGCAATTGTGAAAAGCTTTTGGTACAACAAACTTGGAGCAGAGAGAAAGCTACCGCCGGAGGCAAGAAACGGAAATAATAAGCGATTAAGGAAGCTAAGGTTTCTGCCACCAGAAATTATAGAAAGCATAATGAATGGAACCCAAGATCCGGAGTTGAATGTGAAAAAGCTGATTGCAATGGCAGATAAGTATGTGGAAGATAAATAAAAAATGTAATATTTACAAAGGCCATGGTCTATTACGTTGTAAATATTTTGATTTCATTTTTAACTCTATATTAAATTTCTTATTTTTTATTGAAATAGGAGCTTTTAAAATTTCTTTTAAAAGTTCTAAAAATCCGAATGCAACACCTCCCAAAAGCATTATTGAAAGTAAAACGGTTCCTAATATTTCACAAAAAGTTGGGAAATAATCTAATAAAAATAAATGGATATGATTTTTTAAATATTTACAAATTTTATAACTATAAAATGATAAGTAATTTTCATTCTCATGTAATAAATAAGGTGTTAAAATTTTTTTGATAACATTACGACGTTCGCTATATCTTGTTGCAACCTCATAATTTTTACAAATTTTGTCATCAGTTTCATCCCAAAGATATTTTTTTACTTCAAGCAGATACTCTTCGCAAAATGTTTCTAACTTATCAAAATCTTGTGGCTTAATTAAAAATTGATTAAGTTGCATTTTTTTATTAAATTCAGTGTTTATTTCAAAATACCTAGATTTAATATCTCTAATAGTTGATTTCTTTTTTTTCTTAGTTTTTTTTGAATGTGAATAAATTATATCATCGTATTCACATACTAATTCATTGCATTTTGCAAACATTAAATGAACTTCATGATAAAGATTTTTATATCGCAATCTAAATAATTCTTTTCGTTCAGCTCTTTCAGCAATTTTATTCTGCCCATTCGCGGCTGTCCAAGCCAACAAACCTATCATTATAGTGGCAGCAGCTTGAATAAACAACGCTAATGCTTGTTTGTCAGTTCTAAATAAATCTATAATTACATTGCCCATACTGAAATATTAACATAAAATATGAGTTTAAAACACAAAAAGGACTCTTTTGATTTCGCAAAAGAGAATTTGGGGCTAATATAATGAATTCTCTCCGGAATTTAAGCGATAAGAATTCTATGAAATCCTCCAAAGCCCGCTACATGTGGGAATTTTTGCACTAAAAAAGAGGCTTCTTGTGCCCCTTATTTATAAATTATGGAGATGGCGGGAGTGTCTTGGTCGCTCGCGTTTAACGGCAATTACGCGATTTGCGTCGGGGTTTTACTCCTTGCAAATCGCTTCAGCCTCAGCTCGCTCCCGCTCGAACCCGCTGACAAGGCTCCGCCTTGTCAGCGGGTTCTTAACTCTACAATCTGAGTAATAAAAAAGGACTACATAATGTAGTCCTTTTTTATTACTGGAGATGGCGGGAGTCGAACCCGCGTCCATCGTGGATAAACACGAATCTCTACGAGTGTAGTAACTTATTAACTCGGCTTATTACGGAAAGTTACAAAACCTAAAATAAGCCAAAGACTTTTTGCGGAAGTCTAACCTTCAATGGTTAACTTAATACGCATACCATCATTTGCGTACTGCAGCTTGCATAGTGGTCCGATACTGCCGGCAAGCTGGGCGGTATCAGAGGCTGACTGCAAAGTCTGTTATGCAGCTCTACGAGCAGCAGCTCTAGAGAAATCAGCAACTACAACATTATCTGTAGCATTTAATTTAGTTTGCTCGTTGATAAACGGGAACAGCGCCCGTACTCGCAATCCGAATCTACCAATCACGGCGTCAAAACCAGTACATCCCCATGGAATTTGGAATTCAATAAGACGGCTCCGCTCGAAAAACCTGCTCGTATTGCTTTCGCAACACGACACCGTTTTTCTCGACTCCGCCTCACGCACTTACGTGCGTTCGGCTTGCCCATTGCCCTCGCCGGACGGGCATCAAAACCAGTACATTCCCATGGTAATGTATTTAGTATCGTAGGGCAAGTATGCCCTATGGGCAAAACCCCGGAAGACCGTTTTATTGTGTATTCGCCAAAATCTGTTTACTTGCTTTCAATGTGCGTAAATACAGTATAAGCCATTAAGTATAATTTTTCAACAGAGTTTTTAATTATTGCTTGTACCGGCAGTAATGATTCTTGGCCGGTTTAAATTCCCAAAAAGTTTATCCTCCGAGCATCGGGCCGTTGTATTTTTTATACAAAGCCATCACGTCATCAGCAATTTTTTCTCCGCGAACCATTTTGCCGTAGACTTCCGCAATAAACTCCCCAATGCTTGTTTGAGCGTACCATGAAACTTTCCCTGCGGTCTGTTGGGTTTCCTGATTTGTTAAAAATTCGTACAAATCGGGGTATTTCTTTTGGAATTTCTTAGGATTCTTTTCAAAAAGCTCTTTAAATCCTTTATAAGTGAGCCCCTTCCATCTGTTATCTACAAATTCTACACCGGATGTATCCTTTTTCCCGGCTTTTACGTTATTATAGGCATCTTTAAAACTCGGAATCTTCCATCTTTTAATATCCAATTCTTTCAAATTCTTTGCAAAATCCTGCAAGTGTCCCATTTCATGGTGAATTGTCTCTGTCGGAGATAAATACGGTATATCAATTTCAGGCTGGTGCCCCAGTTTTTCCTGCAATTGAGTAAACAGTTCTTTTAATTTTTCACTTTGTTTTTTTGTTATCAACTTGGCAAAGTCATCAAAATCAACTTGTATACCATTTTGTTCAAACAAAGACAGATTATTTTTTAATGTTGTAAAAGGTGCTAAATCAAGCAGATTTTCTTGAATACGGCCTGCATTAGACAAATTAGCCCACAATTCCCGTTTTTCGGCTATAGTTAGAGAATCCGGCGACTGTTTGTATTTTTTTATCACATTTATCGATTTTTCATCCAAATTGCATACAAACTTAAATTCTTCAGGAGCTTTAACCGCAGCTTTTGAAGCTGATTCGGCGGCAGCTTTTTGTTTTCCTATACCAAGCAGTATATTCAGTTTTTCATTTAAAGTTTCGTGCTCAAAGAATTTTTTATTTACCATCAGATGACCGAAATAAGGTGATTCAATATCCTGTACAACTCCCGCAAGAGTCTTGTCGCCCATATCTCGATACCACAATTTTTTAGGAATAAATAATCTTCCTTTATTTGCATTTGATACTTCTACCAAACCTTTATTTGCAAAATTAATCGCATCAAGCGTAAAATCCTTATCAACCTCACCTACTTTTAAAACTTCTTTTGCAAATTTAATACCTTCTTCTACTGTTTTTGCTTCCTTAAAATCAATTTTTTCCGCAAGGTTTTGGAAAACGATATTCTCATCATAAAGTTTTTTCAGCTTGCCGGCCTGATGCTTGGATACAAGAATACCCGCGGTAACAAGACCCACCAGAGCCGTGCCTATCCCGACAGCCCATTTTGCACCTTTTGATAACCCTTTCTTTTCTGTTTGTTTTACAGATGATTCAAATGTGTCTCCGGTATTTGATACTGTAAGCGGCTGTGGGGCAGTTGTTCCGGCTAAACCGGATGAAGCCCGAAATCCACACGAACTTGGTGCTTGTGTATAAGTGTAAAATCTATCAGCTTTTATCGGACTAATCATTAACAATATTTTCCTGTTTACTAACCTTATTTATATAAAGTTCGGAATATAAAATAAATTGCCAGTTCTTTAATAAAAAATGGCTACCTGAGCGAAAATCTTTACAAAAATTAACAAAGCTTTGAAAACCCTTTTCAAAATTCTAATTTATGTGTATAATCTATTAAGTGTAATTTTTACAATTTAGAAACGGGAAATATAAATGGCATTGAACTTTCAAGACTTAATACTTAGTTTATCACGTTTTTGGTCGGATTACGGTTGTATAATTCAACAGCCTTATGATATAGAAAAAGGTGCTTCTACGATGAATCCCGCAACGTTTTTAAGAGCTCTCGGGCCGGAACCGTGGTCTACGGCAATGGTTGAGCCTTGCAGACGTCCGACTGATGCGAGATACGGCGAAAATCCGAATAGGCTCGGACATTATTTCCAGTATCAGGTTATTTTGAAGCCGTCTCCGGATAATGCTCAAGAGCTTTATTTAAAAAGTCTTGAAGCAATGGGGATTGATTTATCAAAGCACGATGTAAGATTTGTAGAGGATAACTGGGAATCTCCGACGCTTGGCGCAGCAGGGGTAGGCTGGGAAGTTTGGCTTGACGGGATGGAAATTACACAATTTACGTATTTTCAGCAGGTAGGCGGCTTGGAAGTTAAGCCGGTGGCACTGGAAATAACTTATGGTCTGGAAAGAATTGCTATGTATATCCAGAATAAGGAATCAGTTTTTGATATAATGTGGAACAATACTTTAAAGTATGGTGATATTTACCTCCAAAACGAAATAGAACAATCAAAATATAACTTTGAATACTCTGATGCGGACAGATTATTTATGCTGTTTGACGCTTATCAAAAAGAAGTCGATAATTGTATAAAGGCTGAACTTGTTTTGCCGGCTTATGATTACGTGTTAAAGTGTTCGCATACTTTTAATCTTCTCGATGCAAGAGGGGTTATAAGCAAGGATGAACGTATTAATTTTATAAACAGAGTCAGAACAATGGCGTCGGCCGTGGCTAATTTGTACGTCAAACAACGTGAAAAACTCGGTTTTCCGTTGTTAAACAAATAAAATCAAATACTTTTGTTATCTCAATAATTTGTATAAAAGTTAAAGGGGTAAAGAGGTAAAGAGGTAAAGGTCATAAAAGGGGTAAAAGGAGTAACGAAGTAAAATGCACAGTTTCACTACTTTATTTTCCGGTGTTATCGGAAACCTGATTAAGAGAAAAAATCCGGACGATGCTTTGGCAGGCGCCGAAAAAGGAGGACTTGAGAAGACTCTCGGAGTATGGGATTTAATTATACTCGGTGTCGGAGCTATTATAGGTTCAGGGATTTTTGCCGTTGTAGGTATTGCGGCAGCGGGAAGCGCAGACGGAACTAGTCCGGGGGCGGGGCCTGCTCTTATGATTTCCATGGTAATAGCTGCTATTGCCTGCGTATTTTCGGCACTGTGTTATAGTGAATTTGCTACAATGATACCGGTTGCCGGCGG
>CALUSF010000095.1 GCA_944323325.1 Candidatus Gastranaerophilales bacterium
TTTCGGGTATTATTCATAATACCGCTCCCAAAATTTATATTATAAATTATATCCGAAAAATAAAAGGGGGCAAATCGGGAGTGAGAGTCAAAAAAGCGTAACAAGATAGACGATTTAGTTACAAAATGTATGCAATATTGTGTAAAACTTGCTGCACTGTTTTTGTCAGAAAATAAGCGAATTTAATAATTCATATAGTTTATATAGAGCCGGTTGATTAAACAAACGGATTTAAAAACTTTTATTTTAAAATATGAGCAGCTGTAATATACACGCGATGAATTTAATTTACATAAACTTTGACTTTATGTTATACTTGGTATTAGGTGCTTTATGCAACGTTTTATGCGTAATGTAGTGTATTCGTCTGAAAAGAGAGTTTTATGTTTGATAAAATAAAAGTTTATTTATTAAGATTGAAAAGCAGGCTGATTACTCCAAGAATCAACAGGGACATTAAGAATTACAAATATATTCACGTAATGCATAATGACAAATTTGATATACCTTTTGTTGATTTTTTGAATAAAAATTTTAATCCGCAAGAGCACATGATTCTTTGTTATAATACCTATCCGCGTAAAATACGAAAATTCTTCCCGCACGGGAAAAATGTTTATGAATATGTGTATTTTAAAGATATAAACGGATTTTTAGAACCAAATATTGATAAAATCATATTTCATTCGCTTTTTATGCCCGGAGCCGTAGATAGGTTATACAGAGAACCGGAATTATTAAAAAAATCCTATTGGGTTATGTGGGGCGGCGATTTGTATAATGCTCCAAGGGATGAAAAAAATGATTTTGTAAGAAAGAATTTTAAAGGGTACATTAACAATATTGATAAAGAATACGCTATAAAAAAATACGGTATGAAGGGCAAATTTTATGAGATGCATTATAAATTCCCTTTAACTAAAGAAATACTTGACGCCGCAAGACGGGAGAAGAAAAATTATATAAAAATTCAAATAAACAATTCTTGTGATATTTCAACTTTAGAAATGCTTGATACGTTGTCAAAATATAAAGATGAAAATATCAAAATAACAACGGTTCTATCGTACGGTAAACTTCAGTTCAAAGACGAAATTATAGAAAAAGGCAAAAGAATTTTCGGAAATAAATTTGAATATATTGACAAATTTATGAAACCTGCTGATTATGCCCGTTATTTAGCCCAAAATGACATTTTGATTCTTAATCAAAACAGACAGCAGGGGTTTGGAAATACTCTTGCAAGTCTGTATCTCGGTTTGAAAGTGTTTATAAGGTCCGAGATTTCTACAAACAAATATTTGAATGATTCCGGAATAAAAATATATAATGTAGTAGATATAATAAACAATTCTTTTGAAGAATTTACACGCAATGAAAATGCGGAACAAAACAAACATGGGGTGCAAAAGTTCTTTGACGACGATTATTTAAAAAGTTTGTTAGACGAAATTTTTAGGGATAAGGAATAGTTATTATGACCGGTGATGTTCAAAAGACAAAAATACTTTTTTTAGTTTCAGGTAATGGCGGAACTTTAAAGTTTTTGAATATGGCAGCAAAACAGTTTTCCTATCCTTTTACCGTAGCAGGTGTTATCGCTGATAGAAATTGCGGTGCTTATGAATATGCTTTGAAAGAAAATATACCGGCTGAAATTGTTAATTATTCAAAAGAGAATGACTCTCAACTTATAAACTGTCTTAAAAGAAATGATGCGCATATTATTATAACAAATATTCATAAAATTTTAACAGCAAATGTTTTAAATTCAGAAAAAGCCGAATTTATTAATTTGCACTATTCGCTTTTACCGGCTTTTGCCGGTTTGATAGGTATGAAAACAGTAGATGCGGCAAAAAGGCAAAATTGTAGATTTTTAGGTGCTACCTGCCATAGAGTTTCTACGGAACTTGATGCCGGAGAAATTCTATGCCAGGGAATTTATTCGGTTAACTGGGAAGATGATATTGACAGGATATACAATAAAGTATTTCAGATTGCCTGTTTGACTTTGTTAAACGTACTAATTGGTACAGGTGACAGAATATATACTTCTGACGACTATATCCTGAATCCCGGTTTTAAGTTTAATCCGAAAAATTTTAACAAGGATTTTTGGATGAAATTAAAAAATACATAAATACATTGAAAAGATTTCAAATGAACAATACAAAGAATAAAAAAATTGCAATATTACAATCTAATTATATTCCCTGGAAAGGATACTTTGATTTAATAAATCGAGTCGATGAGTTTGTTTTCTATGATGATGTTCAATATACAAAAAACGACTGGAGGAATCGGAATATAATTAAAACGCAAAACGGACTTCTGTGGCTTAGTATACCGGTAGAAACAAAGGGGCATATTACAGAACATCGCAATATTAACCGGACAATAACAATAAATAATACATGGAGGAAAAAACATTGGTTTAGTATAAAAAACAGTTATTCAAAAGCAAGATTTTTTAATGATTATAAAGACTTTTTCGAACAACTGTATTTAGACGAAAATGAAAGATTTCTTGCGAAAATAAATTACAGATTTATTAAAGCGATTAATGGAATACTTGGTATAAATACAAAAATTTCTTATTCATCGGATTATACTTTGGAAGGTGACAAGACTGAACGTTTAGTCGGAATCTGTAAACAATCCGGCGCTTCAGAATATCTCTCCGGTCCTGCCGCCAGGAGTTATATAGACGAAAACTTGTTTGCTCAGGAAAAAATAAAACTCTCATGGATGAATTATTCAGGGTATCCGGAATATCAACAATTATATCCGCCATTTGTTCATAATATATCTGTTTTGGATTTGATATTTAATTGCGGAAAAGATTCGATGAAATATATATGTGAAAGGATTGGATAAAATGGATAAAATATCAGATAGGAATAAAGATAACGTGAACACATCTTTTAATACATATTATAAAGATAAAAAGTTCCGGCTTATTGATTTCCCGAAGACATTTATAATTGATACAGTCAGTTGCTGTAATTTAAGATGTTCAATGTGTGTCCATAAAGAAATGAAACGTAAAAAAGACTTTATGGACTGGGATATTTTTACAAAAGCTATTGATGAAATTGCAATAAAAAATAAAGATGCTAAAATTTGGATGGTGTTCTTTGGCGATCCTTTTGTAAGAGCAAAATATAAGCCTACAATATTTGATATGGTAAAATACGCTAAAGATAAAGGTTTAACTAATGTTGTTATAAATACAAACGGATGTTTAATGAATGAAGAAAATATCCGAAAAATTATCGATGCCGGTATTGATGGTATTTATATAGGTATTGACGGATTCTCCGAGGAATCATACAACCAAAACAGGTGTGGCGGTAATTATCAGGAAACTGTTAATAATGTTTTGACATTATTAAAGATAAAAAAAGAGTTAAATCTTGATAAACTTAATGTTTATGTTCAATTTGTTGAAATGGATAACAATATAAATGAACGGGATGCATTTATTGATTTCTGGACAAAAGCCGGTGCTAATGTAAAAATTAGACCAATGGTTACTTGGGCGGGGAAAATTAAAAGACAAATTATGACAGAAACTCTTACTGACAGGCAGCCTTGTTCTTGGGCTATGACAACAATGATTATTGCTGATGACGGAAGAATTGCAACTTGTGCCTGCGATTTAGACGTAAGTCATAATTTCGGAAATATTAAAAACCGTTCACTTGAAGATATATGGCAGCATGAAATTTTAGATTTTAGGAAAAAACATATTGAAAAACGATTTGATGAACTGCCCGAGTTATGTAAAAATTGCAGAGATTGGCAATCCAGCGGTGAAAAAATTTATTATACCAAGCAGGAGCAATAATGATACCATTTAACAAACCGTTTTTAATAGATAAAGAGTTTGAATATATCCAAGATGCGATTAATCAAGGCGTACTTCGAGGTGACGGGATTTATACTAAAAAATGTCATGAGTTCCTTGAGAAAAAATTAAACTGCAAAAAGGCTCTCTTAACTCATTCCTGTACTGCCGCGCTTGAGATGGCAGCTATTCTTCTGGATATCAAACCCGGTGATGAAATAATTATGCCGTCTTATACCTTTGTATCAACAGCGAACGCATTTGTTTTAAGGGGCGGTGTACCCGTTTTTGTTGATATAAGAGAAGATACTCTGAATATTGATGAAAACTTGATAGAAAATGCAATTACCGAAAAAACAAAAGCGATTTGCGTTGTTCATTATGCAGGTGTGTCTTGTGAAATGGATAAAATCCTTGAAATTGCAAAAAAATATAAATTGCCTGTTGTAGAAGATGCGGCACAGGCTCTCGGAAGTTTTTATAAAGAAAAACCGCTTGGTACAATCGGGGATTTAGGCTGTTTCTCTTTCCATGAAACAAAAAATGTAATCTCGGGTGAAGGCGGAGCTTTAATAATTAATGACCCAAAATATATAGAACGTGCAGAAATTATACGTGAAAAGGGAACAAATCGCTCACAGTTTTTTAGGGGAGAAGTTGATAAATATACATGGGTTGATATAGGTTCATCGTTTTTACCTTCTGATATGGTTGCAGCGTATCTGTTTTCTCAACTGGAAAATATGGATAAAATCAATAAGAAACGAATGGAAATTTGGCAAAACTATGATGAATTCTTTTCCCGGTATGATGGTAAAATCCGCCGTCCTTATATCCCTAATAATTGCAAACATAATGCTCACATGTACTATGTTCTATTTAAGAATTTAGCAGAAAGAACACAATTTATTGATTATATGAAATCAAACGGTATAAATCCTGTATTTCATTATATTCCATTGCATTCTTCTCCGGCCGGTATAAAGTATGGCAGAGTATCAGGGGATATGGCCGTGACAGACAGAGTGTCCGATACTTTAGTCAGGATGCCGATGTACTATACTCTGTCGGATGAAGAATTAAGCTCTATTAAATCTTTTATAACGAAAGAGGGTACTGAATTTGAAAATTTTTAAGCGTAAAAAACAAAAACATGTAATCAACGGGAAAAATAATTGTGTAACAGAAAATTTATCTGCAGATTATACAATTAACGGTTCAAATAATTATCTGGACATTTCTTTAAATAGTTTTAATTTAAGTAAATCTAAATTTACTATAAATGGTTCTGATAATAAAATTACTATTTTACCTACAGCTAAGATAAGAGGTAAAATAATTTGCACAATTAAAGGAAATAATAATGAAGTATTTATTGATGAAAATGTTCAAGTAGTTGATAAGTTAAGTATACAAATATTGCAAAATTGTTCAAATGCAAAAATATATATAGGAAAAAATACTTCTTTTTGGAATACGCAAATCCAATCTTATGACAACAATAGTTCAATACATATCGGATCTGATTGTATGTTTTCCTATAATGTATCACTTTGTAATACTGACGGACATTCAATAACTCAAAATGGCAATTTAATAAACAAGGCAAATGATCTATTTATCGAAAATCATTGTTGGCTTGGGTATGATTCATGCGTGATGAAAAATTCTTATGTTCCGGCTAATACTATTGTTGCACGTGCAGCTTTAGTATCAGGCAGGCATGAACAGAAAAATACTATTTTGGGCGGAATACCTGCAAAAATTATAAAAGAGAATGTTAATTGGGGAGTTGCAGCTCCTAATGATTTTGAAGAAAACTCTAAAAGGAAAATTATTCTTGTAGTTGAAACTCTGAAAGAATTTAATAAAAAAGCAAGAATAATTAATAAAATAATAAAATGTTATGGCATTAAATCTGTTTGGATAATGAATTTGTCGTATGATGATTCAAATTTTATTAAAAGGTATAAAATGAAACTTAACAGAAGGGCTATTGAGAATTGGATAGAGAATGATAAAGTTCGCAATTATGATTTAAGATTTGGTAAAGCGGATTTACCAGATTATCAAATGATATTATTTGATGACATAAAAAATTCCGGTAATGCTTGTGTTGATGCTTTTATTAAAAAAGAAGAAAATTTTATTTTAAATATTAATATTGATTCTGTTAGCAGTAATGATTTTGGGAAATTGAAAAATTTAATTCAATATTTTATGCAAAATGGATATAATTTTATATTGCCAAAGGACACTTATAATAATTTTGTGTAATAAATTGATTTATGAAACTAAACATTGCTGCTTGTAAATTTGACATATATATGCTACTATCCGGTTTAAGTAAGTGGTGAATAATGCGTAATAAAGAGAAGTGGAAGCCCGGGAAATATATAATTAAAAACGATTCTTTTGAAATCAATCCCGAATATAAAGACAAATTGTCTCCTTCATATATTCCGATAAATATAGCAAAATTAATATACCCAAAATTATTAAAGAAGTATTTAAATGGTAAAATGCTGGATTTAGGATGCGGAAATGTTCCTTATTACGGATATTACAAAGACTTTGTTGACGAAAATATCTGTGTAGATTGGGAAAATACGCTGCATAAAAATGAATTTTTGGATTGCGTTTGTGATATTTCTCAAAAGCTGCCTTTTAAAGATTGCGAATTTGATTCAATTTTATCCTCTGCGGTTCTTGAGCATATATACAACCCGCAAAGCTTAATACAAGAATGTAATCGCGTCCTTAAGCCGGGCGGTTATCTTATTATGAGTTCAAATTTTTCATATTGGGAGCACGAAGCGCCATTTGATTATTTCAGACATACACAATACTTTTTCAGACGTGCAGCGGAAGAAAACGGATTTGTAATACAAGAGCTTCATAAAAATGGTGACGGACTGTGTTCAATTGCTGATATGGCAAGAAAAATCTATTTTAGGAATAAAAATTGCCATAAAGATTTATTGTTCAAGTTGCTTTTTTATTTGACGGACTATCTTGTACATAAGTATTATTTTACAAAACAGGAGTCAATTCTGCCGGAACAGCCTCTTGGGTATATTGTAGTTATGCGGAAATTATAGAAACTTATCCGAAAAAATCAATATCTTCCTTTAATTTTTTAAAAGCTTCTTCGACATCCATTACTTTTGGAGATTTTTTTAAAAAAGTTTCAGGATTATTCCTTAAATCTCTGAAATCTATGACTTTTGATACAAGATCTACAAACGACTCCTCTTC
>CALUSF010000096.1 GCA_944323325.1 Candidatus Gastranaerophilales bacterium
TCTCTGCCGGCCGAACGTCAATTTTTGTAAAGACCATTGTCAGATTTTTGCAATCACCGTCAGCACCGTATAAACATTTTGTTGTATCGCCGGACGTCTGGCAAGTTCCTAAAAGATAAAAATCCTGTGTTCTGTTGTTAGAAATAACCTTAAATACGCCTGTCATTGCAGTATCAATAGTGGCAGAAGAGTATTCCGTCCCATAAGATACATCAGATGCGTTAGGCTCAGTTTCAGTAGCAATTCTTAAGTAATCGGCAAGATTCAGCGTATACACAGCCGTATCCTGACTTTGTGCATCCGCGCCGCCTGCTGCATAAACACCCGCTGATGTACACAGCGTGAGCGCCAATGCAATAGGTAAAATTTTTGTGAATTTCATTTTGGGGTACCTTCCTTTCTTTTTTAAATTTGATTAGTAATATTTAATACTGCGTCTTTCTTTATATTTTTTCTGTTGCCCTTCTCGTCAAAATACGAGAACACAAGCCTTATTGTATATTCGCCCGCACCTTTTATTTTTGCGGTCTCAATCTTTTGTTTTGCAATATAGCTGTTATTATCGCCGACAACTTTACCGTCTAGCGGATACTCACAAATGAGTTTTTTATCCTGTACAATCTGGAACATTCCACTGTAACGAATTTTGCTGTTGCCGGTCGAAAGAATTTTCATTTCCGTATAAAGCCCGTCAGGCTCTTTTGTAATCTTAAAGTATTCAATGTCGGCGGTTTTCTTAAAATTACCTTTATCTACGTAAACCGGAACACCGACTCTTGTTTTGAGCAGCAATTGCGCGCCTATTCCGCTTCCGCCGGAGTACGGAACGCTGAGTTCTTTAGCGTTAACATCCTCAAGGTACAAAATTGCTCTCGATTCACCGTCCGGCAGAGTTTTAATATTTGCGATATTTACACGCACTTTTTGTGATTTTCCGGGCGGAACGGTAAATTCAGACGGTACAAATCTGATTTTACCGGAAATATCGTGCACATCACCGTTTGAATTATCAATCATTATCATTTCGCCCTTATCCGAGATTTTGAAATAACCCGGATAAGCTCTGTAACGAATCGCCTTAGTCTCATCACCTTTTATTTCAACCGCGGTTGTTACATAATTATTTTTAATTTTATTGGCGTTAATCTCAATTCTTGTCGGAGATACAGTAATTGACGCAAACGCGGGTATCCCGATAAAAAGCGCTATTAGTAAACCTAAAATCTTTTTCATCTAAACCTCTCCCTCTCTGAGTATGTATTTGACTCTGTTTTGGTAATTACCCGCAGGAATTAACTTGCCGTCCGGATTTTCCACCGAAAATTCCACAGACACAAATTCGTTATTTGCCGGCGCTTTTCCTCTTGCAAGAATAATTTCTCTGCCCGGAGTAATCAAAGCCCGTTCCTGAAGCCTGTTTGTTACTCCGCTTGAAGCGGAAACGGTTCTTACGTAGTAATTTCCTGCCATATCACCGAAATCCGTCGTATCAAGAGATAATATCCAATCGGTATTTGAGCGGATATAAATCATAGGCGCCGTCTCAGACGGAATTTTTCTCCTTTCAAAAACATCGGATGCCGTAACATTTATTCTCGGAGTTTCGGAATAAGTATTTAACTGCTGGGTCGGAGGTACAACAAACTGCAAGTTAAACATTGACATACAGGCAATTTCTTTTGTTTCCGCATCAGTCGCCTGCACCTCAAAATTGATATTATAAACCCCCGCAGGAACAATACCGTAATTTTTAATTTTCGCGGTCATTATCTTTGCAACACCGCCCATGCCGGTATCATAAAAGATGTTTGAATACTCATTGTATTTGAGATACACATCTTCTCTGGTATTGTTAATAAACAAATACTCCAAAGGTATAGAAACGCTTCCGTCATCCTTCGTAACAGCTTCTTGAAGCGGCCGAAGCGCAATATTGTAATTCGTACCGTCGTCGCTGTTTACAATAAGCGGACGTTCAATATTATTCGACGTAACAAGCGTATCGCCCTGATAATCAATGATTACCATTGCGGCATCAGTATGCATACACACAGCCACTGTTAATATCATGGTTAACAAAAATTTTTTCATTTAAATGATTTTTCCTAATATTATTGGGATACCCTATTTTGATTGTAACAATTTGTAATGAAACTTCAACAAAAACCCGAAAAATATCCTCTGTTTAAATGACGTATTTTGTTAAAAATCGTCTTTGAAGTGTATAAACCTTTCCCCATGTATTACGACAGGAAATCCAAAAACTTTAGAATGTTAGCAGAAATTGTTACAAAAATTTACTTAGGTTTTGGAATAAATGCAAATGTCAGACAAAGAATTAATCCCTGCCACAAAAGTGAAAACAAAAAATCACTCTATTTCTTTTTTATAATCATAAATGATTTTAATGCACGTCCGGTGTCACCGCTGTCTTGAGTGGAAACAACACTAATATCCTTATAATTCAAAGATGTTGAGCTTCCGCCGTCAAAAGCCATTGCACTGTCAAGACCATACTTTGCACACAATTCTCTTGCCTCATATATATCCATCGGGTGCTCATTTGTTACAATAAAAATATGCGCTTCCTGCTCGCCGTCTTCCAGATTTTTTATACCGATTAGTGTTCTTGGCGTTTTATGAAGAACCGAAGCAGATTCTCTTACGACATTTCCTTCTTTATCTTTAACAATGAAAAATTCTTCTTCCAGCCTCAAATTCGGTAAAAGCTGCGGCCCTCCCTGCGCGGAAGTTTGAATATTGCACAAAAAATCCGTTCTTGAATTGTGCGGTGCAATTTCATATTTATATTTACCCTCACAGTTCAAAACTCTAAACTCGGTCCTGTTTAAAATTTTGCTCATATTTTTTCTCAAAACGGAATTACTCATAATATTTTCATTAAAAATCGGATCTTCTACGATTTGACCGTCATAAACTATATATGAAATTGTTTTCTGGTTTTTCGGATCAAAAAATCCAGTGTTTATTGTAAGCAAAGATTGAGCTTTATTGTGAGCTTCTTTGTTTGTAATCAATGTCGGCGAGGAAACAAATTGTATCTGTTTCTTAATTTTACTCCCCGAAAGAATTATGTGATAAATTCCGTCCTCATGATTCACATTAATGGGAGTTGCAGCGGTTGAAACGCCGACAGTCAATACAAACAATAATAAACACCAAAATTTTTTCATAATTATAAGTCCCTTGTTTTATAAAACGCAATAATCGCACACAAAAATGCCATAGGCGGAAACGCTGCGGTAATTAACGGGTGCAGCACTCCTTTTTCTGCCAGCAAATCAAAAAACGGCAGAGTTATATAGTATACAAAGATACATCCTATTGCAATAGTAAACCCGACCAATCTTTGTTCACGCGGTTTGCTAAACCCGAGTAAACATCCCATAATTGCAAGCAAAACACATACAAACGGGTGGAAAAATCTTTGTAAATATTTGTTATACATTAATCTGTAATCTTCATCCAAATTTTCTTTCTTCAATAAATCCACATAGTGTTTTAAATCTTTGTTATTAATATCCCTGTCACGTTTTGTGGAATTTATCATTATAGTATATGCATCCTCGGCGTCTTCACCCTCCAGAATATCTACTCTGTCTTTTTTTGTAATTTTTTTAAAAATACCGTCCGGACTTATATCATAAGAAGTTACGTTATTAAGCACCCAGCTGGGCTGGTTCTGAGCATTTACGCCTTTATGTCCGGTTTCCGCAACAAGAATGTTTTCAATACCGTGCAAATCATCGAAAACTTGTTTAGAAAAATTCATAACAATTATATCGGTCATTTCGTCATTAAAAAATCTGGATACAATGACAGCCTGCTCCGGATGGTTATTTTCATCTTTTTTAGTATATATATATTGCGTAAGCATAGCCCCGCCCTTAATTTCCTGCAGTTTTTGGCAGGAATACGGAATCCATTTATCGTAAGTTACAAAACACAAGTACGTGACAATAAAACTCAAAACAAGCAGCGGTCTTAATATTCTTGAAAAAGACATTCCGACGGCTCTGAAAATTGTTAACTCCGAATCTTTACTGAGTTTGTCAAACGTGAATAATGAACCCAAAAGCAAACCGACGGGAAACGCTTTACCAAAAATTTTAGGCAGTTCATACACAAGGACAAGAACACCGGTCTTGACGGTGTATGCACCCTCCAAAATCTTCTTTATAGTATTCAAAAGCATCTCGGGCGCTATCCAGACAATTGTAAACAATAAAATTGCAACAATCGTTGTAATAAGAACCTGAGTAAAAATATATCTGTCATATACGGTAAAAAGTTTTTTCATACTATAATTTGAAATCCTTACCAAGATAAAACTCTTTTGCGACCGGATCATTTGCAACATCCGTACTTTTACCCTGAATTTTTATTTTTCCGTCAAAGATTACATAAGCTCTGTCGGTAATAGAAAGTGTTGCCTTGGGGTTGTGGTCCGTAATAAGCACCCCGAGACCTTTTTCTTCCGATATTTTTCTTATGTTGTCTTTAATTTCACCGATTGCAATCGGGTCAATACCCGCAAACGGCTCATCAAGAAGCATAAAATCAGGACTTGCGGCAAGAGCCCGAGCAATTTCTACACGTCTTCTCTCTCCGCCGGATAAAGCAACCGCCGGCGCTTTCCTAAGCTTCATAACACCAAATTCGCTTAAAAGCTCTTCAAGTTTCTTTTTCTTTTCGTCAACAGTCAATTTATCATTCATTTCCAAAACCAGCTGTATATTCTCTTCAACCGTAAGTTTTCTGAAAATGGAGTTTTCCTGCGGAAGATAGCCTATGCCCTCTTTTGCTCTCAAATTCATCGGCCAGGCGGTAATTTCTTTATTATCAATATAAACATTACCCGTATTCGGTTTTACCAGCCCGACAATCATATAAAACGTAGTCGTTTTACCGGCTCCGTTAGGCCCCAAAAGACACACAACCTCGCCTTTATCCATATAAAAAGAAACATCATTTACAACGCTTCTGTCACCATAGATTTTGACTAAATTCTTTGCTTCAATCCTCATTTTTGCTCCCATACTGAACTATTCAATCATGATACAACAAAAGCCTTTTAGAATAAATGTAAACTTTTGTTAAGATTTGTTTTTAAAATGTCAATTTCAGAAAAATAAAATACTTTATTATCATGTAAGGTAAAAGGTTAATAACAAATTTTATGTAGGAGGTCATTATGTCAGATTATGGCATACCCGGAATAGGATACGGATTAGGAATGTTAGGGCTTGGCAGTACAAGTTCTTATTACGATCCTACAATGATGATGGGAATGGGTGCATATTCGCCAATGATGGGAATGTCACCATACGGTATGATGGGAATGTACAATCCTACATTTATGCAGCAAATGAACCAAACTTATCACAATATGGAAGCTAACAATATGAACCATATGAGCGCAATGCATGAATTGCAGCTTCAAAATCAAACAAAAGCTTATGAAGAACATGACAGAGCTATTTTTGAAAAAGCAATGGTTGATTCTGAGGTAAACGGTTATATTAAAAATATGTCTTCTAAAATTATGGAAGGTGATCTGGAAGGTCTCTGCATGGAATATGATAAAGCGAAACGAGCTTTATATGCAAAGTTCAATGATTACTTTAAGCAAAATCCGAATAAAGACCCTGAAGCAAGTGCAAGAGGTTATATTGAAAAATTATATGAAGCAATAATTTCAAAAGAACGTCAAGAACTTGTTTCTTTGGCGGGTGATATCAAGAAATACGGTGAAACAGCTTTTGAACACGGATTCTGGAAACGAATCCACGGTAAAGACCATCCGACTATGTATGCAGATGAAGCCAAGAGTTACATATACGGAACAAAACTTGCAAACAAAGGCAGCAAAGAAAGAATGGAAAACTTTGGAGCATTCACGGCAGGAGCGGCGGAAATCGGTGCGGTAGGACTTGCCACAAGAGGAATTACAAGAATATTCACTAAAAACAAAAAAATAGGATGGCTGGCAGCTTTAGGCACAGCAGCAGCAGACTTTATGTGGCAGCAGTCAAGAGCTTAAACTCCAATAAAAGATATATAACCGCCAAAATACTTGGCGGTTTTTAGTTTTCAATCTTGACATTTAATCTTGATATTTTATTATAATATACGTGACAATTATATATTGGGGCGTCGCCAAGTGGTAAGGCAGCTGGTTTTGGTCCAGCCATCCCGGAGGTTCGAATCCTTCCGCCCCAGCCACTTAAACAGACCCTAAGGGTCTGTTTTTTTGTTAGGTGAATTATACACTCTATCTGTGGAAGGGCTGCCGCCCGTAGGTTTTGGTAATCTCTGATTACCGAAACATTTTCATTATAGTTATAGTGAAGCATGTAGGGAGTTAATAGGCTGTATTAAATGTCATGTTAACGATTAAATTATATTGTTGATGCGGTAAATCATAGATTTACCGCATCCTACTACTGTCTATTTTAGTATCCAGTTAACAATATTATCATGCTTTTTATACCAAAAACAAATGTCCCTGTTGCCAAAACAACAGGGACATTATGTTATAAAATATCAAACTACTTGATTTCAACAGTTGCACCGGCAGCTTCAAGCTGTTTCTTAAGCGCTTCAGCTTCATCTTTCTTAACGCCTTCTTTAACAGCCTTAGGAGCAGCTTCTACTAAATCTTTAGCTTCTTTTAAGCCAAGACCTGTAATAGCTCTAACTTCTTTAAGAACTGCGATTTTCTTATCAGCAGGAACAGAAGCTAAAACTACGTTTACAGCTGCATCAGCATCTTCAGCAGGAGCAGCTGCAGCAGCAGCGGCAGGAGCAGCAACTGCAACAGGAGCAGCAGCGGATACGCCGAATTTTTCTTCCATAGCTTTTACTAATTCAGCAGCTTCTAATAAAGTTAATTTTTCAATTGATTCTAAAATTGCTTCAATACTCATT
>CALUSF010000097.1 GCA_944323325.1 Candidatus Gastranaerophilales bacterium
AACTTGCCGATTGTTCAAACAGAGAACCCGAAAAATGTGAAATTTATATCGTTGAGGGAGATTCGGCGGGCGGTTCCGCAAAACAGGGCAGGAACAGAATGTTCCAAGCTATTTTGCCTTTAAGAGGTAAAATCCTTAATGTTGAAAAAGCCAGATTGGATAAAATATACGCAAATAACGAAATCCAATCTATGGTTCAAGCGTTTGGTATTACAATCAGCAAAAATGAAGAAGAGTTTAATCTTGAAAAATTACGCTATCATAAAATAATAATTATGACAGATGCCGACGTTGACGGTGCGCATATCAGAACATTGCTTCTTACATTCTTTTTCAGGTACGCAAAACCGCTTATTGAAAACGGGTATGTTTATATTGCGCAGCCTCCGCTTTTCAAGGTTACTACCGGAAAAACGGCAGAATATCTCTATGACGAACACGCTTTGGATAAAATGTTAAAAGAACGCGGCATTAAGTCTTTGAGTCTTTCCGATAAAACAAAATCTAAAGTTAAGACTGGAGATGAACTCTTGAAATTACTTTCTAATATGTCAACGTTTTATAAATCTTATAATAACCCGATTTTGAATATAATTCCGTCTGTCGTATTAAGAGGTTTGATTCGTTCGGGAGTTACTCCTGAAGACTTTGAGGATCAGGCAAAAATGAACGAAGTTCTTGCGTATCTTGACCACTATTTGAAAGACCACGCAGAGAATTATAATATCGCTGAGGCAAAAAATTACGCGGTTTCTCTAAAATATAATCCGGAAGTCGCAAAATACGCAATTCAGCTTGATTTGTTTGAAAACGAACATGAGCTTATTACGGCAAATATTATTAAGAGCAATGAATTTAAGCGTTTGAAGAATTCGTACCCTCTTATAAGAGATTTTCTGATTGAAGAGGAAAAAATGCTGATTCTTGAAACCGAAAACGGCGAAGTCGAGATTACATCGTTTGAACAACTCCAAAAGCTTGTTGACGACAGAGGACAAAAAGGTTTGGCAATCCAAAGATTTAAAGGGTTGGGAGAAATGATGCCGCAGCAATTGTGGGAAACAACAATGAATCCTGAGACAAGAACATTACTGAAAGTTAATATTGAAGATGCAATGATGTGTGATCAGCTGTTTGATATACTAATGGGTGACAAAGTTGAACCCAGACGTGATTTTATTGAATCAAACGCAGTATATGCAACAAATATTGATACTTAATTGATGTTCATTATAAAACAAAAAAAGAGGTTTATGCAGCTCATAAGCCTCTTTTTTTAGATATATTATTTACTTTTCGGTCTGTTTATTCTAAAATTCTGGTGTAATAAATAAGGAGAAATTATTATGTCAAGAAAACCAATTATTGCAGGAAACTGGAAAATGAATTTGCTTCAGGACGAAGCCAAGGCTTTATTTGAAGGGATAAAGAACTTTACAAAAGATTTTACTGCACCTCAATTACCTACAATCGTTATTGCGCCGGTATTTACATCTCTTAATGTTGTTCATACCGAAAAATGTAATTGCGGCTGCGGCGGTGACAAAATTGCTATCGCAGGACAAAACTGCCACTGGGAAAAATCCGGGGCCTTCACCGGTGAAGTATCAGTAGAAATGCTTGCTGATGCCGGATGTTCTTATGTTATTATAGGTCACAGCGAAAGAAGACAGTATTTCTCTGAAACAGATGAAATGATTAACAAGAAAGCAAAAGCAATCTTAGCCGGCGGCTTAATCCCGATTATATGCTGCGGTGAAACTCTTGAACAACGTGAAGCCGGTGTTACCGATCAACACATCGCAACACAAATCAGAGCAGCATTAAAAGGTTTGTCAGAAGAAGAAGTCTCAAAATCTGTTATAGCTTATGAGCCGATTTGGGCTATCGGAACAGGAAAAACTTGCGACAGTACAGAAGCTAACAGAGTAATTTCAATGATAAGAAATGTCGTTAAAGAAGTTTCTTCCGCTTCTGCCGGAGACGCTATCCGTATTCTTTACGGCGGTTCAGTTAAACCTTCGACTATTGAAGAACAAATGTCTCAGTCTGACATTGACGGTGCTTTAGTCGGCGGTGCAAGCTTGAAAGCTGAAAGCTTTAATGAAATTATTGCCAATACAATGAAAGTTGGCGTATAAGTTTAAAATTCTTACCTAAAAGAAGCGGAATTTAAAAATTTCGCTTCTTTTTTTATGTTAGAATTTTTCTATGTCAAATATTTTTACAGGGAAACAGGGTGAAAAACTCGCAAAAGAGTATTTGGAAAAACAAGGTTATAAAATTCTTGAAACCAATAAAAGATTTTCAAGGTTTTGTGAAATCGATATAATTGCACTTGATAAAAACACACTTGTTTTTGCAGAAGTCAAAACAAGAAAAAATGATTCCTACGGAATTCCTTTTGAAGCTATCACAAAAACAAAATACCAAAATATTAAAACAGGGTTAATGCTGTATCTGGAAGAGAACAAGGAGTATAAAAAATATCGTATAGACGCAATCTCTGTGGTTCTAAAACCCGCAATAAAAATCGAACATTTAAAAAACGTATATTTATGATAAAATTGTTTTATAGAGTGAGGATTTAGTATAATGGAAGATTTAAGAGATAAATACGAAGTTGTTATAGGACTTGAAGTTCACGCACAATTAAAAACGAAATCTAAAATATTTGCACCTGATTCAACCGAGTTCGGAAATGAGCAAAATACTCAAATCAGCCCGATTACATTGGGTATGCCCGGTGTTTTACCTGTATTAAATAAAGAGTGTGTTAATATGGGGATTCTTTTGGGACTTGCTTTGAACTGTGAAATTCCTGCAAGATGCAAATTTGACAGAAAACAATATTTTTATCCGGATCTTCCGAAAGGGTATCAAATTTCACAATACGATGAGCCAATCTGCGTTAACGGATATATTGATGTAAAAGGCAAAAGAATCGGCATTACAAGAGCACACCTTGAAGAAGATGCTGGAAAACTTGTTCATGTAGGCGCTGCAGGTATTAATGGCGCAACCTACTCTCTCGTAGACTTAAACAGAGCCGGAACACCGCTTCTTGAAATAGTTTCGGAACCTGATATGCGCTCCAGTGAGGAAGCTAAAAATTACATGGAAGAGCTTCGTGATATCGTGCGTTATCTCGGCGTATGCGACGGGAACCTTGAAGAAGGTTCAATGAGATGTGACGCTAATATTTCAATTATGCCTAAAGGCTCTGATAAATTCGGTACTCGTGCGGAAATTAAAAACGTAAACAGTTTTTCTGCTTTACAAAGAGCCATAGAATATGAAATCGACAGGCAAATCGAAATTGTTGAAAGCGGCGGAGAAGTTGTACAGGAAACAAGGTTGTGGGACGACAATCTTAAAGAAACACGCTCTATGAGAGGAAAAGAAGATGCGCACGATTACAGATATTTCCCCGAACCGGATTTAATGCCGCTTGAAATTTCAAGAGAATGGGTCGAAGAAATTCGCTCTAAAATGCCGGAACTTCCTGAAGCAAAACGTAAAAGATATATGAGTATCGGCTTAAGCGAATATGATGCTTGCGTTATCGTAGAACAAATGCCGCTGGCGCTATTCTTCGATAAAGTTCTTGAATTAGGCGCTAATGCAAAAATAGCCGTTAACTTCATGATGGGCGAGATTGCAGCTTATCTGAAAGAAAATAAAATTGAAATTACCGATACAAAATTAACCCCTGAAAATCTTGCAGAACTTATAAGTCTGATAGAAAAAGGAACTATTTCAAATAATATAGGCAAACAAATTCTTGTTACAGATATGATTCCGACAGGAGAAAAAGCATCAGTAATAGTTGAAAAGAAAGGATTAAGCCAGATTTCTGATGAGAGTGCTATTAAAGAAATTGTTGGAAAAGTTGTTAATGCTCATCCTAAAGAAATCGAAGCATACAAAAACGGAAAAACAAACCTTCTGGGATTCTTTGTCGGTCAGGTTATGAAAGAAACAAAAGGCAGAGCAAACCCCAAAACCGTTAATGAACTTGTTAAGCAAATTCTTGAAGGATAATTGTTATTTAAACAAATAAAACTTTTAAGAGCCCGGGTTCAAAGACCGGGCTCTTAAAGTTTATTAAGCAGTTTAAACTCTTAATATATCTTTACGTTAATTTGTAAAAAATATATATGCATGATATTATTCTTGTATACAGAATCCGAACTATCACAATCATTCAGATAAGGAGAACCCTATGTTAGATTTTTTGTTTAAAAAAGAGACAGGCTCAGCTTGTGAAAATTTAAACAGTTTTTATACGAAATTAAAAGAAATGTACTCATATAATGAGATTTCGGAAGAAAGAAAAGAGTATTTAAAGTCTGTAATGTTAAAATACGGGTATCTGCCTTATCCGCATATTAAAGCGCTTGAAGAATTAACAGATGCTGAAGTATTGTTTGCATTAGAGTTTAAGTGGGAAGCTAACGGAGTTTTTAAAGACGGAATTTTTAATTTTACCCAAACCAGCGTACTTGCAAGAAACAATGTAAAAAGTTCAAGCTGGCTTCAAAAAGAGGGCCATGATATAAAGCTTACAAACCTTGCGGGGCTTGGTAAAGACCCAAGTGAATGCGGTAAATTTATGGACTGGTTAAGACAACTTTTGATTCTTCCCAGCGGAAACTTGGAAAATAAGATTTTTTCAACGACAATGTATTTAATTCCGTTTCATCCGCGGGATTTTGGTTGCGCATATCTTCCTATAGCAAGCTGCGTGAGCGAAAAACTTGAAGATAAAAACATTAAAGACAAAACAGGGCTCAATGCTGATTGTCAGGTTAAAATATTTATAGAAATGACACAACTTGCGGGACACCCGGTAATATACGATATTCTGCCCCAAACAGGAAGATTTTCAAAAATAGTTTTAACAACACCTGAGTGCGCAAGATGGTTTGATATTAATGCATTAAGCGCCGAACTTCTAAAAAATGTTAACGAAGTCACAGCCGAATTAACTGACAAATATTCAAAAGATGATTTAAATATTGTAAGCGAAATATACAAAAAGGCCGTAAAAGGAGAAAGCTACGGAGACTTATCCGAACATTACAAAAAAATTTTTGATGAAATAGATGAACTTTTAAAAGACAAAAAAATATTTTTATCAAACTCAATGCTTGAAAAAAGTATTCAAGACAAACTTCATAAAAAAGCAAAAAATATAATCAATCATGTTGCTGGAAATAATAAAGGCAGACGGTTGACAGAAAAGGAAATAACAAACCAAAGCGAAATAATTCAGGCTCTTATAAATGAAGGAATGTGGCCTGCTCCCGGCGGTGCATGGTGTTCTGCTGGAGTGCCGGTTTTTGACAAAATGAGCGCCGGAGCTTCCTATCCGATATTTAAACATTATAAATTTGACGGTGAAGATGTTTCCGAATTTGCTAATTTGGACTGCCAGACACCATACTATTTTGTTTGTCTTGAGAACGGAAAATACAATAATGATGTTATTAAATTCTTTATTGATTATATGAAAAATCTGCAAGAAGAATTCAATTTTGACGGCTTCAGAGTTGACCATATAGACCATATTGTAGATGAAGTTTCCGAAAGAGACGGAGTTCCTATAAGTTACAGAGCTCCGAGAAAAGTTCTCGGAATGCTTAATTCCGCAATGAAAGAAAAAGTACCGTACTTTGCGACATTGGCTGAATATATGCTCTGGGATAATTATTTCAAAGAATATCATGAAGATATGAATTTTGATGTTTTGTGGGGAAATGACATAGTTTCACAGAGCTACAAAACACCGGAAGCTATAGCGGAAGATAATTTGAATCTTGCAAATTATAACTCTTCTTCTAAAAAGCAAACACCGCTTTCTATACTAAAGACATATAATAACCAAGACGGCGAGTTTGAAGCGATAGACCGTTATCCCGGACAATTGGGCGAGCAGGGAGCGTTATTTAAATGGTTTAAATACAAATTCCTGCCCGGCGGGCGTAACGCACAAAGGCCGGTTATGTACATAGACGGAGACGAATCTTTCACAAAAACAGGGATGGAATACGTTATCGGAAATGAAGTCTCTATGCAAAGAGAAAAGAACTACGAATTTTATTCCAAGTTTGATGCCATAGACAGATTTGTCAAAAATACTCCGGTAATTACAGACGGAGAAGCTCATATAATACGTCAGGACGAAGACGGCTTTGTTGTATGGCAGATTCAAAAGGAAGGTTTAAAAAACTCTATTCTTGTTGTTGCAAATTATCACTCTCCTACGGAAAAAATTCTTAAGGAAGAAAACGGAGAATGTATTAATGAAATTATTGAAGGCCGTGAAGTTTTTGATAAAACAATTGAGCTTTCCTGTGACTACTCAATCGTTTCGGAATTCAGATTTGACGGAACAGACTATATAGAAGAAAAATTTGTTGCGGCAACAAATTCACTGTCGTTCGGCAAACTTATGCCGGCAGAGTTTAAGTTTTTCACTGTTATTAAATAATAGGAGTATATTTTACGATTAAGTAAACTACGATTAAGTAATATAGGGATACGCCGGATTTAAAATCCGGTTTTCTTTTGGGAAAATTTTGGAATATATTTTTACAAAACATTACATTTTGTTGGATTTTAAATATGTTTCAAATATAATTAGTGAGGTAAACCTTATGAGGGAGTAAAGATATGCCGAATAATGAAAGTGTAGGAAAAAAGATTGTTGAAGCCCTAAAAAAACAGGCTGAGAATATGGACATACAGGACGATATTCAAGCTGACAGTTTTGATACAGCCCCTGTCACAAATCC
>CALUSF010000098.1 GCA_944323325.1 Candidatus Gastranaerophilales bacterium
AATAACTTCAAATAAAGGTTTGGCAGGTGCTTATAACGCAAATATTATAAAAACGGCATTAAAGAGAATTCAGGAAAATTCTGAAAAGGGGATTAAAACAGTAGTTTATCCTATCGGTCAGAAAGCTGTTTCTGCTTTTAAACACAAACCCGGCAATTACGAGCTTGAAAAAGGATATATAAGTGTTGCTAATAATCCTACGGCAAACGGTGCTAATATTATAGCGGAGGATTTGGCGGAAGATTTTGTGTCAGGAAGAATAGACAGTATCGATGTTATAACGACGCATTTTAATAACATGATGTCATACAGTGTTGTTTCCTGGGAGATATTACCGGTTAATGTTGAAAAGGCGGATGCACATGAATTGGATGCGGTTATGGAGTTTGAACCTAATCCGCACATGGTATTGCAGCAAATTGTTCCGATGTATATTGCAAATGCGATTTATCAAGCACTATTGGAAGCAAACGCAAGTGAGCTTGCTTCACGTATGACAGCAATGTCTGCGGCTTCAAATAATGCAGAGGAGATGATAACAACCCTGACGGTTGATTATAATAAGGCCCGTCAGGCGGCTATTACACAGGAACTTGTAGAAATAGTATCCGGTGCTCAGGGTGTTAACGGAAAATAAGTTAAAAAAGGGGGAAATGATTTTCCTCCTTTTTATATATTTTATTGAAAAAACTGCACTCCGTTTTGTTGTTTTCTAAGTACTGGTTCTCTACAATTTACAATTATTTATGCAGTGGGTAAAGAAAACACTGTCTTTAAACAAATCGGCTGAGTAAAAGCCTGCCGGACAGAAAGTTAAACTTACATGCTTATAATACCTTCTTTAACTAATTTATCTCTAATTTCGCGCTTCGTTTGAAATTCAGAATTTTTGTCAAACAATTTTCTCTTTATCAGCATTATTGCAGGGGCTAATACTCCCAGAGCAAAAATACAACTCCCTATATTTGTTATTATGGCACCTCTCTTTAATTTTTTAAGACTCTTGAAGAACTTTTCCATAGATTCGCCGTTTTTTTTCGAACTTGTATACTGTTTATATAGTTCTTCAAGGGAGTTTTTTAGTTTTTCGATTTCTTCCGGGTCAATATATGCTCTTGTATCAATTTTGTCCGTTCCTTTATAACATGTAATGATTTCTGCTTGTTTTGCTGTTTTTACGATAGCATTTTCAGGATTTTTGTGAAGAAAGTTATATAGCTCAAGTGCATCTTTTTGAGTTTTACACTCTTTTGACGAAGAGGGTTTTATTTTGTCAAACATTTCAAAACTATCTTTAACGGAGCCGTCAGAAAAGATTTTTTTAATATAATTATCTTCAAGTATGGTTGAATCGAGAGCAATTGAACGATTATGCTTCTTTAATGCTCTATTTTCAAGCAAGCTCTGGATTTTTCCTCCCGCATAATACAGGAAACATAAAGAGGACCCTTCTTTAACGACATATCCAAAGAATTCTTGCGGACTTCTTGAATCGGCTAATCTCTCTGTTGTAATTGCACCGTCAACAATCCACATATTTTTTACGGAATTATACGCTAAATTTTCAGCCGCGGAACTTAAGGATTTGAATGTCGGAGCTGTGGTTTGGTTTTTGTTCTTTTCTTGTGTGTTTTGTTGGTTGGTCTGTGCTTTTTGATTATTGAATTCATTTATAAGGTGCTTTTCTATTTGTTTTTCGGTATATTTTTGTTTTAATTTTGTCAATATAATGTAGCTTGCAATTGCAAGAGTTGTTGATACGAGAAATTTTGAAGCGGCAAGTTTTTTAAATAGTTGTTGTTTGCTTTCAATCTCTTGTATTGATTTTTTTATTTTATCATCGGGGGCGTATTCCATTGTTTTTTGAAAAATGTCTTTGTTTTTTAAGTTTCTGGCATCAAATTTACTGTCGAGTCCTACAGATTTAAAAACAGTCTTGTCAAATAACCATTTATAAGCAGGTACGCCGCCAAGCCATACAATCTCGGTTCCGACTTCATCAATAAGCCTGTCAAAGCCTTCTTCTTTGCCTGTTACGTATGAACCTGTGACCATACCCAGGCTTGAAAAAGAATCTTTAACAAGCAGCGGAACTAGAGATTTATTACTTCCTAATAAAGAGTATACTTGAGCAGCATTTATTAACATGTTATTTGATTTTCCTTTTATTAAACTAAAACTTAAAAATTTTTTTTTTGCTAGTGTTATAGATATATTGACATTTAATTACCATTTAGATAGTATTATTTGCGTAATAATTGGTATTGTAACATAAAGGAGTGAAAATTATGAATATTACATCAATTAATGCACTACAATATAATACGTCATCTGGACTACAAAGCTTAAAACAAACACCCAAAGTAAAAAAACAGGGTAATATGAATAATAATATTTCTTTTGGAGAACGTGTAGGTAGATATACCGTACGTGAAGGTTGCGTTTTGAGTATTGTTGGAGTTATTATTGGAGCGACTGTTGCATTACTGGCGGCACCTGTTGGAGCTTTGGCTTCTACTTTAGCGGCAACAGGTGGTGGTCTTGTTGGCGGTGCTGCGGGTAGAATTTTGGGCGGAAAAGCTGTAAATAATAGCACAGTAGATAAGGAAAATAATATTTTCACTGATAGTTTTGAAAGTCATGAAACTAAAATTAAAAATAACTGAAAAGATTATTGAAAATTCTATTAAACTAAACAAACTTGCTTGCATTTATGCAAGCAAGTTTGTTTAGTGCGTCAGGTGCGGGAAATCACAGATTTCCCGCACCTGACGTCAGAATTAAATTATATTTTGTAATTAACTATAAAGTCAACAAATTCCGGGCTGTAATGGTCGCAGAAAAGACTCTTTCCTGTATCCAATGTTCTGATTTTGTTTAAGTCATCTTCTGTTAATTCAAAATCAAAGATATCAAAGTTTTCTTCCATTCTGTTTTTATGTGTTGATTTAGGGATAACAATAACTCCTTCCTGTGTTAAAAATCTCAGCGCAACTTGAGCCGTAGACTTATTGTATTTTGCTCCTATTTCTTTTAATATTTCATTTTGGAAGTAGTTATTTTTACCTTCGGCAAAAGGTCCCCAGGACATAATTTGAGTATTATGTTCTTTCATTATTTCTTTTGCTCTTTTTTGTTGTTGAAATACGTGTGTTTCAACCTGGTTAATCATCGGTTGAATTTCACAGAAGTGTGATAAATCCACAAATCTGTCGGGATAAAAATTACTTACCCCTATTGCTCTAAGTTTCCCTGATTTGTAGGCTTCCTCCATTGCTCTGTACGTTCCGTAATAGTCATTGAACGGCTGATGGATAAGCATTAAATCCAAATAATCCGTTTGTAATTTTCTCAAAGATTCGTCAATTGATGCTTTTGCTTTTTCATATCCGCCGTTTGAAACCCATATTTTAGATACAAGGAATATCTCTTTTCTGTCAATTCCGCTGTTTTTAATGGCAGAGCCGACGGCTTCTTCATTAAAATATGCCTGTGCCGTATCGATTAATCGGTATCCGACGTTCAGTGCGTCTTCTACAACTCTTTCGCATTCTTTATTATCAGGAATTTGGTATACTCCAAAACCTAAAATCGGCATTTCTACGCCGTTATTTAATTTTACTGCTTGCATAAATTATTCTCCTTTTAATTTTTAAATTCACGGGCCTTTACGGTTCCTAATTTGTGAATATCCTCATCTGTTCTGTTTCCGTAGATTGTAATTTTATTCAATTCTGTTTCAATATTCTTGAATTCTTCATCAGTTAATTCTATTACTGCAGCACCAAGGTTTTCAATAACTCGTTCATCTTTTCTCATCCCCGGAATAGGAACAACGTGAGGATATTTCTTTAACATCCAGGCAAGCGAAATTTGTGCCGGAGTAATTCCTTTTTTGTCTGCAACAGAATGTAATAAATCTAAAAGCGGTTGGTTTTTCTCAATGTTTTCCGGCGCAAATCTGGTGATAACTCTTCTTACGTCATCACCTTTATATTCATTGTTTTTGTTGTATTTTCCAGATAAGAAACCGCTTGCCATAGGAGAAAATGCGACAAAGCCTATGTTTAATTCCTGACAGGTTGGTATAACATCTTTTTCAAACATTCTTTCCATCATAGAATATTCACTTTGAATAGCGGTTAATGGTGTAACGGCGTGTGCTTTTCTTATTTGCTCTTCAGTAGACTGAGATTGCCCCCAGGCTCTGATTTTACCTTCTTTTATAAATTCGCCCATCCATTCGGCAACATCTTCCACGTTGCTGCCGAGGGGAACTCTGTGTTCGTAATAAATATCAATATAGTCTGTTTGCAGTCGTTTTAAAGAATCGTTTAATGCGTTTGTAACCCCTTTTTTGCTTAGTTTTCCTTCAGGAATTTCCTGCCCCGGTTGAAATACGGGTACAAATTTTGTTGTCAGAATAATTTTGTACCTAAACGGTTTAACCGCTTTTCCGACCAATTCTTCGTTTGCATAAGGTCCGTATGCTTCTGCCGTATCAAAAAGCGTACATCCTAAATCATACGCCTTGCGGATTAATCTTATTGATTCTTCTTCCGGAGGGATTGCACCGTAACCGTGCGAAAATCCCATGCAGCCCATACCGACTGCACTTACTTCAATGTCTCTGAGTTTTCTGTATTTCATAAATTACCTCCGATATATGGTTTAAATATTGCTTCAAGTTGAATTTTACAAAATTTTTCCGTCCATTCGAGCGGTTCAAACTTGCCGTCTGACATGCACCAACAGGTCATCATGCCGTAAAGTTCGCTTATAATAATATGTGTTAACAATTCAATCGGAGTATCGGCTTTCAATTCTCCGTTTTTAACCGCGTTGTTAAGTATTTCTTTAAGCATGTTGACATCATAATTCCATTTTTGTCCGTCTTTGTTATCCGGTACATTTCCGGGATCCAATACATCCTTTGTCCACTGACGGCAAATATGTATTCCTGCGGATTCAACACACTCCATAAACCTGTGAAAATAATGCGTCAATTTTTCAATAATTTCCATTCCCTTCATTTTTTCAACTTCTTCCGCAATTTCACTGAACGGAACTCTGCTTATATCAAGGACAATATCTTCTTTTCTCTTAAAATATGTATAAAAAGTACCTTTGGCAACTCCCGCTTTTCGCGTAATATCCTCAACATTAATTGCATCAAATCCGTTTGTTTTGATAAGTTCCAAGCCTGCTGAGATAAGTTTTCTTTTTGTTTCCTGTGCCGCTATTTGTCTTTTATTCATAATTAACTCCCGTTTGTAAAATCATTATACAACGATGTTGACTAAAAGTCAATGACTTATGGTCAACAAATTTATATGAATAATTTAAAAGCCTTCTTTTATGAAGGCTTTCGGAATTAATTCTGATGTTTTTTATGTTCTTTTTCAAAATCGTAAACACCCGGGAATGCGTCAATACCGGTTGTTTTTCTTGTAAACCAGTATTGGAATTTGGGGATAAAAGTTGATAAAAATGCTGCTGCGACAACAAAACCTGCGGCAAAGTTAACTCCGCTGTATATAAGGTTTTTCTTTTTCACTTTTTCAAGTAATTCTTTATTAACTTTTCCGTCTTTGGCAGTTTTGCAGATATTTTCTACATAATGTTCCATTTCGGCTTTTAATTTATAAAGTTTTTTATTAGAGATGTATTTAAATTCATTTTTGTAATCTCCGCCTGTAAATTCATCAAAGGCTTTATTTATTAATTGGGGGTTATTAATTTCTGCTTTATTAAGCGCGTCTAAGAACTGTTGTTTTGTAACAACGGCTTCTCCGAGTCTTTCGGGCTGGAGTTTTGACATTTCTTTTACACGGTTTAAAATTTCTGTTTCGATTCCGGCCTTTTCTATGTCTGCAACTTTTGCGACTTCAAGCGGCTGTTTTTTCATTAATTTGTTCCAACCGGAGAGTTTTTCTTTTTCAAATAAATTATCATATTTGTTGTCATATTTAATTTCGGAAGTTTTTAGGCCCAATACCGCTTTTTTAAACTCATTAACATCCATATTTTTATCTCCGATAAATTCTGCAAGATGATTGTTTAAAATCTCTGCGGTTGATGGGTTTAGGCGTGTAGCTTTGCCGGTTTCTGCTAAATTCAGCAGGTTTATTACATGACCTTGTGCCCACATATAGAAGTAAATTGAGCCGATATCACGTATTGCGATTTCTCTTCTTTCTTCTTTACGTCTTGCGTTATACATACGTCCGCCGGCGATTCCCGCATCGCTTGAAAGAAGTTTTCCCGTATTGGTATTTTCAATGCAGTTTGTGAATTTGTTTATTGCACTTATGGGGGTTCCTTTAAAGGTTGGTTGGTTTCCGGGAGCCGGTTTTTGATTCTTATTATCGCTTCTCAATTTCCTTGTAAGTGCCTGATTTATTTTCGGAACGACAAATCCTATAAATAAATTGGTTATTAATATACTTGTAAGAACCTTGGCGCCTTTAAGCAGGGCAACCTGTTTTGAGGTAAAGCCTTTGGGTGCGGCCTTTTTCATAAAGTTCTCAAACGGGGTTCTCAGCAGTTTATCAGTTCCGACATCAAAATTTGCGTTTGGTTTTTTGATAATTTTGGCAAGAAGTTTATCCCCCAGCTTGTTCATTGCACCGACACCGCAAAGCCAGACAATGGAGCCCATAGTTTCTTCAATAAAACGTTCTCTTGCTTCATCCCATTTGCCGCGCTTGTAT
>CALUSF010000099.1 GCA_944323325.1 Candidatus Gastranaerophilales bacterium
TTTTATTTGTGAATATCTTTTACAGAAAGCGCAATTCTGTGTTCTTTCGGCGTAAATTTTTTGATTAATACATCAACTTCTGAACCTACTTTAAACAAATTGAACGGATTAACGTTTTCATCAGACATTTCTGATACAGGAAGAAGAGCTTCAACACCCGGGAAGATATTAATGAATGCACCGAATGTTGTAACTTTGTTTACGGTACCTTTAACAATTTGTCCTTCTTCAAACTGTCCTTCAATTTGCTGCCACGGATTTTCGCCCATTCTCTTGAGTGATAAAGAGATTCTCTTAAGTTCATGGTCGATTTTAATAATTTTAACTTCGATAGTATCACCTAAAGTTAAGACATCTGACGGGTGTTTGATTCTCTGCCAAGATATTTCCGAAATCGGAAGTAAACCGTCGATACCGTTTATATCAACAAAAGCACCGAAATCTGTTATTCTTACAACATTACCTGAGACAATCTGATCTTCTTCAAGAGAAGAAAGAACGTTATCCACAACCTGGTCTCTTTGTTCGGCAACAGCTTGTCTTTGAGAAAGAATAAGTTTATTTTTCTTAGGATCAGCTTCAAGAACTTTAACTTCAATTTTCTGATCAATAAGACCGTCAAAAGGAGTACCTGTTCTTAATTGAGAAGACGGTATGAAGCCTTTTAAGTCTGCAACATCAACAAGGACTCCGCCCTTAACTGTAGATACAACTTTTGCAAGAATTGTATCGCCTTGGATTTTAGCATCATTTAATTGAGCCCAAGCTTGAGCAAATGCGATTCTCTTAAGAGAAAGCTGCATAGGTTCATCGTTGTTTTCTTCTTTTAATACATAAAATTCTCTTGTATCGCCGATTTCTAATTCTTCGGATTCAGACGACAGTTCTCTGTTTGAAAGGAATGCTTCCATTTTTGCACCCTTTACGCTTACGAGATATCCGTCCGACTCTTTTTTAATAACAGTACCTTCTACAATGTCTGCTACGGTGTTAGATTTAGCAAAGCTTTCTTCTAAAAGCATTTCAAATTCATCACGAATTTCAGTTGTTGTCATGTTTTTCTCCTTTTCTTTTTAAATTATTTTTTATTTTCATTGTATTTTGTAATTCCTATTGTTTTGGATTAATAGATTTTTGTTACGTCTTATCTTCCTTTATTTTTGATATAACGTTATTTATTATTGTCTGCGGAGTTGATGCTCCTGCCGTAATCCCTATGGAACGGGCGTTTTTTAGTATTTCTTTATTTAATTCCAAATCGTTTTCTATATGAACGGTTTTTGTGCATTCTTGCAGTATTTCTGCAAGGTGTGTGGTATTGGCGCTTTTTTTGGAGCCCACCACAATCATTAAATCGCTTTCTTTTGCGAGTTCTCTTGCTTCTTTTTGTCTCATTGCCGTTGATTGACAAATTGTATTAAAAATTAAGACTTCTTTTGCAATTGTATTTAAGTAATTAACAATCAGATTAAGTGAAGATACCATTTGTGTGGTTTGAACTACGACTCCGACTTTTTTATGTGTTTTGATTAGAGTCTCATAAGGTGCAAGTTCTTCTATAGTTGTTGCAATCGCTACTTTATCCGTATATAATTCCGCATTAGCTTTAATAGCCATAACTTCCGGATGATTCGGACGTCCTACAATTACTACAAAATAATCATTTTTTGCAAGTTCAATGGCACGCTGCTGAACCTTTTTTACGTCCGGGCAGGTTAAATCAACAACTTCCAAACCGGCGTTTTTGATTTGATCAAATACTTCCGGAGCCGCACCATGGCTTCTTATGATACAAATTCCGTTGCCCTTTTGCGGAATTTCATAAATAGTTTTTATGCCAAGATTTTCAAGTTCGTTAATAACGTCTGTGTTATGTATTAATTCACCCAAGATGTATACATTCTTGTCCGGGTTTTCTTGCTTAAGCTTTTTTGCCGTTTCAACGGCTCTTTTTACTCCGTAGCAGAAACCTGCAAATTTGGCCAGTTTAATATTCGGGTTATCCAAAAATTTGTAATTCGCTTTCTAAAGAACTAGAGGAAAGACCTCAGTAACTATATTTAATCTTAAACATAAATTTTTCGCAACCCGATACTATTTTTTGAAGTATAATATCTGTATGAAAAAAGTAATTATATGCGGACTCGGCGCGGTCGGAATGACTTATGCCGTAAAACTCAGAGGGAAGTGCGAACTCAAGATTCTTGTTGATGCAAAAAGATTGGAGCGATATACAAATAATAAACCTTTATTTAACGGTGAAGAACAGACTTTTGATTATATTTTGCCTTCCGATTCGTCTTTTGTTGCAGATTTAATCATCATTGCAACTAAGTCTTACGGATTAATTCAGGCTATAGGAAATATAAAAAACTTTACCACATCTGATACAACTATAATTTCACTTTTAAACGGTATCTCTTCGGAGGAATTGATTCAAAAGACATATCCTCAGGCAAAGGTTTTAAAATCGTATTTTATCGGACATAGTGCCGTAAGAGACGGGGATTCAGTGATTCAGGACGGAGTCGGCACAATCGTAGTAGAAAACAATCCGGAAATTGGGATATTTTTTGAAGAATGCGGAATTGATTACAGCGTTCCCGATGATATTGATTATTCTATGTGGCTGAAATTCACAATGAATATTTTTTCTAATCAGGTTTCCGCAATTCTAAAAATGACGTTTGGCGATTTAAAGAAAAATAAAACATTTATTGAGTTTGCAAAAAAAATAATTGTGGAAGTTCGTCAAATTGCAGAAAAAAAAGGGGTAAATAACACCGAAAATCTTGAAAAAGATGCATTATATGCTTTGTCTTTAATGTGTGATGAAGGTAAAACTTCCATGTATCAGGATATTTTGGCTGGAAGAAAAACCGAAGTTGATATTTTTGCAGGTGAAATAATAAAGCTTGGTAAAGAGTTTAATGTTTTGACACCCTATAATAAGGTATTGTACGATTTAATAAAAATTGCGGAGGAAAACAATGAACATCGCATTCATTCCGGCAAGGGGCGGCAGTAAGTCAATTCCGCTGAAAAACATAAAAGAAATTAACGGTAGACCTCTCATTTATTGGGTATTGCATGCTGCAGGGGGCGCAAAATGTATTGATAAAATAGTGGTTGCTACTGACAGTAACAAAATTGCCGAAACCGTCTTGAGTTTTAACTGTTCAAAACTTGAGCTTTATATGCGCGATGCGGAAAATGCTCAAGATACTTCCGCAACGGAAAGTGTAATGCTTGAATATCTGAAAAAAACAGATTATAAACCGGATGATAAATTCTTTTTAATACAGGCAACATCACCGATGCTTAAAGCGGAACATATTGATAAAATGTATGAAAAATTAATTTCCGAAGGTGCTGATTCAATTTTTTCCGGAGTCGTGGAAAAACAGTTCAAATGGTTTAAAGAACCGGTAAAGCCCGTTAACTATGATTATCGTAACCGCCCACGCAGGCAGGATTTTGTCGGCTTGGTCGCGGAGACCGGAGCCTGTTATATTAATACTGTCGGTAACATAATCAGAGAAAAGTGCCGTATATCCGGGAATATTACATTCTGTGAGCTTCCGAGATATACGGCGTATGAAATCGATGAACCCGAAGATTGGATTATTGTTGAACAGCTGATGCGTCATTTTGGGTATTAGTTTTAAAATTAAACAGGTTTTTAAATTCTTCAGCGCTGTTTTTAAGTTGTTCTTTTGCTGTGTTCCACTGCTCTTTTGAGCCGGAAACGGCCTCTTTTACGTTTTTAATTGTATTTGATACATCTTCATTTACGGAAGCATGGATATCTTTTACGGTTTCTTTCAAAGATTTTGTTTCAATGGCGCTTGTATCAACCTCCGTAAGCCATTTAAACGATTTTACGGAACTTCTGCTGTCAATTCCTCCGTTAAATGACACTTTGAAATCTTTGTAGCTTGTACTTCCGTTAGAAAGTGCGGGAATTTCTTCTGTTTTTTCGTTTTTAGGGCTTTCTGTCATTTTTTTTACCAGGCTTGTTGTAAGTGAATCTAAGCCTGTAATGTATGAAAGAAGTTTATCCGCAGAGAGCTCTCCAATCGGACCTAATTTAGCAACGATTGTTGAGTCTAAGCGCCCGAGTATATTTATATTTGTAGTTCCGTTTAGAAGGTTATATTTACCTGTAATATAGTAAGCAAGAACTTGTCCCGCGCTTTTAATTTGTTTTATATTTGCGTTTCCTCCGCTAAAGTTTAATGAACCTTCTATATAATCAAATTTTGCGGTATCGGAAAGTTTAGAGGAGTTCGTGAGAGTTGTAACTGTTGTTTTTAGTATACTGTTTGTTATAATATTGCTTGCCAAAAGCAGGTTATCAAGCCGGCCTATATTTCCGAAAGAACCGTTTTTAACATTAAAGTTTAGATCTCCTTTTAATGACTTCATCATTTCATTATATTCGCCAATTGTTAAAACAAGTTTTGTATCAAATCCCAAAGTTCCGGTTAAGGCATTTTTTATGCCTATGGCACCAAGAGCTGCTTTTTGGGCATTCATGTTTTCACCTTTGAAATCAATAGTTGTTTCGGCGTTAGAAATATTATATATAATATTCCCGCCAATAGTACCGTCAAAAGAATTTCCTTTTAGGTTGTTAAGATAAAAATTATTGCCCTTTAAAGAAAAGTCACTTGTTAAATTTTCTGCTTCAATTCCTCCGGATTTAAATTTTTGTACGTTTCCGGAACCGTTCAGGAAATTTCCCGCAAGTTGTATATTCATGTTTGTCATAGAAACCGGAATTTCCGGTATATCTATTGACGGAATATTTATATTGCCTTTTATTATAGGGTTAAGCAAACTGCCGGTAATCATAATATTCCCGCTGAATATCATCTTGGATTTATCAAATGTAGGAATTATAATTTGGGAAATTTCTGTTGTTACGTAATTTAAATCAAGTGTTTGCTTTCTTGTATTTATATTACCGTGAAGATTTGATTTTATGTCTCCTGTAGTCGTAAAGTTTAATCCGATTTTTTCCGTAAGATAATCTGAAATTTTACCGGAAATTGTTGTATTAATTTTGTCTATTGTAACCGGCGTTTGATTTATTGCAATCTCATTTTTGTTTATATTTGCACTGATGTTTGGAATATTAATATTGACGGCAGGGTTTAATATTTTAATCTCATTAGAGGTCAATTTCCCTTCGAGTGATACTCCGCTCATATCAATGTTTGCGTTTGGAATCTTAACTGATGTAGCGGAAGGAAGATTCTTTATATAAATATTATTTGTTTGAAGGTTTATAACAGGGTTTAAATTGTTTAAACTTCCGGTTATATCTGCATTTAAAGAAATTGAACCGGAATTTATTTGATTGTCTTTTAATAAGCCGGCTTGCCCGAGAGCAACAAGAAGCCCTTTAAGTTCCAATTTGTCCGCTGTCAGGTGTAAATCGCATACGGCTTTTTCTGTTATCGTTCCGGTAATCTTAAACGGCTGGTTCAAAACAGAAAAACCGATATTGTTAATGTTTATATTGTTATTGTCCAGTTTTATATCCGTATTAATATTATCAAGTCCTATTTTATAAAGACCGTAATATAGTTTTGCTGCAGGAATTTTTAGGTGACCGTTTGATTCTACCTTTTTTAAATCCGATATGATGCTGAAATCAGCGTCAATTTTGCCGTTAGCGCTAATTGTTTGCAAATCTTTAATATCAAATATTACTGCAATTTCTTTGATTATTTTTAATATATTGGCAATCTCTGCATCGGAGGAAAAATTCATGTTAATATTTGGTTTTTTACCGGTTTTAATAAAGCCTTCAATTTTTGAAACTTCATTTTGCGCGGTATATATATTGGATAAAATGGTTATGCCGTCTCCGTTGAATTTAATATTTGCATTACTTGCGGGAAGCGACAAAATAGAAACATTAGTAAGGTCGGTATACCCTTTTATATCATCTTTTTTGATAACTAAATCACCATCTACATCTGCGGTCAATTTACTGTCATATATTCCTTCAAGTATTCCTATAATATCAATGGGTTCTGATATTTCTTTTTTTTCTTGTTTTGTATCTTCAGGATTAAAGACCAAATCATTAAGTTCAACATCCGGCATAATTTTATTTAAGACCTTAAAATTATATTTAAATAGTTCTTTGTCTTTGAATACAGCATTACCGGCCGCGGTAATTTTAATACTTTTGTTTAATATAAAATCTGTAACGGCTGTTTTTTCTCCGCTGAATGTATAATTATTTTTCCCGTCAGAAAGAATAATTTTGTATTTGTCAATACTTATATTTGGCAGATGATTTGAAAGTTTCATCCCGAGCGGTAGAGAGGTTAAGGATACAGGTTTGTCTTCCGAAGATTCTGTTTGTTTTCCGGTTTGTGTTTCTTGTTCGGGGAAATACTGTACCAGATCAAGGGAGCCGTCTTTGTTTATCTTAATATACGCATCTGCATTTTTGAGGCTTACTGCGTCAATTCTTATTTTGCCCGCCAGAATAGGGAGCAAAGACATTTTTACCTGAAAGTCATCGGCAGAGAGGATTTGCTCATTACTCGGTGTTAAAAGAGAAAATTTTTCAACTTTTAATCCTGCTGTAAGTTTTGGAGTTGTAACC
>CALUSF010000100.1 GCA_944323325.1 Candidatus Gastranaerophilales bacterium
TCTCGCTGGTGATGCTCTTACCTCACCGTTGCACCATCGCCTGTGATTAAAAATCCATCGGCAGTTCCGGAATAAATACTCAAGGATACTTTTATATTTACCCCTCATTTCTGTGGTCCTAATCCGCCAGCTCACGCTGCCCGGAGTTTCTCCGGCGGTCTGTCCTCGGATGCACGGACTTTCCTCACCCTTTCGGGCGCGATTATCCGGCTGCTTTATTTTAGTTTATTATAGCATAAATTTTAGAGAAATTCCGGACGGTTTATAAAATTTTTCTTAAATTTTCCACCATTCTGTCAGCAGCTGGTAATCTTTTTAAAATATCTCCTATAGAAAGAGTTTTTACATCATTTTCGAATCCGTCAGGCAGAAGTTTGCAGTTTTTTAACGCAAAAGGCACCAGTTTTTTTTCGCCGGGATTTAATATACGATTTTTGGCAAAAATTACATCAAAATAACTTGCAAGAAATGCCGCGCACCGGTGATTAATACTGACAAAATCATTACGTTCCACAGCTGATGCAATCTGATCACGGTATGAGAACATTGCATCTTTAAGGTATGCAAAGTTCTTCTTTATAATATTTTCGGCAAGTTTTTCCGGATAAGGTGTGTCAACCCGCTTTTTCATATTATTCAGCCAGCCGGTTTTATCGTAGAGTACTTCCGTTTTTTGTATATTATCAATGAAACAGGTTGTGTAGCCTAAAGACGCATTGCAGCCTTCCCATACCCATTTGATATTACCTTCGATAAAATCCGGGTTTCTGTACATTATATCTATGGGTTTTCCTGTTTCTTTCAAAGTAAAAGTATCACCCGTTTCAAAATAATGATTATCAATTTCTATTCTGCCGGCGTATTGTTCTGCAATTTTACGCCTTTCTTCGACCGGCGGTTCCGATTTGCCGTAAATATATATATCATAATCGGACTTATTATCAGCGGTTTTTGCGGTTGATGAACCGCCCAGACCAATGGCATCAACTTCTTTAAGTTTTTTGTAGTGTTCAATCATTTCCGCTAAAATTTCATGGTTACGATTTATTTGCATACACACCTCTTTTTTTTTGATTATATCATAATTATGGTATAATGTAGTTTATCAGATGGGGAGTATTATATGCCAAAAACTTTAATATTAATAGACGGGCACGCATTGGCTTACCGCCAGTTTTTTGCTCTGGAAAGAACCGCGATGAAGAATTCGGAAAATCAGCCTACCTGGGCAGTGTACGGCTTTTTCAAAGCAATTTTTGATTTACTTAATAAAATTCATCCTGACTACATTGCGGTTGCATTTGATGTAGGACGCAGAACTTTCCGTACGGAAAAGTTTGAGGAATACAAGGCAAACAGAGAGGCTATGCCGGATACATTAAGAAGCCAACTCGGAGTTATTACTGAAGGGCTTGATGCTTTTGATATTCCGATAATTACAAAAGAGGGTTTTGAGGCGGATGACGTTATCGGTACGATTTCGAAAATTGCGTGCGAAAAAGGGCATAGAATACTTATATTAACCGGCGATCAAGACAGTTTTCAATTGATTGATAAGGACGGGTGTGTAAAAGTCCTGATTCCTTCCAAGGGAGAACTTGTCGAGTATGATTGGAATAAAGTTTATGAAAAACTTGGTGTTTATCCGAATCAGGTTACGGATTATAAAGGCTTAAGGGGCGATACATCGGATAACATTCCCGGGATTAAAGGTATCGGCGAAAAAACCGCGCAGAAACTTTTAAACAGATATAGTTGTCTTGAAGAGGTTTTGGCGGATTGCGATAATATTCCGGAAAAGGCTGTCAGGCAAAAAATTTGCGAAGGTAAGGAAATAGCTTTGCTGTCAAAGGATTTGGCTACTATTATACGGGATGTGGATTTGGATTTTAATATTGATAATGCTTCCGTAACTCTTCCGCAGATTGATAAAGTTTCGGCATTTTTAAGGAAAATGCAGTTTTATACGTTTATTAAAAATATTGATAAAATATTATCTTCTTTTGATGCGCATAATAACGGCGCTCAAAAAGCTGATAACTTAAGTTTGTTTGCACCCGTTAAAAATGAGGGTGTTCAACAGAATTTGTTTTCGCAGGCAATAAAAGACTCTGTTCAGGATAAAGAACTTGAGTTTCAAATCGTAGATAATACCAATAAAGATAAAATTATGGATGATATAGCGGCATCCAAACGCATTGCCGTAAAATGGTATTCAAAAGATGGAATGATAGCCGGAGTGTCGGTTTCAAACGGTAATAATTATTATTTTAAAGAAAATGATGTACAGTTTTTAATGCCGGTTATTGAAAATCCTGAAATAAAAAAGATTGGCTATGATGCAAAATCCGATTATCATCTGTTGTTGAACAACGGTATTTTGCCGAAAGGTTTGGATTATGACGTGCTTTTGGCAAGTTATGTAAAAGATCCTAACAGAAAACATACTTTGGAAGCTCAGGCATTGGATTTTTTAAGCCATATAATGACTGAGAATACCGGCGGTGAAAAATATTTCTGTGATGAAGCTAATACAATATTCCGGCTTTATGATTACTGGCAGACCCATCTTGATGAAAAGGAACAAAGGCTTGTTAATGAAATAGAGCTTCCGTTGACAATAGTTCTGGCAAAAATGGAACATACAGGAGTCGCGATAGACTGTGAGTATCTGAAGGAGCTTTCTTCTTATATGACGGACAAACTTGCGGAACTTGAGGATTTAATCTACCAGCTTGCGGGAGAGCCGTTTAATATAAACTCTCCTAAACAAGTTGCCGAAATTCTTTTTGATAAACTAGGTTTAAAAACAAAAAAGAAGAAATCTCGCTCAACAAGTGCGGATGTTTTGGAAGAACTTGCTCAGGAATACGAAATTTGCGACTACATATTACAGCACAGAAAGTTCTCAAAGCTTAAATCAACATATACGGATGTTCTTCCGACTCTTATAAGTAAACGCGACGGCAGAATTCATACTACTTATAATCAGGCTCTTACCGTAACCGGAAGGCTTTCTTCTTCCAATCCGAATTTACAGAATATTCCGATTCGTACAGAAGAAGGTAATAAAATTCGTTCTGCTTTTTGCGCGATGGATAAAGAAAATTCTTTAATTCTTTCTGCGGATTATTCTCAAATAGAATTAAGATTATTGGCTCATGTTTCAGGTGATGAACATCTGATACACGCATTTACTTCCGGCGAAGATATTCATACAATGACTGCGGCTAAAGTATTCGGCGTCGGCTTAAATGATGTTACAAAAGAGATGAGACGTAGGGCGAAGGCTGTTAATTTCGGAATTGTATACGGACAGTCAAAATACGGGCTTGCGAAAAATTTGGGCATTTCAAATGCGGAAGCTCAAGAATTTATCGACAAATATTTTGAAACCTATCCGGGTGTTAAAGAGTATATGAATCGTGAGATTGATTTTGTTAACAAGCACGGATACGTAGAGACAATATTCGGACGAAAAAGGTATTTGGCGTCGGAGCTTGCAAGTTCAAATTACCAAATACGGGAGTTTGCCCAAAGAGCTGCGATAAATCAGCCGCTTCAAGGTACCGCTGCGGATTTGATTAAAATGGCTATGATAGAAGTGGATAAAGAACTTGAGACAAACAAATTTGAAGCAAAAATGATTATGCAGGTGCACGATGAATTGATTTTTGAGCTTCCCAAATCGGAACTTGAACCTTTAAAAGCTCTTGTTATCAAGTGCATGGAATTAAATCAGCCGCTTAAAGTTCCTCTTATCGTTGATGTGAATTACGGTACCACTTGGAAAGAGGGATAGGGGGATGCTGTATTGCCCCCTTCCGCACTTGTTTAACTTATATGATAGTTTTTAAATATTCAATAATGTCATCCGATTCGTACATTTGAATATTTCTGTCATTATCAACGAGAAAAGGCACCTGTCTTTTCCCGCCCATCTGGATAAGAGCTTCTTCGGACGCTTTATCTGTTATATCAACTTTGTTATATTTAACTCCCTTTTCATCAAGAAAATTCATAACCTTTTTGCAATACGGGCAGGTTTCCAAAATATATAAATCAATCATGCGACCTCCTTTTAACAGTATTTTTCACTGTCATACCAAAAATGTCATTCTCCTGTTATATAATATATTCTGTTTATTTTTTTTTGTGTGATAATATTCATAAAAGAGGCAGATATGTTAAGACAATTTTTAAATTCAAAAATACACAGGGCCACAGTAACTGACGCAAATTTAAATTATGTCGGCTCTATTACTATAGATGAAGAGTTTTTGGAGCTTGCGGGTATTCTGGAATGGGAAAAGGTCGAAATTCTGAATATAAATAACGGCGAGCGATTTCAAACTTATGCGATAAAAGGTAAAAGAGGCTCAAAGTGTTTTTGTTTAAACGGTGCCGCTGCAAGAAAAGCGCAGCCCGGTGATAAAATTATTATAGTAACATACGCGCAGCTGACTAATGAAGAGATTAAAAATCATAAACCAACTATTGTTCAAGTCGGGGAAAATAATGAAATCATCAGATAACAACAATAAGCTGCGAAAGAAGAAAAAAAAGTTTTCAATAGATACAAAAAAGATGGGCGTTAATATTGATAAGAACGAATATTATGAAATTGTTCAATCAAATTCCGCCAGACCTGAATACGGACTTTAGAGTCTCGTATACTTATACTATTTTGCTTTAATATTTTGATTTTTACGGAAAATTATAATATTATAGAAAAATGATTTTGTTTAATTTGGTATTGATAATATTTTTATTATTTCTAAACGGTTTTTTTGTAGCGGCAGAGTTTGCATTTGTAGGGGTAAGAAAAACCAGAATACAACAGCTTTCTGATGAAGGAAATTTTGATGCAAAGCTTGCACTTGATGCCGTAAAGAATATTGACAAGTATATTGCTGCGGTGCAGCTGGGTATAACAATTGCAAGTCTGGGTTTAGGATGGGTCGGAGAGTCTACAATTGCAGTTTTAATACATCCGATATTTTCATTCCTTCCGTCAAAGCTGGATGCGGCTGCAACTCATACGGTATCAGTAACGGTCGCATTTGTACTTATTACGGTTTTTCATGTTGTGATTGGGGAGTTAATGCCCAAATCTATAGCGCTTCAATTTCCGGAAAAGACAAGTCTTTGGGTTGCAAAGCCGATGTTTGTTATTGCAAAGATTTTTGCTCCGATGATTTATGTTCTTAACGGACTCGGTAATTTCCTGTTGAAAATTTGCGGGATTGAACCTGCGAATTCCCGTCATCTGGTACATACAACCGAAGAGTTGAATATGCTTATTGATGCGAGTTACAGGGGTGGTGTACTCAATAAAAAAGAGGCTGAAATTCTTCAGAATGTTTTCAAGTTTTCTGATTTAACGGTTTCACAGGTTATGATACCAAGGACGGATATGGTTTGTATTCCGATAAACGCTTCACCTGAAGAAATTAATAATATAATTATTGAAAATCAATATACTCGCTATCCGGTATATGATGGTGATTTAGATCATATCGCGGGATTTATTCATATAAAAGACATTTATCCGTTAATTGTAAAAAATAAAAATAAGCCGGTTTCGTCATTAATAAGAGAGCTGCTGTTTGTGCCGGAAACAATGCCTATTGATAATCTGGCTATTGAGTTTCAGAAAAAGAAAACTCAAATTGCGGTCGTGATTGACGAGTTTGGGGGAACAAGCGGACTTGTGACCCATGAAGATGTAATGGAAGAGATTTTGGGCGAAGTGCAGGACGAATTTGATGAAGAGGAAGCCGATATAAGACAAACCGGCGACAGAACTTATGAAGTCTGCGGTAAAATGAGAATGGATGAATTCTGTGAATTGTTTAATATAGTATTATCTGATGAAGATGTTACGACAATCGGGGGGTACTTTACTAAGAATTTTGGCAGAATTGCAAAAGAAAATGATACCATAGAAGATGAGTATTTTAAATACTGTATATCAAAAACTGATTCTACGCGTATAGTAAAAATTAAAATAGAGAAAAAAGAAGATTTTTAACGTTTGATGTTTGCCCCATTCAGGCCTTTCCCGTAAGTGGAAGGAGCAATATTGTCATTGTTGGGCAAGTATGCCCAACCGACATCCCGACTTTAGAATTATGTAATATATACAGGGATGACATTTTATTGTCATGCTGAACTCGTTTCAGCATCTTACCAACTTGGTCATTGTTGGGCAAGTATGCCCAACCGACACCCCGACTTTAGAATTACGTAATATATACAGCCTGTAGGTTTTGGTAATCTTTGATTACCGAAACATCATTACTTTCAGGATGACATTTTATTGTCATGCTGAA
>CALUSF010000101.1 GCA_944323325.1 Candidatus Gastranaerophilales bacterium
GCTATTACGAGAGTATTAATAGGAGTTTTAAATGAGAATACTTTCTATATCAAGCAATCAACAAGGTAGCATAGCTGCGAGACAAAATTCTTTTTCTGGGCAAGTTAAAATAAGAGTTCCTAAAAAAGAGATGTCTCTTAAAAATTTTGGACAAATTTTTGAAACAGAACATTCACTAGAAGATCCATTTGAAAGCTATAAAAAGACCTTCCAACAAAAACTTGCTTCTGGCGAAATCAAGCTTAAAAAAACAAAAAGAGTTTTATCTAGTGAACAAATTAAGAAAGCTTATTCAAAGATGTTGGAAGTTCATTAGTCTGTAGGTTGGGCATACTTAAAGTATACTCAACCGAACTGTAAAAGAACACTTGGTTTGATTATTTTGGGACACTTTGTGTTGGGGTAGAATGAATTGTACCCTCTAAAACGTAATCAATCAGTAGGACGCATTTAAATATTTCCTAAATTCACAAGGTGTCATTTTGTTCAACCCCCATTGATATCTTCCATTATTGTAATAATAAATGTATTCATCTATTTTGTCACGTATTTCTTCTAGTGATTTACAATCTTTGTAATCCATTTCGTCTTTCAAATGTCCGAAGAAACTCTCTATTGGAGCATTATCTAAACAATTTCCGCTCCTTGACATTGAACGGATTAAGTTTAGTTCTTTCAATTTTTGTATATGCGCGAAGAATGATATACAGGTTATTGCAAACTGTTTTGATGAAGCAACCCGTTATTCTCTTTGGAACTCAGAAAAAGGAAGAGATATTTTAAAGAAACGTATAAAAATACAAAAAGATGCCCAAATGGATCCGGCATATAAAATTACGTTGAATATTGACGGAAAGAATAAAACATATAAAGCGTTGCTGAAAGATTATATGGGGGCTGATTTTGATTTATATAAAGAATATTCTGACAACTCATTCGGGCTTTCCAGTTTTAATTATTCTAATTCAAAGTTAAGCTTAGGGATGAATATTGCAATAAGAAAAATGGTAAAACAGCATCCTTTTATGAAACCCTTGTTATCAAGGCTGTATATGTTTCCTTTGATTAAGAACCGGGCTTGTGAATATAACAAACCTTCAAATGCTTTTAAATGGTTTACAGGAAAAGCCCCTTTGGGTATAGGTGAAAGTGATTTGAAGTTGAATTTAAAAGGGCATAAAGATGAGGTGTTATCCTTATTGAAGGAGCTGGGAAATAAAGATTCAAAAGATTATAGTTTTGTTGCCGTGACCGGGAATAAAAAGGTCAAGGGAATTGATAAGTGGCATTGTCTTTCAATATTAAATGTAAATAATAAAACAGAAATGGTAAAGGTATTGAATAAACGTACTAATTACAAAACGAATATTCCCTTTGACGCTTTTGTAAACCAATTCAAATCAATTGTCGGGATAAAGTGGGAATAAATTATTATGATATAATGATTGTGAGAAGGAGAGTAAATGTCGGTTATTGATTTAAAAAATTATTTTGCAGATTGCATTAATAATATAAAAGATAAACAAATAGTATTTTGGGGGTGTAGTAATTTTTTAAGTGAAGTATTAGAAAATTACAGTTTTCAGAATGTCACAGGTATAGTAGATGTAGATATTAAAAAACAAAACACTGATTTGTACGGATATAAAATAATCTCACCGGAAGTCTTGAATACAATTAATCCTGATATAGTTGTATTTTCTGTTTATTCTGAAAACAGAAAAAGGTATTCATCGCTGAAATTGGATTTTGAAAAAAAATATCCATCAATAAAGTTATATGATAATATTTTTCAACTCTATGATGAAAAATATTCTGTAAAATATTACTGCCCGTACTGTGATAACTTTGATTTTTTTATTAATTTCGGAAACCCTGTACGTTATAATATAAAATGCCCTAAGTGTGATACATTAGAAAGGCATCGTTTTTTATATTATGTTTATCAAAAATATATTTTAAGTGATGGAAATAAAAAAATAAAGATTCTGCATACAGCTCCAGAAAAAAGTATATATAACTTATTTATTTCCAGTAAAAATGTTGATTATACATCAATAGATTTATTTCCGGAAAAATATTCTTATGTAAAAAATTGTTTGAAAATGGACGTATTAAATTTAAAATTTGCAGATAATACATTTGATTATATTATAAGTAATCATGTTGTTGAGCATATTAAAAATGAAAAATTATTTTTCAAAGAGTTATTGCGAGTCTTGAAACCTGATGGCAAAATGATACTGACAGCGCCTTACTATTCTGAAATGGAATATACCTTTGAGGATGCATCAATTGTAACACCTGAAGATTGTTTGAAATATTACGGTCAGTCTGATCATGTTAGAAAATACGGGCGTGATATATATGAGAGATTTTCACAATATGGTAAAGTAACGGTTGTTAATACTAGAGATTTAATTTCTAAAGATTTAATATCTAAGATGAATTTAACCGGAGTTCAAACAGCAGCGATTATAGAAAGAAATAATTAAATGATAAAGATTTCAATAATAATACCTGTATATAATGTTGAAAAGTATTTACAAGAATGTTTGGATAGTATATTAAATCAAACTTTTGGAGATTATGAAATTATTTGCGTTGATGACGGTTCAACGGATTTATCAAACAATATTCTTGAAGAGTATAAGAAAAAAGATTCCAGATTTATTGTTGTACATCAAGACAATCAGGGTGCTGTAAAAGAACACATGGTTTGATTATTTCCTACCCCTAAAATCCGCTACACAAGCCGATTGCCCGAAATAATCGCACCATCTGCCCTACGCAAAACACTCACTTCAATACATAGTGAAAAGTGTTGCAAAAACTAAAAAAGTGACTTTTAGAAAACCTCTAAAAGTCACTTATATCAAATGGTTGCGGGAGCTGGATTTGAACCAACGACCTTTGGGTTATGAGCCCAACGAGCTACCAGACTGCTCCATCCCGCGATATTAATTCATCAAACAACTCTTTAAATTTTCGGGAATCTTGCTATCTCCGTTTATATTATCTTACGCTGAAAACAAAAAATCAACCCTTCAAATTACGAATCGCATGATATTATTTACCAGTTTGGATAATAATATATTGTTACAATATCACTCGGTTTAATTTTTGCGTGCCCGCCTTTTATAAAGTTTGTTAGCGAGCCGACAAACGGTATTATTGTTAATGCCCATTTTAGCGGATATACCCACAGGCAGCGATTTTGTCCTTTTTTATAGTATGTACACACAAGTTTTGAAGAATCTATATTCGGAATTTGAAAATCATCTACGATAATTTCTGCGGGAAATCCGTTCATTCCGCTTGTTATAATAGTTTCCACTCTGCCCGGTACTATTGTTCCGGATTTTAAAATAATTTTATTTTTGTACTTTACATCCTTAACAACTCTAAAGTCAACAAATTGTCCTTCGTTTACGGGATGTTTTGTTGTTAAAAGTTCTGTTATAGAAAGATATATCGGTATTGACGTTGTATCATAATAATTGTAAGGGAGTGTTTCAGCCCTGACAGCGGCAGACATCAATAAATATAAAGCGAATAAAATAATCAACCTATTCATAATCAACCTCATCAGTTGATTTTGTTCTTATTTTTTCTTCTAACTTCCTGCGGTTATCAACAGAAGTTAAAAGAAAATTTTGATAATGTTCGTTGTTAGTATATTCGTTATCGTGCAGATATTCCGGATATTTATACGTTATGTATTCGTATATTCGTGCAAGCCTTTTTGATGTCAGATTATGACGCGCAATAACGTCCTGATGTCTTTGCGGGCAGGTTTTATTAATATATACAATAAGCGCAAGAGGGTTGTATCCCGCATTTACCATATAGTCAACGGCTCTTTTATCGGCGACCGTTTCAAATTTCTTTGAACTCAATGCAACCTGGGCAGAATCAATCCATCCTCCCCACATCCCGCTATACGACTTCATAACTGTTGCAATTTCGCGCGCAAGCATTGCAGCCACTTCATCATCCGTTTGTGTTGATTTATAAAGTTCATCAAACACAATAATTTGGCGGCTCGTCAGTGTTTTATTCCGATTGCGCCAAGTGTCTTTTGCTTTTTGATTGTACGCAAATACTATACGTTTTTGAATCTTATTACAATTTAAGATTCTTGTTCCTATATTATCAACTTTTTGTTGAATCATCCGTTCTTCATGAAGTCCGGCCAAAACCGGCTGAATTATAGCTGACATAATTAATAATAAAAAAAACTTTTTCATACTTAAAACCTTTCAGATAGTTTTTTGTATTGTATCAGAATTAAATTTTTTCAACAATTATTTATTGATACTTCCGCTTGGCAAATCTTCTAAATCTAGTGTAATATATTTAAAATCACCACACTTTTTAAGCTCTTCAATTAAATCGGATTTTTTCACAAAAGCCCCAAAATCTCTGATAGGAATTTCTATTCTTGCAATATCATTATGAATCCTGAACCTGTTTGCTTCAAATCCTGCCGCCTTTATTATACTCTCGGCTTTTTCCGCCATTTTAAGTTTTTCAAGGGTTAAAGTTTCACTATAAGGAAATCTTGTTGCAAGACAAGGAGACGAAGGTTTATCAAAAATTTCAATTCCGCATTCTTTGGCATAATTTCGTATTTCTTCTTTGGTAATTTGAAATTTTACAAACGGAGATATAATCCCCAACTCTTTAAGCGCCCTCAATCCCGGACGATATGTTTTTGTATCATCAAAATTAGTTCCGTCTATAACAACATTCCCTTTTGCGATTTCTTTCAGCTTGGAAAAAAATATTTTTTTGCAATGATAACATCTGTCTTTTGGATTATTTACCAGAACCTCATTTTCAAGAGGGAAATACTCAATTACAATATGTTCTATATTGTAATTTCTGCAAATTCTTTGAGCTTCATTTATTTCGGCTTCGGGTTGAAACACAGATTTCAGAGTAACAGCCGTGACTTTTAAATCCTTGCATAAATAAAGTAAAAGCGTACTGTCAATTCCGCCCGAAAAAGCAAGGTATAAACCTTGCTTTTCGATTTCTGACAGATAATTTTTTAAATCATTGAACTTATTCCGCATTACTGTTAACCCGTGTATTAAAAAGCAGCATACATAGAGCGTACATCAGCACCCCGACAATAACAAGTCCGGCAAGATTTGCCAAAACAGAGGGAGCATTAACAAGTACGGCAGTTTTAGCCTGAACCGACTCTGATAACGCAAAAAATATTGATTGGGTTTGTGCGGTAACCGAATCCGAAATATTTAACAATGACCATTCAAGCCCGTCAGGCTTTTGTGAAGCGTAAGAAGATACTACACCTGCAAGAATTACGGCTAATGTCCCAAACACAGCGGTCATTTTTCTTGAATCAACAAATTTAGAAGTGACAATCACAGCTCCGGTTACGATACCTTCTACCATTCCGATAGGAAGATGTATGCCTTGCATAAGTCCCATAAAGTTCCAAATATTACCGGATACAGAACCCGTACTCTCAAAAACGGCACTCAAAGCACCCAGCTGCAATGCCGCAACGGAAGCGAGCAAAGCGCCGGTAAATACTCTGTTTTTTGCTGCGAAAGGTTTATATATAAACGGATACGCAATAAAGCACGCGACTATTCCCATATTGAATATATTGCATCCGAGAGCAAGAATTCCGCCGTCTGCAAAGAACAAAGCCTGAGTTAAAATAATTAAACACATTGACAAAAAGCCCACATACGGACCTAAAAGTGCCGCAAGAAGTATTGCCCCTATAATGTGCCCGCTTGAACCAGTTGAGGGAATTGCAAAATTTATCATTTGCAAACCGAATACAAGCCCGGTCAAAGCGACTGCAGGCAAAATTTTATCTTTTGAAAAATCTTTTTTTGCCTGTTTAAAAGCGTAAACAGCGGTTCCCAAAGCTAAAGCAATCATCGGAATTCCGGTTACCGGACATATAATACCGTTTCCTAAATGCATAATTATTTTCCTTTCTTTTTTATTAACATAGCTCTTAAAATCGGATTGGCATAAGGTCTTTTTCCTGCGCCATATCCGATTTTTTCAATAACAAATTCTTCCGGTAAATCCTTACCCGCATACAGAGCCGCTGCAATTGCAGCTCCGGTCGGAGTAACCATTTCTCCTTCATTATCGGTAATTCTCAGCGGAAGCTTGTATTTTGATGTAATTGCGCATACTGCAGGCACCGGAACCGGCAGTTTTCCGTGAGCGCATTCTACAAATCCGCGTCCTTCCGTCAAGGTTGAGATGTATACATTATCAACATTTAAATCATCAAACAAAACCGAAAAGCTTAC
>CALUSF010000102.1 GCA_944323325.1 Candidatus Gastranaerophilales bacterium
AATGCGGTCACATCTTTTCTTCAGCCCGAGATTCCAAAAAGAAGGTTTTTCTTCCGCAATTTTATAAGCTTCATCATTATTTTTTTGAACTTTTGCAAGTTCTTCCCTAAGTTTTGCAATTTCTTCCGGAGCCTCTTTTACAACATCCTTAGCAGCCTTGGATTTACCCCATCTGAACCCGCCATACACTGCCAAACCCGCTAAAGCTAAAGTTCCTAAAGCCATCAAACCTTTCCCGCTTGAAGCTGATTCTTTTTTCTCTTCCGCAACCGGATCATAGACCATAGGCATGGACGAGTAGTCATCATAAGCTTGAGTTTGTGACTGGGGAAGTGTTACAGGATAATTTGTCATTCCTACATTGTTTACGGGTTCCATAAGTATTTCCTTTCATACAATATCGACTACACAGTATATACTAAAACTAAATAAGCTTAAAAATTGCTTAATTGTAACACTATTGTTACAATTAGGGGATAAAAAAGTCGAAAAATGACATGCATTAGCGGGAGTTGCGTAGCAACTCCCGCTGTTTTGTTAACTAACTTGGTCGTCGGCGTTAAACGTGTCTGCGTATTTTGCTTCGTAAAAGCACTTCGCACTCTGCCGACAATCCGCATTTCAAATACGACCTTAAGTGTGTGAACGTCAGGTCGTATGCGAAATAGGAGACAACTCTTTTAACTTTACTTTCATGTTTGCAGTGTATACTTTCAGCAAAATCTCTTACCCTTGAACCCGTTCCCAAGAGTTTGCAAGAAAAACATATATTTTCTACAAACTCATTAACCAAATTTAAGTAACGTCAGTTTGTCAGCACAAAATTATTTTTTTGAAATGAAATCCAAAACTCCGTTTATAAATGTCAGAGGATGAACGGGACATCCCGGTATATATAAATCTATCGGATACTTATCTAAAAATTCGCGATTAAGTTTTGTTGAATTTTGAAAAACTCCGCCGGATATAGCACAAGCACCCGCCAAAATTACGATTTTCGGATTAGGTGTCGATTTATAACAATCTTCAAGCGCATATGCCATATTTTCAGAAACCGGACCTGTTATTACAAGACCGTCAGCGTGGCGCGGAGACGCAACAAAATCGATACCGAATCTTCCCATATCAAAGTTGCAGTTAGAGCAGGCATTCAATTCCATTTCGCACCCGTTACAACCCGCAGCAGATACTTGTCTCAATTTCAGAGATTTTGAAAATACTCTCCTGATTTCCTTTCTTGCCTGTATTGCCGCTTTCTCAAAATCATCGGGAGTCATATTCTCCGTTATCACTAATCTTTCTCTGTCAGTTGAAGACAATTTGTAATAATTAGTAAACTGTATTGCATCACACTTACAGTTTCCGCAAAGAGTACACTTACCCAAATCAATTGAAAGCGGATCAGCCTTTAATGCACCTGTCGGACAAACTGACTCGTCAACTAAACATTCGTCACATTTTTTTAGAAGCGGAAAGCCTCTAAACTGCGAACGCATCGGAGCATTCTGAATATCCGGAATGTATTGTTTACCTTGAAAATATTTTAATTTAATTGTATCTGTTAACATTTTTTACCTCTAATTCTGCCTTTATTTAGGTTATAGATTTTTGAATTGTAGTCTTTTTCTGCTTTTATAAATCATTCCCGCAGTAAGAAAGATTAAAGCTCTTGTTGCAAAGCGGGAAATCGGAAACACCGTTATTACGTACCGCCATTGCAAGAGCGTACCAGTTATTAAATGACGGATCCTTAATTTTATACCGTACGAGCTGACCGTCCGAGCCGGTAATTGCAACATGTATAACTTCTCCGCGCCATCCTTCCGTCATTGAAACAACCAAAGAATTTGGTGTCAGAGATGTATTAGGAGTAACTTTTACAGGCTCATTTTCATACTCTTCAAGTTTTGCAAGCAGTTTTTTAACAATTTGTATAGACTGTTTAATCTCTTTATATCTCAACTTAAATCTTGAATGAACATCACCGGTTGCTCTGAACGGTTTTACAACATCGAGAGAAGTGTACCATTTGTCATTGAAATCAAATCTTATATCTATATCAACACCGGAAGAACGTGCTGCCATACCAACCGCACCTATTGCTTTTGCCGTTTCCTGATTTACTACACCGGTTCTCTCCATTCTCGAAATACAAGACGGAGTTTTAAGCATAACATTTGTCGTCCTGTCTACTGTTTTTGCAACATCATTAAGCATATTTATAATTTTTTCCGACATTTTTTTATCAATATCAAAATTAACACCGCCTACATCAATTAATCCTCTGCCAAAACGGCTTCCGGAGATTTCAAGCATAGTATTTATAACAAGAGTTCTCGTTATTCCGAATATTGAAGCACCCATCAGATAAGCCATATCTCCGGCTATTGCACCCATATCACCTATATGAATTGCAATTCTTTCCATCTCTAATGCAATTCTTCTTATAATTTGTGCCTTTGATGAAATTTGAGTGTCGGATAAAGCTTCCATTGCTTGAGAATACGCCATATTATATCCGATTACCATATCTCCGCAAACAGATTCAGCCAATCTGTTGTTATATTTTTTATTTTTCAAAAACAACTCTTCAACACCTCTGTGCTGATAACCGAGCATTATTTCCAAATCATAAACCTTTTCACCCTGACACATAAATCTGAAATGCCCCGGCTCAATTACTCCCGCATGAATCGGCCCTACTGCAACTTGATGGATATCTTCTCCTTTCATTTCAAAGAAAGGATACGCATCCTGATTGTTACGCACAGGTTTCAGCCAGGGATGGTTCAGCGGTTCAATACCGAATTCCTCATAAAATTCTCTTTCAAATATATGTAATGCAGGAATTGTTTGTGTTAACGATTCGTACGACTTAACTTCCGGAGTAAATAAAGATGAAGTTATATATAGCTTTCCAACTTTGTCGTCAGCCGCAATTACATATAATCTTACGTTATCAAACTCCTGCTTTCCAAAGAATCCAACAACTCTGGTTTTCATTTTTTCAATATCAGAGCGGATTTCTTCCGTTGATATTGTCGGAATGTCCAATGCGTTTATTTTTTTATTATTTTCTGTAATTACCCAATTCATAAATACCTTCTTCTTAAATTTTTTTTCAAAACTAATATCAAGATTGTAATCGGCCGGCTATAGATCACCCTAAAAACCCGCCACTGCAGCAAGCAGAGATTGTGTAAACCCAATCGGCATATATATACCGATAAGAAATGCCAAAAACAGCAATACAACTTGCGGTATATACATATTCCAACCGAATACAACATTTTGAGAGACATTTTCTTCTCTTTCTTCCTGCTTAGAGAATGTCATTCTGATAACAGCTTTCCCCAAACCGTAAATAACAATTGTTAAAAGAAGGAAAAATAGTCCGGCAAGAATAAATTTACCTTCCATAAACATTGATTTTATCATCAAAAATTCACTAATAAATAAAACTGAAGGCGGAAATGCCGCAATTCCGACAAAAGATAAAACCCATAACCAGCCGGTTTTTCTGTCTGTTTTAATTAAACCCGTTATTGATTTAACCTTTTTAGTTCCGTATCTTTCAAGGATGTTTCCGGCAGTCAGGAAGAATGAAGCTTTAATCAACGAATGTCCGACTAAATGAATCATTGCAGCAAGCACCCCTATACCGCCGAGCGCGGTACCTATTGCCAGTATTCCCATATTTTCAATTGACGAGTATGCAAGCATACGTTTATAGTTGTTTATGTGATATACAAACACTGCCGTTATAAACAGTGATAAAAAACCCATTGTTAAAAGCATTATTCTCGCGTAACCGTCACATCCCGCAAGTACGAGAATTCTAAATACATTTAAAATCATCAAAAATGCCGAATTCAATAACGTTGCGGAAAGCAGAGCCGAAATCGGTGACGGAGCTTCGGAGTGTGCATCCGGAAGCCAGAAATGCACCGGTGCAAGCCCCATTTTTGTACCTATACCGAAAAGAATAAATACAAACGAGAGCTTTAACCAGAACGGATTAAATGAAGCCGCATTGTTGTATAATTCACTGTAAAACAGAGTATTGACATTTCCCGTTGCAATTGTAAGAAGTATAATTCCCACAAAAGCGAGTGCGATACCTATTGAACATATAAATACGTATTTCCATGCAGCTTCGATTGAATGTTTGGTTTTATGAAAATAAATAAGATATGCGCTTGCTAAAGTCGTACCTTCAATAAATACCCAGGTTATACCCAAGTTGCTGCTTAAAATTGCACCGGTCATCGAAAATACGAAAAACAGAACCATATAAGTATAATGCCTTATTTTTCGTGTTAAATCTTCATTATTCTTGATGTAACCGTTATTATAGACGGCAACTGCAAGAAATACGATTGACATAACCATTAAAAATATTATGTTTGTATCATCTGCCGCAAAAAATTTTGACGGTGTCCACATCGGCAAAAAGTCCTTGTGGAAACACAGCGCCAATGATACGGTAAAATGTATCGCAGCATATAAATTTATCATCAAATTATTCAAGAATTTGAACTTAAAAACAAACAGTATAAGACACGCTAAAAGCGGAAAAAGTAAAATTAAATTAATCATTGTACTCGTAATCCTTTAAATCTGATAATTGTGAAACTTCCATATCGTCAAATTCATTGTTGATTTCGTTAACAAGCATTCCGAGAATGAATACGGCGATAAATATATCAAGTAAAACACCCAAATTTACGATAATAGGCATTTCTTTTGCTACGGAAAGCGAAAGTAAGAATATTCCGTTTTCCATTGTAATAAAGCCGATAACATTAGAAAGAACTTTGTGTTTAATCGTTATCAGCCATAAACTTGTAATAATAATTGAAATTGAAACACCAAAATACATGGAATCAATTAATTTAAATTGCGGGGCATCAATATTCGCAACCAAAAATCCCGCAAACAAAATTACGCTTGAAATAAAAAGACAGTAAAAATGCGGTATGTTTGCTTCCGTATCTCTGTGAGAGTTAGTTCTTTTGACAACTTTTTTCAAAAACAGAGGTATAACAAAAGCTTTTACAATCAGTGTTTCAATGACTACAAACAAAAGGCCCGTAATATGCGGAATATTTGCGGCAATAGATTCAGTCCCGGAAATCATTGACCAGTTAAACCAAGGCTCTTTTACAAAACCAGTTAAACATACGAAAAACAAAAGCCAGCCTTGCACAATAAGCATATTAACATGCGCTGCTAAACGGCTCGTTGCCGCAATGTATATCATTGATAAACCTAATAAAATAATAAAAATATTTTCCATAACTCGTTTTTTCCTTTTATTGTTTTTGTGATTCGGAAATTTTTGTCCCTTATAAGTCTTGTTTCAGGAACCGGAGGCAGAGCCTTCAACATTCATTTACACCCCTTTACCCGCGTTTACCCCCCGTAAATTCTGTATGTAGCGAGTGCAAGAATAATTAACGCCGTAATTGACATAATAAATATAAATTCAAATACGTGTGTCATTCTGAATCTTGCCATAGAAGCTTCCACCGTACCGATAATTATCGCGATAACAAATACCGCAGCCAAAAATGCTATCAAAGATTCCCAACCGCCGAAAGAAGACGGAATTACAAGGTTTGCAATCAAAGCTGAGAATAAGAACATTTTTATTCCGGCGCCCCAGGTAATAAGCCCCAAATCAACGCCTGAATTATCCAAAATCATTACTTCATGAATCATCGTTAACTCTAAATGCGTTGTAGGGTCATCAACAGGAACTCTGCAGCATTCGATAAGAAGCATTATAAATAATGTTATTACCGCAAGTGCTATTATTAAAACTCCATAACCGCCCGCATTTTGAATAATTGTTTTAAAACTTTCAAATGTATAATTCTGACTTAATGCTGCGATTGAAGCCAAACAAATAAAAAATGCCGGTTCAACAATTGTTGAAAAACAAGCTTCGCGCGAAGCTCCCATCCCTTCAAAACTGCTGCCGGTATCAAGAGCGGCTATCAATGAGAAGAATTTACCGAAACCGAGAACGTAAGAAAAGATTACAAACGCAAACGGAACATTAATAACCGGCTGTCCCTTTATTATCGGTACAAAAAGTGCAGCAAATATAATTGCCGCAAAACCGGCTACGGGAGCAAATTTAAATACCCAAGACGTTGTTTCGCTTATGACGGAATCTTTTTTCATAAGTCTTAAAAAGTCCCACAACGGCTGAAAAATGCTTACACCTTTTCTGCCCGCCCAAAAAGCTTTTG
>CALUSF010000103.1 GCA_944323325.1 Candidatus Gastranaerophilales bacterium
AAAAGATTCGGTTTCGACGAAACTTGCGGCGGCATCTTCAAGCTATGAAAACAAGGATTATCAGAACGCTATAAAACAGTACCTTACAATTAACCCTGCAACAGAGGATTCAATGATAGGTGCGGCAGCTTCTTATCAAGCACTCGGAGATTATAACAGCGCAATAGAATATTATAAGAAAGCCGAGAGTATTAATCCAAACAACGCGGATATTCCTTATTATATCGGGTATTTGTATTCGGAACAACAGAATTGGTCATTGGCGGAAACGTATTTAAACAAGGCTGTATCTAAAAATCCGAATTCTGAAGCTAAAAACCTATTGACCTATGTTAAACAAAACGGCTCATTATCAATTCTTAATGAAGGTATAGATTTATTTGAGAAAAATAATTATCAAAATGCCCTTCTTAAATTTAATGAAGTTATTAAAAAAGATGCAAATAATGCTTATGCTTATTATTACAGAGGTTTGATATACGACGAGCAGAAGCAGCAAAAACTTGCAATAAATGATTACCTTAATGTATTAAAATATTCTAACGATTTCCCTATTGCAAATTATATGCTTGCTGTAGACTATGATACGTTGAGTAATTATAAAGAGGCATTCAAGTATTACCAAAAATTTATCTCTGTTTACTCTACAGATGATGAATACTTGAAATACGCAAAATCAAGAATTGAAGAACTTAAACCTTTTGTGGGGAAAGAAAACGGTTAGGTATATTTAGTACTGTAATGTTTGTCTGAATACGGAATCGTTCAAACATTTAAGGATACAAAGTATGAATAATAAAGTACGAGCATTAATTTCAAGCAGAGTTTCGCTTGCCCCAATGGCAGGAATAACGGACTATGTTTTACGTTCACTTGTTAGAGAATATTCTTCAACTTGTCTTTTAACAACGGAGATGATAAGTTCGGAAGCTTTAACACAGGTAAAAGATACTGTTATAACTAAAAGGGATGAAAACCATACTCCTATATCATATCAGCTTAGCGGACATAAGCCGCAGATGATTGCAAATTGTGCAAAATACCTTGAAAAGTATGCGGATATGATTGATATAAATATGGGATGCCCGGTTAACAAAGTGGTAAAGGGTACTGACGGTTGTGCACTTATGCGTAATTCGGACTTAGCTGCTGAAATTGTAAAGACAACGAAAGCCGTAATTTCCATACCTTTAAGTGTTAAATTCCGTTTAGGCTATACTTATGAAGAATTAAACTTTGTTGAGTTTGGGCAGAAAATGCAGGAAGCAGGGGCTGATTTTATTACAATTCACGGCCGAACGCGTGCGCAAATGTACGGAGGAAAAGCCGATTGGAAAAGAATTGCGGAGTTAAAACGCAATGTGGATATTCCGGTTTTTGCAAACGGAGATGTTGTCTCGCCGGAAACTGCTGCACAGTGCCTTGAGGATTCCTGTGCTGACGGAGTTGCTATCGGGCGCGGTGCGCTGGGTGATGCTTCGTTGCTTTACAGAGTGGAAAAATATATTAATGAGGGTGTAAAATTACCTGCCCCAACTCTTGAAGAAAAAATTGAGATTTTAAAGAAACATATTCTAAGAGAAATGGAGTTAAGAGGAGAACTTGTAGGAATAAAGTTTTGCAGAAAATTTATACCGTATTATTTGAGCGGTTTCCCCGGTGCATCGAAGCTAAGAGGAGAGTTGGTGCTTATGGAAGATTTTAAGAAAATCTGCAAAACTCTGGATAATATTTGTGTGAATCAATAACATATTCAGACCGCGTACAGTAAATCAAAATTTATTACTTACCGCCTTTAATGCCGTTTGCCCAATCGCGTGCAAACATCTCTCCTTTGCCTTCAGGCTTGACTTTAATCAATCTTAAAATACCGTTTCCCGTTTTCACGTCAATACCGTTTTTAGATACCCTGACAAATTCGCCGACAGAACCTTCCGGCTGTTCATTAAGCGGCTCAGTTTCCATAACTTTAATAATTTTGCCCTGAAAATCAAAATACGCTCCCGGACACTTGTAAATACCGCGAACCAGATTATGAATTTCTGCCGCAGATTTTGACCAGTCGATTTTACACTCTTCTTTTTTTAGTTTATCAGCAAAACAAACTCCGTCTTTGCATTGACAAACAGGCGTTATATCACCATCTTTCAAGCCTATCAATGTTTGTTCCAACAATGCGGGAGATTTTTCAGCGCATATTTCGAATAACTCAATACAATTCATGTTTTTTGTAATTTCTATCGGATAAGTTAAACAAATATTTCCGCAGTCCAAGCCAAGTTCCGTAATCATGGTACAAATTCCGGTCTTGGTTTCTCCGTTAATAATTGCACGTTGAATTGGATTAGCCCCTCTGTATTTCGGAAGAAGTGAAACATGGAGATTGATTGTTTCGTATTTGGGTATATCCAAAACCTCTTGTGATAAAATTTGTCCGAAAGCAAATGTAACAAAAAAATCCGGTTTTAATTCTTTTAGCGCATTAATAATTTCCGGCTCTTTTCTTATGGATTTGGGCTGAAAAACCGCTATATTATGTTCCAATGCGAATTGTTTTATCGGGCTTAGCGTAAGTTTTTGCCCTCTTCCGGACGGCTTGTCGGGCTGGGTTACAACTGCCAGAACATCAAATTTATCGGATTTATAAAAATGTTCTAAAGACTTTAGGCCAATATCTGGTGTTCCGAAAAATACAATACTTATCTTTTCCATCCTGTACCTCATTGTTGAACGGAGCAATACATTTTATTATTCAAAATACCGTCAATAAATTTAAATTCTGCAGATTCTTTGTCTTCATTGAAGCTGCCGTTTTGTGAATCAAGAATCTTTAGTGATGCATCAGCGTATTGCTTGGTAATATTCATAGGTAAGTAGCAATTATAATTAACATATCTTATATGGCACTTATCTCCCTTAAAACCGTATACATCAAGCCAGTCAGTTTGCACCGGCATACAAGATTTCATGTTTTCGTACGCTTCTGCAGATTTTTTTGCTCTCTCTGACATATCATCCATTATAGCATTTGACATAACTTGACCTATATCTTTGTCGCTCACCGGCGGAGTACTGCTGTCACTTATTTTTAGCTCGTCAGCATTGGCTGATACGCAGAAAGCAAGCGATATAAATAAAGTTAATAATAAGTTTTTCATTTTGATTCCTTATCTTTTTCAACTTTTTCTTGCAAAAGAACTTCAATTTTTTCACTGAGTTCCGGTTCTTCAAGAATTTTATCCAATTCTATCGGAGGAAGATTGTTTTTTTTCAAAACCTCTTCAGCCTCAAATCTGTTTATGACATGGTCTATAAAAAGTATACCGTCCAGATGATCAAACTCATGCTGTATTGCACGCGCTAATAGTGTGCCGTCTTTTGCTTCAATAACAAAAGAACGTCCGTTTCTGTCCAGAGCCTTAATCATAACATTTGCATACCTTTTGACATCGGTAAAAGCTTCCGGAAAACTCAAACATCCTTCATGACTAATTACCGCACCCGATTTTTTTATAATTTTTGGATTGATAAATACTATCGGGTTTAATGGCTCGTCTCCGGTAGAAACATCAATTACAAATACCCTGTAATTTTCTCCTATCTGCGGAGCTGCAAGCCCTACTCCGTTTTGGGCGTACATAGTATCTAATAAATCCGTGACCAAATTTTTTATTTTCTGAGAAACCTTATGAACTTCTTTAGACGGTTGTCTTAATGATGGTTCTCCATACCTTACAACTTTTCTTATTGACATAATATTATCCTTTTATTTATATATTTTAACATAAAAAATAAACAATTTCTGACAAAAGACGTTATAATATAAGAATGAAATATATTTTTGCAGTTTTATTAATGTTATTAATTGCATCAAATTTCGTATTTGCAGCCGCGACTAAAATTTATGATAAAGACGGATTTCGGCTTGGAACTTGTAATAAAAACGGTACAGTCTTTGAGGCGTATGATATGAACGGTAAACCGATATTAAAAGATGCATTAAATAACGATGTACCGTCTGATGTATTATATTTTTATGATATGAATGGTAATTTAATACGTTTTTCAAATGAAAAACGCACTATCGCTCCCGTAAATATAGAATTTAACGAACCGGAACACAAGATTTATAAAGCACCGCTTTACAGAAATTATCGCTTAAAAACCCAGAAATCTTTTTGAAACAAAACTAAAAACGGAATTAATTCCAAACGCCCTACAAACATATCAATTATAAAGATTATTTTTGTTAGGGTGTTTAGGCTGTCAAAGCTTTCAATCGGCCCGAGTCTGCCGAATCCCGGACCGATGTTTCCGAGTGAACTGACGGATCCTGTTACTGCTATTATAGTGTTTTTCTCAATAATACTCACGAGAAATATCGAAACAGCAAGCAATGCAAAATAAAATGAGACAAACATTATAATCTGGTATAAAACGTCCTTTGATACAGAGTAATTATCTATTTTAATATCAACGACGGCGCGCGGATGTAAAATTTTTATTAGCTCTGATTTCATAACTTTAAATATCAGTATCCATCTCATAACCTTAATTCCGCCGCCGGCAGAACTTGCACAGCTGCCAAACATCATAGCTGCAAATATTAAAACTTTACTTGTAAAATCCCATAATGCAAAGTCAGAACTGCAAGATCCGGTAGAAGAAACAACTGTTGAAATTGCAAAAAATGCATGCGTTAGACTTGCAAAGATATCAAAATGCATATTAACAAATAAAGAAATACTAAGTAAAAATGAAACTATGACTACAAATCCAAAATATACCCTAAATTCTTCGTTTTTGAATAATAATAAAGGATTTAACTTTGACCAGGCAAAGTATTGCAAGTTAAAGCTCACTCCTGCAAAAAACATAAAGAATATAATTATCCATAAGATGGTATTTGAATAACCGATTACACTTAGCTCATTCGGTGAGAGACCGCCAGCGGAAATGCAGGCAAAAGATGTACATACAGATACGAATCCGCTCATGCCGGACATTTTCAATAATATAATTTCCAACAAAGTTAAACCTGCATAAATTTTCCACAACGCTGCCGCGGTATTTTTTATCCTAGGAGTAAATTTATCTTCCGTCGGTCCGGGGGCTTCTGCGAAAAACAATTGTCTGCCGGCTATTGCAAACTGGGGAAGAATTGCAATAAAAAGTACTATAATTCCCATGCCTCCGAGCCAATGTGTAAACGCTCGCCAGAAAAAGACAGCATTTGGATAGTCGTAATTGGTAAATATTGTAGAGCCGGTTGTAGTAATACCGGACGTTGCTTCAAAAAATGCATTTATCGGACTTAGCCCAAAAAATAAGTATGGAATTGCCGCAAAAATTCCTGCAAAAAGCCAAGAAAACGTTACAACAAATAAGCCCTCTGATTTTTTTATGTCATTTATTGATTTTATGCGTTCAGCGCCAGGTATAATTTTTTTTAGTACTGCCGATATAAAAAATGCCGCAGCTGAGGAAATTAAAAAAGGAAGAACTGCATTATATTCTTTGTAGTATAGCGCGACAATAACAGGTACAAGCAAAACAAAGCTGAAGTACATTATAGTAAGACTGAATGAGTATGCTAAATAAGTTATTCTCATTTAATTTCCTCAAAGAAATCTCTTATAATAGAAGCGTTATCACTTGTTGTAAATATAATAAGATTATCGCCGCCCATAACTTGTGTCGCTCCGTTTGGAATTATTATTCTTTTTCTGCGTTGTATAATTCCGACTATAGCTTTTGCGGGCAGTTTTAAATCCATTATCTTTTTTGTGACATAGTTTTCCGGTATTTCAATTACTAAGACTTCGCCCCGTCCTTGTTCGACTGTTGCTAAGATACCGATATTTGTTTCTTGTATGTTATTTTTTATTTCATTTAATGCTGCTGCTCGTGTCGAGATTGCAATATCAATACCGACACGCTCAAACAAAGAAACATTCGTACTTTTTGTAACACGTGCAATTACTCGCTTTGCTCCGAGATGTTTTAATAATAGTGAACAAAGAAGATTTTTTTCATCATTATTTGTAACGCTAACTGCCACATCAGAAGATTCGACATCCTCTTCACTAAGCAGCTCTAAATCCGTTCCGTCTACGTTTATAACAAGTGTATTGTCTAAATCCCGTGAAAGAAATTCGCATCTAGTTT
>CALUSF010000104.1 GCA_944323325.1 Candidatus Gastranaerophilales bacterium
ATTATTTGTAACGCTAACTGCCACATCAGAAGATTCGACATCCTCTTCACTAAGCAGCTCTAAATCCGTTCCGTCTCCGTTTATAACAAGTGTATTGTCTAACTCCCGTGAAAGAAACTCGCATCTCGTTTCATCTTTTTCAATAATTTTTACTTTTAAATTAAGTTTTTCAAGGTTTTGTGCAAGCTTTAAACCGACACTTCCGCCTCCGATGATTGTTACCGTTTTGACAAATTCTTTTTCATGGAAAAATTTTCCTGCCAATATATCAAGCGATTCTGACAGCCCCATAAAAATGACTTTATCATCTTTTTGAAGCATCGTTTCTCCGTTCGGAATAAAAAGTTCGCTGTTTCTTGTAATACCTACGATTAAGGTATCTTTTGGAAAATTACAATTTTTTACCATCTGGTTAACGAGTACTGATTTATCCGCAATTTTATATTCCAAAAGTCTGGCTCTTCCGTCAGCAAAATTTTCTACATCCAGTGCTTTTGCAACAGTAATTATTCTAAAGATTTCTTGGGTTAAAAGCTCTTTTGGCCAAATAATATTATCTATATAGAAATCACAGTTATACTCAGCGTCTTTTGCCAACCCCAATGATGACTTATATTCCTCTTTTCTTACAAAACACATTGTTCTTACCGTGCTGATACGCTTGGCAGTAAGACAAGTCACAATGTTCAACTCATCAGAGCCGGTGCAGGCAATTAAAACGTCGGCAGTTTTTATATTGGCCTGTTTCAAAACTTCAATATTTGAGGCATTTCCCGGAATAAACCCTACATCTAACTTATTGAATGCATCAAGTTTGTTATGTTCATCATCAATGACTGTTATATCATTCTCCGCATAGAACTCGGAAGCTATCATATATCCGAGTTCATTGGCTCCGAAAATTATAATCTTCATAGACTTATTAAACGCTAAATTAAAAACAATGTCAATCCAGTTGTTTTATGGTTGCAACGATTTTTCCTATTAATATCAAATCATAAACAGACTTACCGCTTATTGTGCGTATACGGTATTCCGGATTATCGGATTTAATTATTATTTCATCAAGATTTTTAGATAGTCTTTTTACAAAAAACTCATTATTATAACAAAATACATAAATTTTATTGTCTTGAATTTGGTTCCCTGTCCAATGCTCAACAATTAACTTATCTCCATTATCTATTGTCGGTGCCATACTGTTGCCGGAAGCATTAATCATTGAATATAGCTTATTTTTAGAATATCCGCTTATCATAGATGTCGCAATCGGCAGTTTTGTCTTTTCACTGGAAAAGACAATGCTGCCTCTGCCACAGCTTGCAAAAACATCAGAGTAGTAATCTATGTAGACAACATCTTCTGATTTTGATGACAGGTTAATTTTAAAAAAGCTTTCGACACGTTTTAATTCGCTAACAGTAACTTCACTTGCATTTTTAATCCTGTTGCTTATAGTTTGCCGTGTAATTCCGAGGCTTTCTGCAAGCATAGACTGGTTTATGGTTGTTCCTATTTTTTCGGAAATTATAGCTATTAATTCATCAAGTTTCATCGTTTCACCTAATTATAGAAAATAATGCTTGACATTTGTATCATATCATCTTACAATATAATACAAGATGTAAGCTTATACTTGATATTTAAGCATACATTTTCTTTTATGTCAAATATATAAAATAATGTACAAGGGGAAGAGAATGGGGTTTTACAGATATAATGTATCATGCAGTGAAACAGTATCAAAAAGCTGGACTCCAACGGCAATTGAATGCTATAACATCGGCTGCTGTTGTTCCAGATGTAATTTATATAAAATATATTTTGCTGATAAAAAGTATAAATGTAAGATGAAAGAAACCGTTATAGAGCTTGTAAGAAAATTAGGTTTACCGGAAGGAGGAAATGTTTCATGAGCGGGTTTTCAAGCGTAAAGAACGGCAAAAAAGGTGGCAGGCCTAAAACAGACAGTAATTTAAAAATCGAAATTCCTGATACAAAATTTGTTATACTAACACCGTCGCAATATGGGTCTCTTTTGGAGAAATACGGATATGAATTGTTATGTAATGCGCTCAGAATATTTGAGAAGTGGCTGCAATATAGTCCGGAGGGGGACAAATACAAGGGTAAAAACAATTACGCTCATTTTCGTTCGGACGGCTGGGTTATTAATGCAGCCAAGTCTATAAACTCAAAGTAGTAGCAAGCTTTATTATTTTCTCAAAAAAACATCTGGAAGCATCAACTCCTCTGTTGAAGCAATGTTGTTGAATCTCCGGCCATTTATATTTGTTAAATCTGCTTACTTTGAAATACGGTCTTTGTGAGTAAGCAGTAGTACTTAAAAATAATTCATTCAGTGAATCAATCTTCAAATTAAGCGGTTTATAGTTTGCTGCAAGCTCTGATGTTTTAGTAGCTGCACCCATTATCTTCCCCCGCTCAAAATTTTTATGCAGATAAAAATCAAAGATTTTTTTTATGAAACCTCCGGGTTCAGTATGCATAGGCATAGAAACATCTTGAAGATAATGCAATGCAAAACCTGCATATTTATAAAATTCTTCTTTTGTACGGCTGTTTAATGAATTTTGAACATGTTCTTCAAACTTACTAAAAGCATTATTATGTTTGTTTTTGCCAATACCGAAACTTTGATTCTTTGCATAAGGGAAAAAGAAATGTGTATTATTATGCCAGCCGAGTTCACTTTTTATAAAATCAGGCATTTGCGAATAACGTGCTATTTGATTTTTTGTATTGCTGTCTATATTAATATCCCTGAGAGCCAGCATTGTCATTTTGTGATGTGTATTTCTATTCCAGCCAAAAGATTGATTTTCAATAATTCTTGTGTCCATAAAACTTTATACTGCAAAACGAAAGTGAACAATATCTCCGTCTTGTATTGTGTAATCCTTTCCTTCCAATCGTGTAACACCTTTATCTTTGCAGGCAGCATAAGAGCCGTTTTCAACGAAATCTTTATAACCGGTAACTTCCGCTCTTATAAAACCTTTTTCAAAATCCGTATGAATAACGCCTGCCGCTTGAGGGGCTTTTGTTCCGCGTGTAACCGTCCAGGCATGAACTTCTTTTTCTCCTGCGGTAATAAATGTTATCAGGTTAAGTAATTCATAAACAGACTTAATCATTTTGTTAATACCGCTGTCGGTTACTCCAAGTTCTGATAAGTATTCTTTTGCGCCTTCTTCGCCCAGTTCAACAAGTTCTTCTTCAATTCTGGCACATATTATAACGGTTTGTGCGCCATGTGATTCGGCATATTCTTCAACCTGTTTTGTGTAAGCATTGCCGTCTTTTAAATCGAACTCCGAAACATTGGCACAATAAATTACAGGTTTTACTGACATTAAGTTTAACGGTTTTATAACAGCAATTTCATCTTCATTAAAGTGTTCAGTTAAATTAATAAAGGTGCCTTCTTGTAATAATTCGTTTAATTTTTTTAATGCGCCGTCTTCAATAACAGCCTCTTTATCACCGGATTTGACTTGTTTGGAGATTCTGTTCATACGTCTTTCTATTGAAGCCAAATCTGCGAGTGCTAACTCTGTATTAATTGTCTCAATATCAGAAATGGGATTAACTCTGCCTTCCACATGAATAGTATTTTCGTCGTCAAAACATCTTACAACCTGAATAATTGCGTCTACTTCTCTTATATTATGTAAAAACTGATTTCCAAGTCCTTCACCTTTACTTGCACCCTTAACAAGACCTGCAATATCAACAAATTCAATAACCGTCGGAATAATTTCTTTAGACTTGCACAAATCGGCAAGTATTTGCAGACGTTCATCCGGAACGGTAACAACTCCGACATTCGGTTCTATTGTACAAAAAGGATAATTTGCGCTTTGTGCATTTTTTGTTGCAGTTAGTGCGTTAAATAAAGTTGATTTCCCTACATTGGGAAGTCCTACGATTCCGGCTCTTAACATAAATAAAAATCCCTTTCTGACTATATCCTGAAAAATTATAACACAAACAAAAATTTTGTACGCATCTTTGTTGACATAGGCTTGTGTTAGAGCTAGATTACTAAATGGTATGAAACGCAAAGGGATTATTTTTACACTAATATTACTCGGTTCCTTATTTTACTTTTTCGCGAATTTTCAAAGAATAGCTATTCCGGGAGCCGTATTTGATTTATTGCAAGAAGATTTAAGAGTAAGCGCACCATATATAACGGCATTTGGCGCTATATTTATGTACATATATGCGTTCAATCAGCTTATAATCGGAATTCTTGTTGAAAGGTTCGGTGGTTTTCGAATTATTCTTGCCGGCGGGTTTATTCTGGCACTGGGTGCAATATTGTTTCCGATATCAAGTAATATTTGGCTTATGTATTTTTCAAGAGCTTTAGTCGGATTGGGCGGGAGTATGTTTTATTTAAGTCTAATAAGAGAAATTAAAGCTTTCGTGCCTGAAAAAGACTTTGGAATTGCACTCTCTGTTATGCTTTTTGTCGGGTATGCCGGCGGTATTGCCGCAAATGCCCCTTTTGTGTATATGATGAAATTCGCGGGCTGGAAAACAATTCTTTTTATACTGGGACTCATATCATTTGCCGGTGCCGCATTATTTTTTATACTTACCAAACAATTAAAACTTCCGAATATCAACAGGAATATAAAAATACGAATCTTACCGTTCAGGCTGGTACTGCATAAGCGGCATAACAGAAATTTGTTCAGTTTTGCCTGCTGTAATTTTGGTATATCCTATGCTATTCAATCTATAATCGGAAAAAAATTCCTGGAAGATTTTTGTCTTATTCACAGTTCCGATTCTGCTCTGGTTTTATCAATAATGGCAGTGATTGCAGCTGTTTTTAATATAGTAAACGCATCTTTGTGCAAGATGTGCCATAATCACAGAGTGATTTTTTTGAAAATAGCATCGGTTATTACATTTTTCTCGCTTCTTTTCATATGTTTCTGTTTGTTATTTGATATAAGAACATACTATATTGCGGCAATATTTTGTATTTTAGCGGCAAATGCAAGTTTAACCTCTCTTCTGGTTCCGGTTTTGCACCTGACTAACAGAAAAATGGTCTCAGGAACAGCAGTAAGTATTATGAATTTTTGCTTCTTCATGATGGTTGGAATCCTTGGAACTCTTAGCGGTTTTCTGCTTAATTTATTTGAGCCGGAGAAGCACGGCAATATACTTGTGTACTCAAATTATTCATACTTGGCCGTATTTGGTCTCTTCTTTTTGCTAAGTGTGTTTGAAATGTACAAAGCAATGAAACTTTCTAATAAGTATTAATGCAATAATGAGGTAATTTGCTATTAATAAACACAAAAGATGCAATAATACCTATTGCATCTTTTACTGAATTCATTTTTGTCCATTACCCTTTTACAACAATATTTACAAGCTTTTTGGGGACAACAATTGTCTTAACAATTTCTTTTCCGTTGGTAAGTTCTTTGATTTTTTCGCTGGAAAGAGCAATGTTCTTTAACTCTTCATCATTGACTCCTTCGTCGGCTTCGATTTTATCTTTTACTTTACCGTTAACCTGAACTACAAGTGTAATTTTACTTGCTTTTGCAAGGTTTTCATCCCATTCACACCATTTTTCATTGTGAATAGAACCTTCAAAGCCCAAATCGTTCCAGATTTCTTCTGACATGTGAACTGTAACAGGCGCCATAAGCTTGATTAAAGATATTATTGCAAAGCTTAGAACATTCTTATCTTCTTCGGATAAGTCAGTCTTTTTACCGCGCCAATCGTAGATTGCATTAGTTAATTCTCTGTACTTTGAAATTACGGTATTAAATTGGAAATCGTTAGCGATATCGTTTGTGATTCCCTTGATTGCAATGTGTACGGTTCTCACAAGATCATCATTTTCTCTTGTAAGCGGGAATGAAAGCTTATAATCTTTTGTTAAATATTTCTGATTATCACTTACAAGTCTCCATACACGGTTTAAGAATTTATAACAACCCTCAACACCTGCATCAGACCAGTCAAAATCCCTTGCCGGAGGTGAATCGGACAAGATAAATAATCTTGCAGTATCAGCTCCGTAGTTTTCAAATATTT
>CALUSF010000105.1 GCA_944323325.1 Candidatus Gastranaerophilales bacterium
TGAAAATTTGAAGAAATATATAGAGCTTGCGCCGGATGCGGATGATAAAAGCACGGTAGAAGAGCTTATTGCGGAATATAACGCTTTTATAAACGGAGAGCCGGACGAAGGCGCAGAGATTAAGGCTGAAGAATAATGCTTGTTCCTCCTTCACAAATTTTATGCACTGTATTTGGTGTCAATATATATTATTACGGTGTTATTATGGCAGTTGCTATAACAATCGGAACACTTATTTCCGATTGGGCCGGTACAAAGTTTTTCGGGCTGGACAAAGAAACCGTCATTGATATGGCACCATATTGTATAATATTTGGCATAATTGGTGCACGTATATATTATTGTGTAATGGATTATGATTTTTACCTAAGATTTCCGACCGAGATTCTTGCAATAAGACATGGCGGAATTTCTATTCACGGAGCAATTTTAGGCGGGGCTTTCGGTCTGTGGTTATTTTCTTTAAGACATAAAATAAAAGCATCAACCCTTTGTGATGTTTCGGTCATAGGTCTATCAATAGCGCAGGCAATCGGCAGATGGGGAAACTTCTTTAACTCTGAAGCGTTTGGCGGTCCCACAAATTTACCGTGGAAACTATACGTTGCACCGCAGTACAGACCGGTGCCGTTTCAGGATTACAAATTCTTTCATCCGGCATTTTTATATGAATGTATTTTGGATATTATAATCTTTATTATACTTTTGTTTTTGGCAAAGAATAAAAAATTAAAAGAAGGCAATTTAGCACTTATATATTTAATATTATATTCCGTTGTAAGAATCGGGGTTGAAAGTATACGTCTTGACAGTGTCAGGTACATAATGGGGCTTCCGGTTGCAATATTTATGTCTGTAAGTATAATAATTGTATCGGCAATACTTTTGCTGATAAATAACAGGAGAGAAAAGTTATGAAAAAAATTATCACATTATCAATTATTGCATTATTAGCGTTTACTGTCAGTGCAAATGCCGCACCAACGACTCCTAAAATTGCAGTTGTTGATATTCAAAAAGTTGTTGCCGCATCTTCACAGGTCAAAGCATTAAAGAATTCACAAGAAGCTAAAAATAAAGAGCTTGCCGCATTTATTAAAAAAGCACAGGCAGATGTAAATAAGCAGACTGACGCAAATAAGAAAAAGGCTCTTGCCGCGCAATATGAAAAACAACTTGCTGCAAAAAGAGAAGCTAACGCAAAGGATTATGCCGCTAAGTTAAAAGCTGCAGATGCAAATATTACGGCACAGATTGGCAAGAAAGCTACGGAACTCGGATATAATTTAGTACTTCCGAAATCCGGTGTTATATATGGCGGTGATGATATAACAGAAACCGTACTGAAGGTTATCAAGTAACAGAGATGAAAGCTGTATTATTTTACGGACCGCAAAATATAAAATATGAAGAAACAAAGATAAAGCCTCTTGAGAAGGGTGAAATTCTTGTAAAAATAGAGGCTGCATTGACTTGCGGAACCGATGTTAAAACATACAGACGCGGTCATCCGGTATTAATCAAAAATATACCTTCCGGATTCGGGCATGAATTTGCGGGAACTGTTGCTAAGATTGCCGGCGACGTTAAAAACGTAAAAGTCGGCGACCGTGTAGTATGTGCAAATTCCGCACCATGCGGCGAATGCTTTTACTGCAAACGCGGTGAGTATAATTTATGCGAAAACCTTGATTTATTAAACGGTGCTTACGCTGAATATATTGTTGTTCCGGCAAGAATAGTTCAAAAAAATACGCTGCTTCTTCCGCCGAGCCTGCCGTTTGAAAAGGCTGCTTTTTCCGAACCGCTTGCAAATGTCGTACACGGAGTCGAAAGAACAGGAATAAAACCGGGACAGACTGTCGGTGTAATAGGAATCGGCCCTATTGGTCTTATGTTTGCAAGGCTTTGTAAACTAAAAGGCGCACGAGTTATTGTTGCGGGCAGAAATCCGTTAAAACTTAAATTGGCCGAAGATTTTGCCCATGCGGATGAAATAGTTGACCTAAAGAAATATTCAAACCCCGAGAAAATATTTAAAGATTTTTCCGACGAAAAAAAGGGACTTGATATTGCTATAGAGTGTGTCGGTATGCCGGAAATTTGGGAACTGGTATTTTCCTGCGTACGTCCGGGCGGAACGGTTCATTTTTTTGGAGGGTGCAAGTCGGGCTCTAAAGTAAGCATTGATACTACAAAGATGCATTACGGAGATATAAGACTTATGAGTGTATTTCATCATACTCCGAAGTATTTCAGACAGGCTCTTGATTATATTGCATCCGGTGACATGGAAGTTGAAAAGCTCATAACCGATACACTGCCGCTTGATAAAGTCGAATACGCTATGCAGAGACATATCGAAGGCAGCGCAATAAAGTTTTTAATAAAACCGAATATGTAAATATTTGTAACAATTTTTTTAAAATTCCTAAAGTTTATTGAATTTATGCCGTAAATATACATAAAAGGTTATAAATATTTTTTATCAATAAATGAAAGGAGATCATATGACACAAGGTTTTAGTATCAATGTAGGCGGAAACAGGATTCAAATCAATGCGGGAGCAAGTATAGACGATATTAAAAGTAAGCTTTCCGCCAACATGATTGATTTAATTTTTCAAGGGGTTGACACCAATAAGAACGGTCAATTGGATGCAGATGAACTTGAAATTTTAAAAAAGAATTTGAAGAATAACAATTACACGGTTGAAGTCTCACAGGACGGCAAGACCCCAAAACAAGCCTTTAATGAAGCAATCCAAAATATGGGTAATAGATATGACAAAAATTCTTTAAAAACCAATTTTAAGAGCGATGATGCTGAACTACATGAAATCAAATACGGCGATACATTATACCATATAGCTAAGAAAGCTTTGCAAGAAGAAGGATTGCCTACGGATAACAGGTCGGTAAATAACCGTATAGCTGAGATTGCAAAAATTAATAATTTAAAAGATGTTAATAATGTTCCTATAGGAACAAAGATTATCTACAAACTTACACAAGCGGGCATTGATAAGGTAAACAGTGCCGAAGGCCAAAATTCTGCCGTGGCTTTTACTCAACAAGTAACGCCGCAACAGGAAACACCAAGCAACCCCCAAAAAGTCGAGGGCAGCCAACAAAATCCGCAAGGTGCCGGTGCGCCGATAACTTTTAATGCGAACTCCACAATTACGATTACGGAAAATATTGATTACAGGAATATGCCAGACTGGACAAAAGAAGAGATTGTTGTTGACGAAGATAAAAATTATAAAGCCACGAAACATACAAAAGAAGGCGAAGCGGATGTTTACCAGATGGCAACAGAAGGTATTAATATTCACGGTGCAAGCGTGGATGAAGTAAAGGCTAAATTTGATAAATATATAAAAGAATATACTGCAAAACCTGAAAGCGAAACTGAAGACGCTGCAAAAACAAGAAAAGACGGAAACCTTCAAATTCTAAAAGGTAAATTAGAAGCCGCAGACTATAGTATTGCTGCAATCAAGGCTTTGGCAGAAGATTTTAGAAACGACGATTTGATTGACAGAGACTCCGATGACTATAAATCTCTTGTACAAAATCTTCTATTAACTCATAATGCCGAGGTTATAGAGGCATTGTTACCCGGTGAATATGATGTTGATATGACAGTTGTGGAAAAAGACAAAACGGCGCATGAGTATCTTGCGGGAATGTATCAAGAAATAAGAAATAACGAAAAAGCTGGCTTAAAGCTGTCTCCCGAAGATATTAAACTTAAAGACAGATTAGAAACCATAAAACGGAATAACGGGTACAAAATAGAAGCTGACACGAATGAAGGTATCCATGAAAAATATATGGCATACAATAATATGGACGGCAAACCGATGTATCAAGGTTATCTCGACAATTGTTTCTATTATGCTGAAAGTCCTGAGCTGTTGGATGAATTCCTGACAAAACTTGATGCCGCAGATACCGATGAGAAAAAAGCTGCATTGTTTAAGGAATATATTAATACAGACGATAAAGAACTTGCAAAATGTTTGGCACAAAATGCAAAGGCACTCAAGGCATCGGATGAAGATATTATATCACTAATCAATGCAAACGGACTTGAAGTTTTATCCGCTCTGGATGATGACAGTGAAGTCGATGCTTCGGACTACAGTGCAGAAGTCATTAAATCCGTCGTCGTCAGAGCAAAAGAGATTTACACAACAGATAAGGGCAACCTTGAGAATGCGGTTTATCTGAATGATGTTACTGCTTTCATAAACGCACTTCCTGAGGACGGAGAAAATCCGGTTGATAAATATGCACTGAGCAAAGAAATATTGGAAACGTATTTTGACAAAACCGAAACCACGGATACGGAAGGTAATACCACTACAACATACACCTTCAACCCCTCAAGACGTCCAACGTATAAGGAGATGTTTGGTTTAGCCACGTTGGCTTTTGCGTTCAGTTCTAGCGTTTTCGAGGCAGCCCTCGTAGACTACATAAAACTTGAAGATATGGGCGAAGGTCAGTATAATGATGCAATAGAATACCGGTTTTATCATTCATATACAGTTCCGCATTATGCAGAGATGGTTGAAGGTATGAGTACGGCATCTGATATAACAGATTTTATCGATAACAAAGTCGCAACAGACAGAAATTGTCATCTGCCATACGATGCTATCATTGCAAAACTCGAAGGGTTTAGTGAGGATGAGAAGAAGCAAATCCTTGACAGGCTTGTAAAATATGCAAATAAAGATAGTAAAATATCGGACGAAAATAAACTGCTGCTCGCTAAACACTGTATGCAGATTGATGACAAAGGAAACGTGACCTTTGACAAAACCAAACTGCCTGAGGGTGTAGATGCAATGAAAATTTTAAACTACTTCTTACCTAAAGATTGCACGGATGGTGATGCAAAAAAATGTTATGATGCAATAATAAACACTCTTGATAAATCAGAGCTTGACATTATTACAGAATACAGCAGCAAAAATCCTGAAACAGCAAAAGCACGTATCAAAGCTCTTCTTGAGGCTAATCCGGCAGACAAGGAATTTGTCCGAAAAGTATTGGATATAGAAACTGAGCTCATACCGTACGATACCATAAGAAATCTTGATGCCGCAGGATGGGATGATGAAACAAAAAAGCTAGTATTTTTAAAGGCATACGATGGAAAAATAGTGCGTAGTGATTGGCAGGAAACCCTTAATAATGCTGTCAATAAACATCTGATCAGCCATGTTGAAGGTGACTATTATGCTATAGGAGACAAAATGTATGATGTCAACTATAAGCATAGTGATGGAACTGACAAGGGTAGTACGGCAGATGACGTGATGGGCTTTAAATCGTTTTCTAAGACAGGATATGAAAACGGTATAAAGATGTATGACCAACTGAAAGGTGCGGGCTCCGGGGATATTGCCAAAATGTTGAGGAGCAGCAAAGACGAAGGGTATGAAAACTTCGTAACTCCGGATAACGTTGTCGGAATTATAAAAGGATTTAACCAAAAATCCCCTGATGAAGGTTTGATGGAATATATTGCCAATGAAAACCGCATGAGTTCAGGAGTAAAACCCGGCAAAGCTCTCTGTAACAGAATACCGAAAGCTCTTATGAGAAAAGCTGCAAAACTGTATCTGACCGACACGGAGGCATATAAGGAGCTCGCCAAGTTCTTTGGTGCGGAAGGAAACCCGAAAGATGAAACATTTAAGTTTACCCAAAATGATGAAGCTGCAATAAGGTACGATGCAGCTACCGCAAAAGAGCTTGACAGGTTGATTCAATCTCTGGTAAACACAATTTTACCGTACAGTTAGCAGATAATTAGCCAAATAGTCTCAGAGCAGAAGCGGTAAATCATAGATTTACCGCTTCTGCTAATTTTCGATAATCAGTATCTGCCTTTTTAAATATTAATGTCGGGCAACCTACTTTTGGATAAAAGAGTTTCATATATAAACCTTATCATGTCATCCTGAAAGATTAGAAAAACTAACGAAAGTGTAGTTTTTCAATCTGTTCAGGAACTTACCGGAAAGCAAGTA
>CALUSF010000106.1 GCA_944323325.1 Candidatus Gastranaerophilales bacterium
GAGCTACTGAGGATTATCTCACTTATTCAATTGTCTTACCCTCAATGCCGGAGCAACTGCTCCGAATATCTTTACCCCGTTCCGCTTACGCTTCACTTTGGGAGCTACTGAGGATTATCTCAATTATACAATTGACTACATTTCTTATAGTAACAAATAAATTTTTTTTGTAAAGAGGTGAAAAGGACAAAATATTATTATAAATCTTTTATTTTAACTGTAAATTGATTATTTATGCTAGAATTATACCATGCTGAATGAATCTGTACCGTTAAGAAATTATGCGCATTTAGGCGATGCCGTCTGGGAAATTTTTGTGCGGGAATATACTATAAATAAGACATCCAATATTAAGACTTTGCATAAGATTACAACTGCAAAAGTCAATGCAGGGTTTCAAAGTGACATGTTAAATCTCATAATGCCTGAGTTAACCGATGAAGAAAAAGATTTAGCACGTCGGGCAAGAAATTTACCCATACCGGTTGCAAGAAGAAATATACAACAGGTATACCGCTGCGCAACAGCTCTGGAAGTTCTGCTGGGGATTTGGTATTTGCACGATAAGCAGAGACTAAATTACTTTTTTGAAAAACTAAAACAGACAGAATTTTTTAGTTAAAACTTAATTCTCTTTCTATTTTAGACATATAATCCATTAAAATATTACTGTCGGAATTTTCTTGCGCAAGTTTTTCAAACTCTCTTTTGGCAATAGCCAAATATCCCGTATCATACAGAATAATAGCTTTTAAAAGTTTAGCCTCAAAAAAATCTTCCTGCAGTTCTTCTAATGCTCGCTTGTAGTGTTTTTCAAGATAATAAATATTTGCCAGCGCAAAATGATAATTAGAATTGTCCGGCTCAAGAGATATTGCATAATTATAATACTTTTTAGCCTGCAAATTATCACCCTGTTTCAAATACAAATTTGCCAGATTGTAATAATACTCGGAAGTTTTATTAGATATTCTTATTGCGTTCAAAAATTCTGATGCCGCACTCTTGTAATTCCCCAAATAAGTATTTATAAGTCCCTTGAAGTTTAATAATTCCGCATCGTCTTTATCCTGCAAACAATCTTTTATACGATTGCACTCATCATATTGTTTCTGTGCGTATAAAGTTTTTCCGAGCATAAGTAAAATATCCTGATTCTCCGGAGCCGTTTGCAAAGCCTGTCTAAGAATTTCCTCAGCCTTTTTATAATCTTTTTGATAATATAATGCCTTTGACTGCTCTAAAAAAATTCGGTAATCAGGGTTGTCATTTTTGTACTCAAAAACTTCCGAATATTTGCCCTGTAAATTCAATAGATAGAGTATTTCCGCTAAATCGCCCGTATTATGCGAAACGCAGTATATGTTTTTTGCAGCCTGTTCCGCCTCTTCCAGCGCATTTTTCTCTTTAAATATGTTTTTTAATTGTTTTAAGGCGTTAATATTTGTCGGCTGTTGTTCCAATACTTGTTCTATATAACTCAACGCCTTCTGCTCTTCTTCCAGTTTATAATACAAATCAGCAATTTCTAAAAGCAGTTCGGTACTGGTATTATCTTCCTCCAAGGCTTTATAAAATACCGCTATTGCATGTTTGTAGTGTCCTTTTTGCTTTAATGCAAAACCCTCTTTTAACAAATCTTTAATCATGTTTTTTAAATCCGATTATTTTAAGCTTATCTTCTTCTTTTTTCTCTTCTTTTGGTGTGTTAATTATAACAAGAACTTCGTCTTCTCCGGACATTTTAAGGTTATTTCTTGCAATTGCTTCAAGCCCTGCTACATTAGAAAAATTCTTAATATTGTCTTGAAGCTGTTCGTTTAGCGCTTTTGCCGTATCTCTTGTTTTGGTTATTTGGATAATTTTTGCTTTATATGAAATTATTTTTGATATATTCAAAACGGCACTTACCGTAATTTGTATAAGACACAGTAAAAGTATTACAGTTAAAAAAGAGTAATAAAACCCGCTGGTTGACGATGTTTTATTCTTTTTAACAATTTTATCCTTTTTACTGACAACGCGTCTTGGTTTTCTTTTTTCTTGCCCGTATCTTATCATAAACCAATTATATTAAATTTTCGGCTTAATTACAACTTAAAACCGGTTGAAAAATTTATTGCGGAACTCTGTCTGCCGCTGGCATAATATGATTGTGCCACACCAAGCTCAAACTTTAACGATTCTGCATATTTTTTTAATGCCGGACTGTAAACAAGAGTTATCTCATTTTTATTCTTTGGAGCATTTACGTAATTTGTAAAAGAGTCCTTAAGTGTCAACTTATCCGTAATATGCCATTCCGGAGTTAAACGGACGGTTCCGTATTGTGAACCGATATCCTGCGAAGCTGATTGTTTAAATGTTGTATCAAAAGAAAAATACTTCGGCGCATCATACCTTACAAACACACCGGTAGAAGATTCAAGCTGTGACAAAGACAATTCTTCTCCCCAGATTGTTCCGTATGTAATTCCATGAAATTGTTCCGTCAAAGATCCGCTTAAAGGTAAAATATCTTTAAGGTTATTCCTGCTTACTGCCGCTCTGGACAGGGCGCTCCTTGGGGTATTCGTATTTGAAGTTATATTTAAGACCCCCACCGGCAGGGTCAGAGAGCGCTGGGGGATATTGACCCTCGGCTTTTCTATATCATCGTCGAGGTAAATAACCTCAACAGGGGTATCATCATATTCGACCTGCCCTTGAAGTTTTAATGTTTCAACAATCTGCTCTTCTGCCGGTACAGGAGCCAAATTGAATAACATTAGAGCTATAATGAATACTAATCTTAACATAACTATATTCTAAATTAAATAAGAGCTAATTTCAATTAAGAATTTACCCGTACGGGGAATGAAAAATTTTCAAATACAAAGTATAAATACTCTTGTAAAGAGGGGGGATAATATGAAAAAAAATTTTATTTTAATAATATCAGTTTTATTATTGTCATCAATAAGTGTAAAAGCTGCAGATTCAATTGCAGTTGTAGATTTACAAAAAATTGTTGAAAATTCTTCACAGGTAAAAGCGCTTAAGCAAGAACATTCGAAAAAAATGGACGAATTAAATAAAATTATCATTAATGCAAGAGGAGAAATTTCAAATACAACGGACCCGGCAAAAGTGCTTCAATTGGAAGAAAAGTATACCAAAGAATTTAATACCAAAAAAGAAGCTTTGGAAAAAGATTATAACAATCGTTTGAAAAATATTGAAAAATCTATTACAGATGAAATTGCTAAAAAGGCGCAAAAAGACTCTTATGACTATGTTTTCGCCAAAAGCGTAGTTCTTTATGGCGGAAAAGACATAACTAATGAAATCAATGTAAAATAAATACTTTTGTTTTTAGTGATTTTGTAATACAATATTGTTATAAAGTTACTAAAGGAGAATGTTAGAATGAAAAAGATTATGATTTCATTATGTCTGATTATTGCTTCCGCAACAGTTGCAATGGCTAACTCTACTATTTATACGGATGATATAGGCAGATTGCATTTTCTCGGTAAAGATCCAGGCGGGAGCTCTATACAACCGGTTCAAGGTTATACAAATCCTGCGCAAAAAGATTTAACAAATATTATTTATAAAAATGAATCTTCTCCGGAAACTTCGACGGAAGAAACTAAAGTTAACGCAAAAGGGCAGCATACAAATAAAACCAAGGGCTCTTTTACATATAATAAGGGTGCTATGGATGCATCCGATCCTTATACTTTTGGCGAAACAAACATTCCTGCCAAATCGTCGGATGCAGCATCAAAGACCGGCAGTGAAAATAAAAAGAAACATTTTTGGGATAATTGGTAAAAAACATTCCCGGATCGTCTAGTGGCAGGACGAAAGATTCTGGCTCTTTTAACGGTGGTTCGAATCCATCTCCGGGAGTTTTTTATTGCCAAACAAAAACCGGCTTTATGCCGGTTTTGTTTGGTTTTATAATACACCAAATTGCTTTCTTAAATATATTTGGCAACTACGCTAATATCAACTCCGGCAATTATTTACATTTAATATATAACATACAATAAATTTTATTCCCGATTGTTCACATTAACCACGTCAGTAACTGCAAGTTTTTCTCTTTTTTGCAACGTACTTGTCATTTCTTTATAAAATTCATAACCGCCCATAAATGAATAAACATTATTAAAACCATTTTGAGCTAATATTCTTGACGCACAATAACTCGTATATCCGGTATTACATGATAAAATCACCTTTTTATCCCTCGGAATTTCATTTAAACGTTTTCTGATTTCAGTTATAGGAATATTAACCGCGCCTTTTACCGTACCGAGTTTATATACAACTTCGGGCCGTACATCAATAATTAAAGAATCTTCCAAATCATCAAAATAAGCGGGTTTAACAAGGCCTCTTAAAATATTATCAGCATTCATCCCTAAAATATTTACGGGATCTTTTGCGCTTGAATAAGGCGGAGCATAGCAGAGTTCGGAATCAATCATATCTTGGACAGATCCTCTATTTCTCATAATAGATGCAATAACATCAACTCTTTTTTCAACACCGCTTTCTCCTATAGCTTGTATACCTAAGATTTCGCCGTTATTACTAAATAATAATTTAAACAAAATCATATCTGAATTCGGATAGTATCCGGCGTGAGAACGGCCATAGACATAAGTTTTCCAGTAAGAAATCCCTTTTTGCTTTAATTGTTTTTCGTTATTTCCGCTTGCAGCCGCTGTAAGATTAAAAACTTTTACAACAGAAGTGGCTTGAGTTTTTTTGTATACGGAATCCAGGCCCGCTATATTATCTGCAACAATTCTGCCTTGACGATTTGCGGGACCTGCCAGTGGCAGCAAGGTATTTTCGCCACTCACAAAATCAAGAGATTCAACATTATCACCGGCAGCAAAAATAAATTCGTCAGAGGTTCTTAAATGTTCATCAACAATGATTCCTCTTGCGGTTTTCAATCCTGCATTCGCCGCTAAATCGATTGAAGGACGAATGCCGATTGCAAGAATACAAATATCAAAGTCTACTTCGGTATTTGAATTTAAAATTACTTTGTTTTCGCCGAATTTCTGAACTCCGTCAGACAAAATTATATTAACTCCGTTTTTAATCATTTCACCTTGGGCAATTTTTGCAATTTCAAAATCAACCGGTGCTAATATTTGATTATTCATTTCAATTAATGTCGTATTCAAACCCATTTCGCTTAAATTTTCGGCTATTTCTATTCCTATGAAACCTCCGCCTATAACTACAGTATTTTTAACATTATTCAATTGAATATAATTTTTTATTTTATCCGCATCCGCTAAAGTTCTTAACACAAAGGTCTTCTCTTTGTTTATTCCTACAAAATCCGGAATTGCCGGACTTGCACCGGTTGTTATAACAAGATAATCATAATTTAATTTTTCATTATAATTTGTGGTAATGTATTTATCTTCTTTATTTATACTAATAACTTCAGTTCCTAATCTGACGTCGATATTAAACCAAGACTTAAATTTTTGAGGGGTTGAAACGAGAATATTGTCCCTGCTCGGAATAACTTCCGAGATATAATAAGGCAGACCGCAATTCGCAATAGAAACTTCCTGAGTACGTTCCAGTATTATAATTTCCGCTTGTTCATCTAACCTTCTTAATCTTGTTGCACAGCTTGCTCCTGCTGCACCGCCGCCGATAATTATAACTCTCATTTTCATCCTCCCAACTAAATGCCTGAAGATTAGTATATCATATTATAATTATAATATGTCAATATTTGGTATTATAAATATTGACTGATAGCGGCTCTAAGGTGCTAAGATTAAATATTATATGAATAGAAGAAGTTTTTTAAAAAATACACTTATTACTGCTGCTGAAGCTGCCCTTATTGGAGCTGCAACTAATTTTAAAATATCAAAAGGAGATAAAAACATGAAAGTACTTGTTATTACCGGAAGTCCGAGAAAGAACGGAAACTCAAATACTCTTGCGGATAATTTTATAAAAGGCGCGGAAGAAGCAGGACATAGCGT
>CALUSF010000107.1 GCA_944323325.1 Candidatus Gastranaerophilales bacterium
AGATATAAACACAAATAAAAAAGGATATGTTTATGGCAGTATCAGGCGTAAATGGTTCAGACAACTGGTTATTGAACCTGCAAAACAAATATCAACAAGGAAATGTCGCTTTTCCGGAACAACGTCCGGAGAGAAGTCCTCAGGTTAATTATACATCCGGTGAGTTTGGGGCGGTTACTACAGCTCCTCATGTAACAGGAGTTCAACCGGCCGGTAACGAGTATGGGATTTCAATTCCGCAAAACTATGCATATACAACAGATGAAAACGGAAACAAAATTTCATTAGGACAGGATGCTGTCGGATTGGCTCACAGAAATAAAGACGACTATAACTTAATGTTGATAGCATAATTTAAATGTAAGAAAATAAAAAAGACCTGTTTTTACAGGTCTTTTTTATTTTCGCAGGTATATATCCTACTTTCTCCCTATGCAATTTCTGCACGGGTTTTTTGAGATATATCAGATTTTTTTGTATTCGGCAGATGGATTAATTCCGCCTGATTATCAATCTCATCTTGTTTTTCAACCATTTCTTTGGTTACAACAAACTTATCGATATCGTGTTTTGTCGGAATATCATACATTACATCAAGCATCAATTCTTCTACAATTGAGCGTAATGCTCTTGCACCGGTCTTACGTTTAATAGCTTTTTGTGCTATCAAATCAATTGCTTCCGGTTCAAATTCCAAATCAACCCCGTCCATGGCAAGCAGGCATTTATACTGCTTAAGAACGGCGTTTTTAGGTTCCGTAAGAATCATCTTAAGGGTTTCTTCATCCAGTGCATCAAGAACCGCATAAACAGGAATACGACCTATAAATTCCGGAATTAGTCCGAATTTAAGTAAATCTTCCGGCTGCAGTTTTTTAAGCAAACGGGCAGAAGCTTGTTCTTTTTCCGCCTGAGTCGGTGCAGATTTGCCAAAACCGATTGAAGAGCCGTCTTTAACTCTGTGTTCAATAATTTTATCCAAATCTACAAACGCGCCGCCAACTATAAACAAAATATTGCTTGTATCTATCTGAATCATTTCCTGCTGCGGATGTTTTCTTCCGCCTTGAGGAGGAACGTTTGAAATCGTACCTTCGATAAGTTTCAAAAGCGCTTGTTGGACACCTTCACCGGAAACATCTCTTGTAATTGATGTGTTTTCGGATTTTCTTGCAATTTTATCAATTTCGTCAATATAGATTATGCCCTTTTCAGCTTTTTTAGCGTCATAATCCGCATTTTGATATAATCTTAAGAGAATATTTTCTACATCATCACCTACGTAACCGGCTTCAGTAAGTGTGGTAGCATCTGCAACAGCAAACGGTACATCAAGCATTTTTGCCAGTGTTTGAGCAAGCAGTGTTTTACCGCTTCCTGTAGGACCTACAAGCAGAATATTAGATTTTTGAATTTCAACATCATTAGAATCACTTTTCTGGTTGTGTTTAAGTCTCTTATAGTGATTATAAACAGCTACCGATAAAACCTTTTTGGCGTCGTCCTGACCTACAATATGTTGATCGAGGTATTCTTTAATCTCATGAGGTTTCGGAATATGTTTGTCTTCAAAATTATCGGTTTGCTTTTCTTGTTTTTCACCGCTTTTTTCTTTTGCTTCAAAAAACTCTTCGTCTAAAATCTCATTGCAAAGCTCAACGCACTCATCACATATAAATACATCCGGTCCGGCAATAAGTTTCTTTACCTGATCTTGAGTTTTTCCGCAAAATGAACATTTTAATCTGTCTTGTGGTGACATAGTATCTCCTGTTCTAGAATAATGAAGCACCGTGCTTCCTGATAAATTTACCTCTGTTAACCTTCTTTGGTAATAACTTTATCAATCATACCGTATTCAAGGGCTTCCTGAGGTGTCATAATATAATCACGGTCAGTATCTTTCTCAATTTTCTTGATAGATTGACCGGTATTTTCCGCCATAATTTCATTTAATGTCTTTTTAATTCTTAAAATTTCCTGAGCCTGGATTTCAATATCCGTAGCTTGACCTTGAGCACCGCCGAGAGGCTGATGGATAAGAACTCTGGAATGAGGTAGCGCCATTCTTTTGCCCTTTGCTCCGGAACAAAGCAGGAATGCTCCCATGGAAGCTGCTTGTCCGAGGCAAATTGTTTGGACATCTGCTCTTATGTGCTGCATAGTATCATATATTGCAAGACCTGCCGTAACGCTTCCGCCCGGAGAGTTGATATAGAGCATAATATCTTTTTCCGGGTTTTCGCTGTCTAATAACAAAAGCTGTGCAACAATCAAGTTGGCAACCATATCATCAACCGGAGTTCCTAAAAATATGATTCTTTCTCTTAATAATCTTGAAAAGATATCAAAAGAGCGTTCTCCTCTGCTTGATTGTTCAATTACTACAGGTACAAAACTCATTTTTCTTATTTTCCTTTCTTAAATTACAAAACAATATCATTATACATTACATGATTTTTTACATAAATAATTAATTTAGATGATATTATAATTGTTTGGGTTAATCGCACAAATTATTATAGCATAAAATAAGTATTAGTGAAGAGTCTGGTTTTGTTTTTCAAATTTTGATGCGTATGATTTTATAAACAAGGTGTTAAGTAAGGCTGCTCCGCCTGTCAGGCCGGCTGCTGCAACAAGCGGCTTTTTAAAGTTTGTTTTGAGAGTTTTTTTATAAAAGGCAGAGTTTACAAGGATAGAGGTTATTGGTACGGTGGTCAGGAATAAAAAGTCCCGATAAAAACTTTTTGTTTTGAAATGGCGTTCTCTTTCATTGCTGTCTATTATTTTGGATGATGCCGCAAAACTATTTTTCAATGCTTCGCCCTGTTGAAGCTGTTCATCCGTAAAATTCATATTTTTTACAATATTATTTTTTGTCTTTGTGAGTTGATTAAGTCTTTCAATTTTTGTTTTGTACACATTTTTTGTTTTCATATGTTCAACAAAGGCTCCTAAAGCGTTGTCCGGGAGCTTTGGTAAAGCTTCTTGGCCTGCAAGTTCTCTGTAAATACGTTCTTTTGATTTGTAGCGTCCCACGTCCTCAATATTTTTAAAGAATGGCAGGTTAAGAAGTTTGCCAAACATACAAAAAGGTACGGCACATAAAGCTATTGCAGCTGTTTTTACTCCGAGACCGAGAGACTTTGATTTTTTAGCCGCTTTTCCGGATATTGCTGCTAAAGTGAGGCCTCCAGTTATCGCTCCTGCTAAAATATAATTTAAACCTAAAGCAACTTTATTAGAGTAATCCATTGTTTCTTTATCAATTTTGCGCGCTAAATTTTCTATTAATTCTTTATCATTATCATCGGATTGGATATTCTTATTTTGGATTGCTTTAATATCAATAGATTTTTCTTTTTTTCTTAAAGCACTAAGAAATTTTATATGTTTTAAAAACAGAAAATCCGGCATCAAATCCGGACTTTGCTCATAGTTAAACTCTTGATAATATTTAAATTCAGGATTATTTTTAACTTCAGATATTTGTTCCTGCGAAAGTATTGCAAAATTCTTAGAGTCCTGTAAGTCATTGTCAATTGCCTCATAAACACCGGTATGGTAAGCTCTGGCGTCATCCCTGCCGCGTTTAAGGGCAAACTGAGAATATATCAAGGCGCCTAACGCAGTTAACCCTGCAAACATTTTCCCTGAAAAATTTTTTGACCTCTCAGCTAATGACAGAGTCGAACCTAAACTTAAGCCTGCACATAGAAGTGTCGGAATAAGTATCAGTGTATTATTTGCATTATCCGTTTGTGATACAAGATTCTGAGTCCTCATATCAACAGTATTTATTGCATTTAAAACAACTTTTGCTTTTTCGCTGTTGAGCGTATTATCCCTCTTGGTTGATTCCCTAAAAGTGTTATGTTTGTTGATATTTGATATCGAAGTAATCATAATCCTCAAAACCATGCTAATAAAATTTTTAGAATAAGTCAAGATGTTAAAACAAATTTTCACATTCCGAAAGAAGATTTTACAAACTATTGACAAAATTACATGTATATTATATAATTCAGCGATGAACAAAACGTAGGAGGGTAATATGAGAGTAAATGCTGTTAGTCCTAATTTAACTTACACTTCTGCTAAGGCAAAATCAAACAACCGTAGAGTTGTTGAGCCCGTTGAAAGCGCACCTGTCGCATTCAAAGGTAAAACAGGTAAAGCGATATATACTTCTATGGGAGCTGTAGCGGGTGCTATTCTTGGTTTTGCACTGGGAGGCCCTGTCGGCGCTCTTATTGGAGCAGGCGCAGCGGGAGCAGCGGCCAACACAGAGGCGGACATACAAGAAAATGCTTCACCGGCGGAACATGATGGCTGGGCTGATTATGCAGAAGATCATGCGATGCATGATAGGGATTAAATAAAAAGGACTTAGTTATTAAAACTAAGCCTTTTTTATTTTGTAATGTTTTTTATTAATTTAGTTTTCTGCTTCAAACATATCTTTCCCGACAGCACACAACGGGCAAACCCAATCTGCAGGTAAATCTTCAAATGCAGTTCCCGGTTGAATTCCGTTATCCGGATCTCCTGCATTGGGGTCATAAACATAGTGGCATACTGTGCATACATATTTTTGCATAAATTATTCCTCCTTATTTACTCTATACCTTCTTATTGAAGGTATATTTATTATACTAAACCAAACCGGATTTTACCATTGTATTTACAACATTATCCAAATCGGCAATTTGGTCTTCTTTTAGTGTAGAACGTATACAAATACTGTCATCAAGAATTTCTGTACCTTTAAGTTTTTCCAGTATTTCTTTGATTTGGCCGCCGCAAGCGGGTGCCCAGGTTCCGTTTTGGATAATAACATACTTTCTGTTCTGCAGATTATGCGCGCTTAAAGTATGAAGGAATGTTTCCATAGATTCAAAAATTCCCGCATTATAAGTCGTTGTTGCAATAACAATATGCGAACATCTGAACGCTTCTGACAAAACAAAAGACGGGTGAGTCATTGAGACATCAAAAATCTTGATATTTTTAACACCTTTATCCGCTAACTTTGAAGCCAGCAAGTTTACGGCACTTTCTGTTCCTCCATATACTGAAGAGTACGCTATTAACAAAGAGTTTTCTTCCGGCGTGTAGCTTGACCATTTGTCATATTTTTCAACAAACAAGCCGATATTTTCTCTTATGATTAAACCGTGCAAAGGGCAAATCATTTTTATATCCAATGCTGAAGCCTTTTTAAGAAGCATTTGCACCTGAATCCCATATTTGCCGACAATATTTGTATAATATCGTCTGGCTTCGTCCAGACAATCCCTTCGCCAGTTAACTTGAGCATCATATAAATTACCGTTTATTGCGCCAAATGAACCGAATGCGTCAGCGGAAAAAAGTACCTTGTCTTTTGTATCATAGGTAACCATAACTTCCGGCCAGTGAACCATTGGCGCCATTATAAATTTAAGCTCATGTTTACCGGTTTTTAAAGTGTCGCCTTCTTTTACAACGTGAACAATAGAGTCAATATCAAAATTAAAAAATTGTTTAATCATTGTAACGGTTTTTTGCGTACAAATAATTTTTGCATTTTTATGTGTCTTAACAACTTCTTCCAAAAGCGCACAGTGATCCGGTTCCATGTGCTGGACAATAATGTAATCAAGTTCTTGTCCGTCAAGAGCGTAATTTAGATTTTCATAAAACTGTTCTGCGCATACTTTATCCACAGTATCAAACAGAACGTTTTTTTCGTCTTTAAGAAGATATGAATTATAAGCCATTCCGTCTTTAACAGGATAGGCACTTTCAAAAAGCGATAACCGCCTGTCCGAAACTCCGATATACGTTATATCCTCAGTAATTTTTCGTGTATTATGCATAATTCCGCTCCTAAAAATTATATTATAAATTATAACCGAAAAATAAAAGGGGGCAAATCGGGAGTGAGAGTCAAAAAAGCGTAACAAGATAGACGATTTAGTTACAAAATG
>CALUSF010000108.1 GCA_944323325.1 Candidatus Gastranaerophilales bacterium
TAAAAGAATCTTTTAGAAATATTATTTTACAGGAGTATTTGTATTTGGTAATGCGCAATAAGGATTTTTCAAAGCAAGTACAAAAATTAGAAGAAGGTTTTCAATTGCGATCTATAAAAACGTCTTCTATTGCTAAAATTAAAATAAATATTCCAGACATTGCAACGCAAGAAAAACTTATTAATGTTTCAAATTTAATAATAAGAAAAGAAAAACTGATGTCAGAATTAATTATTCAAGAAAAACTATACAATGAAGCTATTTTAGAAAAATTAATCAAAGGAGAAATATAATGAAAACCACAAGAGCAGATATAGAAGCAGCATTATGGAGAGGAGCAAATACTTTTAGAGGTATTATTGATGCCGCAAACTATAAAGATTATGTATTATCAATGCTGTTTGTAAAATATTTGAGTGATACATACAAAGAAAATGTAGAAAATTTAAAATTAAAATATCCTGATGAACAAAGATTTGAAAGAGCAAAATCAAGACTTCCATTTGTATTAAGCGAAGAGCAAACCTTTGATTACTTATATGAGAATAGATTTAATTCTGAAATTGGTCAAAAAATAAATGCAGCTTTAAGAGCAATAGAAGACAATAATCCTCAGTTGCAAGGAGTTTTCAGAAGTGTAGATTTTAATAGTGAGTCTAATTTAGGAAATCCAAAACAAAAAGCTACAACTTTAAGAAATTTATTGGAGGATTTTAAATCTCTTGATTTAAGACCTTCAATGATTGAAGTTAAAGAAAATCAAGTAGCATCTGACGTTCTTGGGGATGCGTTTGAATATATGATTGGTGAATTTGCAAGCCAAGCAGGCAAAAAGGCCGGCTCATTCTTTACTCCAATGATGGTCTCAGAACTTATGGCACAAATCGCAAAACCTAAACAAGGAGATAGTATTTATGACCCAACCTCAGGTTCTTGCTCATTACTAATAAGGGCTGCAAAATATGCAGGAGTTAAGCAGGTATCAATTTATGGACAAGAGATGAATGGTTCTTCTTGGTCAATGGGCAAAATGAACATGTTTATTCACGATATTATGGATTCTAAAATAGCTTGGGGAGACACTTTAGCAAATCCTGCTCACCTTGATAGTGATGGAAATCTGATGAAGTTCAATGTGGTTGTTGCTAATATGCCATTTTCTCAAGATAAGTGGGCTGAAGGGTTTAACCCTGGAGGGGAGAGTGATGGAAAAGAAAAAAACAAAGATAAAAAGTTTAAAATGGAAGCAAAGTATGATCCTTACAATAGATTTGATTGGGGTATACCCCCTTCAAGTAAAGGGGATTGGGCATTTTTGCTACACATGATAAACAGTTTACAACCTGATGGAAGAATGGTTGCAGTAGTTCCGCATGGTGTCTTATTTAGAGGAGCTTCAGAAGGTGTTATAAGAAAAAGAGTTATTGAGGAGAATCTTCTGGATGCTGTAATTGGACTGCCGGAAAACTTATTCTTTGGAACTTCAATTCCTGCTTGCTTATTGGTTATTAAGAAAAACAGATCAAATAAAGACGTGTTATTTATTGACGCCTCAGGTGAAGGCAGATATGTCAAAGATAAAACACAAAACAAACTAACTCAAAAGAATATTGATGATATTTTAGATGTTTATAATAAACGAGAAACAGTAGATAAATTCTCTTATGTGGCAACTTTTGAAGAAATTAAAGAAAATGAGTTTAATTTAAATATTCCTCGTTATGTAGATACATTTGAGGAAGAAGAAATTATAGATATTACGCAAGTGCAGACAAATATCAAAAATATTAAATCTGAACTTGAAGTAGTTGAAAAGGACTTGGCAGAAGCCCTTAAAGAATTAGGATTGGGGGTATAGAATATGCCAAGAAAAAAACGAATTTGTTTTTCCTTTGCAGATGAATTAATAAAAAAATCACAAGAAGCAGCTCTATCTGCGATAAGTATTTTTAATAATCCAAGTATTACATTTAAAGCTGAAAATTTTATAGTTTTAATGGTAATCTCTTGGACTTATTTAATGCACGCGTATTATAAAAAAACAGGAATTGACTACAGATATTACAAATTGGTCGGAAGAACTCAGAGAAAAAAATATGATAAAACTAAAAGAGGTGCATACAAATATTGGGAGCTTGAACGTTGTTTAGATGATAGTAAATGTCCTTTAGATGGTTCAATAAAAGCTAATTTAAAATTTTTAATTGGGATAAGACACGAAATTGAACATCAAATGACGACACAAATTGATGAATTAATTTCTGCAAAATTTCAAGCTTGTGCTATAAACTATAATAGTACAATTGAAAAATTATTTGGGAAAAAATATGGATTAGCTGAAAAGCTAGTTATGGCAATACAATTTTTTGGTTTATCGGAGGGGCAAATAAAAAAATTACAAGAGTATAATGATGTACCACAAAATATTATCGATTTTATTGCTGATTATGAATTACAATTATCTGAAGAAGAAAAATCAAGTCCAAAATATAGTTATAAGGTCATTTATATCAGAGAAAGTGTAAACCATGAAGGGCAAGCCGATAAGGCATATAGGTTTATTGATGAAAAGTCTGCAATTGGAAAAGAAATAGAAACAGTATTAATTAAACCAGGTAAAGAACCTGCAAAATATAAGCCTACGCAAATAAAAGAAATAATGCATAGAAAGGGCTACTCGGATTTTACTATAAAGAAGCATACTGATTTATGGAAAAGATTTAATGCAAAAAATCCAAAGTTAAACTATGGCGTAATGATGGCAGATGGTCAATGGTATTGGTACCATTCTTGGTTGTTAAAAGTTGAAGATGAATATAAAAAAATAAAAGAGCAAGAGGCTATAAATGCGCAAACTAATGAGTAAAAAAGAAAAAATTAAGAATAGAATAGATTTAATTAATCGAGGGGAAGTTCCCGAGGGTTATAAAAAAGTGCATGGGTATATAATTCCAAATGACTGGAATATCGTACCTATAAAAAAGATTGCAAGGCAGGTTAAACGTTCTGTAGAAAAACCAAGTGAATCATATTATCGATTAAGCGTAAGAAGTCATGCCAAAGGAACTTTTCACTCATTTGTTGAAAATCCAGAAACTGTTGCAATGGAAGAATTATTTCAGGTCAAAGAAAATGACTTAATTGTCAATATAACATTTGCTTGGGAACATGCAATTGCAATTGTAAAAAAAGAAGATAATAATTTGTTGGTGTCGCACCGTTTTCCTACTTATGAATTTAATAGTAATGCTAGTGTAAAATTCTATGAAAATATTATAAAGTTACCAAAAATAAAAAAAATGTTATCTAATATGTCTCCAGGTGGTGCTGGTAGAAATAGAGTATTAAATCAAACAGATTTTTATAATAGCCTTTATATACCATATACAAATTTTAAAGAGCAGGAGAAGATTGCGAAAATTTTAAACTGCTGTGATGAGGTTATTGAGCTTAAACAAAAATTGCTGGAAGAAATAAGCAAAGAAAAATCTATATTAATGGCAAAAGTATTTAAATCGCCACAAAAAATGATAAAACTTTCTAAACTTGCTAATGTTATAATGGGCCAATCTCCAAATTCACAGAACTATAATAATGAAAATCTTGGAATGCCTTTAATTCAAGGAAATGCAGATTGTGAAAATAGGTTTACCAAACCTCGATTGTGGACAACAGAAATAACAAAACAATGTCAGATTGGAGATATAATAATGAGTGTTAGAGCTCCTGCTGGAACTGTATCTATTTCAAGACATAATGCTTGTATAGGTAGGGGAGTATGCTCAATAAGAGCAAAATCTTATACAGATATTTTATATCAGTATTTAATATACATAGAGCCTAAGTGGAAAAGATTTGTTCAGGGTAGTACTTTTGAAGCAATAAATTCAAGTGACATTAATAATTTATTAGTACCAATAATTGGTGAGAAAGAACAAGAAAAAATTTCTAACGTATTCAATTTAATCGATAAAAAAATAGAATTACTTTCATATGAGCTTGAACAACACAAGCAACTCAAAAAAGCACTTTCACAACTGCTTTTAACAGGCATAGTGAGAACCATGGAGGCAGATTGTGAAAACTGATGTTTATTTTGCAAAAAAAGACGGGATGTTATTGATTGCTTATGAAAACCATAAGCAACAAAATGTTTTTTTGCAGGTTGATTATGCAGATTTTGCCCCTCAAATACGAGCACAACTTATTTGTGACAAAAGTTATAGTATTGAAAAAATTATCACTAATGCTTATGAATATCCGATTATAAAAAAAGAAAATATGGAAATCGGAGTTAAATATAAACATATTTGGAAGCCTTTAATGCAAAATAATATAGAAAAAGAGCTGGATTTTTCTGTACAAGAAGCGTATAGGGCCAAAAGAGATTTAGGAATACTTATTCAAAAACTGCAAGAAATTTTGTTATTTATTGAGCCATCTAATGAAGGATTAAAAGCATATAGTCATAAGGCAAGAGAACTATTGTTTTTAGCCTGTTCAGATCTTGAATGTAGTTTAAAAAAATACTGTTTTAAAAAGAACGAAAATATGAAAGATTATGTTAAATTAATTGATTATATAGATTTAACAAAATATAAATTATCTCTTGTTGGGTATTCAAATCCATATAAATGTTGTCCTTTTGAAAATTGGAATAAAAAAGAACCATCAAAATCAATTTCTTGGTATTATGCTTACAATCAAATCAAGCATAATATCGACAAAAACTTCCATATGGCAACTCTTGAAAACTGTATTAATGCAATAGCTGCAAACATCATTTTATTTGCAGTCAGATATTCGGTTCGATATTTATATCATAAAGATGATGTTTGTTCTAATTTAATAAAAAGTTCTTTGGATTATAGAATTGAAAATAGTATGGATTTTTATATTCCAATTTATGAAGGTGAAAGAAGTTATTCTATTTATGAAACAAAGCAATATAAATTTCATAATGGTGAAATTGTTTGGAATAGCTATGACATTGGAAAACTTATTCCATTTGTTGAGAAAGAATTGTAAAATATAAGGAAATAATTATGACATTAAATCATTACCAATATAACGAAAGACCTGAAAGCCAAGAGCCTGCAATCGAATTGCTTGATAAATTGGGCTGGAAATATTTGTCACCTACTGACGCGGAAAAACAACGCGGGAATTTATATAATGTAATTTTAAAAGATGATTTGATGAATTTTTTAAAAGGACAAAGATATGAGTACAAAGGTGAAAAATTCCAATTTTCTTCAAGTAATATTGCTCGTGCAATTTCTGACATAGATGTTCCTTTGCAGTCAGGATTGATGAAAACTTCAAAAGAAATATATGACCTTCTAATTTATGGAAAAAGCTATGAAGAAGATTTGTATGATGGCGGAAAATCCTCTTTTGATTTGAAATTTATCGATTGGCAACATCCTGAAAAAAATATTTTAAGAGTTACAGAGGAGTTTTCTGTACAAAAACAGGATCGTTCTAAAAGGCGTCCAGATATTGTTTTAACAGTTAACGGGATCCCTTTGGTTGTAATCGAATGCAAAAAATCTTCTGTTAGCATAGATGAAGGAATAAGACAAAATATTAAAAATTGGAAAGCTGATGAAATTCCACATTTATTCAAATTTGTTCAACTGGTAATTGCAATGAATCCGCATAGTTTTAAATACGGTACATGCGGAACAAAATTTGAATATTTCGTTCCATGGAAAGAAAAAGATATTGACTGGATGAATAAAGAGTTACAAGAATTAATTCAACGAAGGCTTCCAAAAGAACAAGATAAAAATATAATTGCAATGCTTTCACCTGAAAGGTTGTTTGAAATAATACAATATTATACGTTATACGATAATAATGTAAAAAAAGTTGCCAGATATCAACAATTTTTTGGAATTCGAAAAGCTATTAACCG
>CALUSF010000109.1 GCA_944323325.1 Candidatus Gastranaerophilales bacterium
CTGTGTAAGACGTTTGCTTTTGCGATATTCTTTGAATTTTCTGCCAATTACAACTTTGTCTGATTCAAGCAACATTTCCACATCCTTATTACTATTTTTATTAATTTTAAGACCTTCATGTCACTTTATAAACAATACCGATGTCTAAATTCTTTGTTTGACAATAAGACATCTATGTACTATCATGGCAACTAATTGGTAATATCTATATGGAATTTTCTGGGAGCAAAAAAGAGTGAAAAAGATTCAAATATCTATAATAATCCCCGTTTACAATGTAGAAAAATACCTGCGAGAGTGTTTGGATAGTATCTTGAATCAAACTTTTCAGGATTTTGAAATAATTTGTGTGGATGACGGCTCGACTGACAAGTCGCTGAAGATTTTGCAGGAATACAAAAGAAAAGACGACAGATTTGTAATTCTTCAGCAAAGACATTCCGGCGCCGGAAGTGCAAGGAATAACGGAATAAGACTTGCGGAGGGTAAATATATTCAGTTTTTGGATTCTGATGATTATTTTGAGCCGGATTTGCTCGAGGAAATGTACAATCACGCAGAAAGATTTGACGCTGATTTGACGGCTTGTTCTTCAAGAAAAGTTGATGATGAAGGAAATATAACAGAGACAGGAAGTCCGAATTTCCCTATAAACATTGACAAAGTTCCAATGGAGAAAGTTTTTAACCGAGAATATTTTAAAGACGATATATTTTCTCTGTTTACCCCTGTTGTTTGGAATAAGTTAATTAAAAAATCGTTCTTGAAAGAGAATCATCTTGAATTTCCGCCGCTCACAATATATGAAGATATTGCTTTTATGCACAGTCTTATAATTTGTGCAAACAGGATTGTTGCATTCAACAAAGAACTCATAAATTACAGGTTCAACCGCCCGGGAAGCCTTGTAAGCACACGCTCTAAACACACGATTGATGCCGTTAAATCCTGCATGTATTTAGGAAATTTTCTTAAATCAAGAGGATTTCTACCTGAGTATGAAAATGCATACAGAAAAGTTTTCATTAACCACATAAGGGCGGAAATTAGTTATTGTAACGAGGATGAGTACAAAAATTTTCTTCAAGAGTTTAAGACGCTTTTGCCGAATGATTGGCAAAAATATCAATCAGCTTTAAGGAAAGATTATATTACACCCGAATATCTCAAGAAATTTATCGGGAACAAAAAAGTTATGCTCTGGGGCGGGAGTCTGTTTATCAAGCAGGTATTGGAGAGGGAAACAGAAAAGAACCCTAATATTTTAGGGATTATTGACAGAAACGCCGCATCAGCAGGCAAAGAGTTCTGCAATTATATCATTTACCCGCCGGATGCGATAAACGAATTAAAACCTGACGGAGTGATTTTGACAGTTTTATCTAACAACGAATCTATTTATGAATCATTAAAAGAAGAATTCCGAGAAAAATATCCGAATGTGGAACTTCTGCCGAATATATTTGAAGAGGAGTTTACAGTTTGCAAGACATAAAAATAGATTTAGTTTATCTCTGGGTAAACGATAAAGACGAAGAGTGGCAGGGGAAACGAAGATTCTGGGCAAATAAGCTCGGAGTTGTGAGTTCGGAAGAAAATAGCGACTGTCGCTATTCAAATAATGATGAGCTTAAATACTCTCTGCGTTCTGCCGAAATGTATGCTCCGTGGATTAATAGGATTTTTATAGTAACAGATAACCAAGTGCCGGAATGGCTTGATACAAACCATCCCAAAATAAAAATAATCGACCACAAAGACATCATGCCGGAAAACTGTCTGCCTTGTTTTAACAGTGCAGCAATAGAAGTTTGTATTGATAATATACCGGATTTATCGGAATATTTTCTCTACGCAAATGATGATATGTTTTTTGCCTCCCCGGTTGGGCCGGATTATTTCTTTGATAAGAATAATAATCCGATAGTCAACCTGAGACCCAGACAATGGGAGCTTGCAAAAAATCTATACATGCAAAGAATCCTCTACACGATTAATATTTTCCAAGAACAACACAAACTTTCAAAAACATTGCTACGAACCGAACCATATCATTGTATTGATGCATATAGAAAAAGTTACTTTAAAGATTGTAAAAAGGACTTTGAAAATGAATTTAAGACTTTAATTACAAAAAGATTTAGAACAAAAGATACCATTCAAAGAATTATCTTTAGTCTATACCAGCTCGAAAATAGTCCCTCTACACTTGTATTAAATCCCGAAATAGCTAAGCAAGAATTTCATAAGCAAGTTGACAACTTATATCTTAATTTAACAGACGAAAATCTTATAAAGGACCGGATCAAAAATCAGTCTCCAAAACTATTGTGTATCAATGATAACGATATTGCAAAAAAAATAGAGAGAAAAAGATTAAGAGGAATATTATCAAATCTTTTTCCTAAAAAAGCTGAGTGGGAAAAATCCATTAAGTTTCAAATAGAACCTTGTTTTGCAAATCAAGGTACATATGCTTTTGTTTTTTCTTTTAATGATGCTTATGCAAAATACTTTGCAGTTTTATTGCAATCATTAATAGCAAATTCAAATCCAAAAAATAACTATGACTTAGTTATTTTATCTTCAGGAGTTGATGAAAATAATAAAATACTTTTAAGAGCTATGTTACCAGAGAATTTTAGTTTGAGATTTTATGACATTACGGAATATATTCTTGAGAATTTCCCAAATTTTAAATTAAAAACTATGAATAACTGGTCCGTAGAAATGTACTATAGAATTTTCATACCGTTAATAATGTCAAGCTATACAAAAGTACTGTATCTTGATACAGATATTATTATAAACGCATCTTTAGATGAATTGTTTAATGTTGATTTTGAAGATAATGAAGCTATAGTTGTGCATGATACAACATCACAGGTTTTCCATCTGGAATCATACAAAGAACGTTTAGAACATGTGAAAAATTGCTTGAAGCTTCAGGATGAAACTAACTATTTTAATTCCGGCATGATAATGTTCAATATTCCCCATATTGATAAAGAAATTTATACTGCTTCAATAATAAATACGACCTCTGTAAAAGAACTTTTGTATCCGGACCAAGATATTTTAAATATTATTTTTGAAAATAAAGTAAAATTTGTATCTACAAAATGGAATTTTTGCTGCGGGAAGTATGTCTGGAATAGAGAGTTTATAAACTGTTTAACCGGAGAATATAAAGAAGATTTTATAGAATCATTGGAAAACCCAAAAATTATTCATTACACCTCACCGAAAAAGCCTTGGAATTCGAATCTATCAACACATTTCGAAAAATTCTGGCAATATGCAAGATTAACCCCGTTCTATGAAGAAATTATTTATGAAATGAATAGAGAAGCAGCAACAACCGCTATTGTAGAAAGTACAAAATATTCAAATTTATACATCCAAACGCATAACAACAAACGCATTGTCTTTTGGGGAGCAAGTTTATTTTTGGAAGATTTTATCAAAAGATATGAATTAATAAATGATAACGTCATTGGAATAATAGATAAAAATCCAAATAAGAAAGGGCAATTTTTAGGACAATATGAAATTTTTTGTCCTGAAGATTTGAACAGGTTAAAACCGGAAGTAATTATTATTACAATAGTTAATTCTGCAAGAGAACGAGCATTAGAGGTTAAGAAGTTTTTACAAGAAAACTATAACAATAATATAGAGATTAAAACAATTTAAATGAAAGGAATGAGGTATGGATAAAAAATTATTTGAAGAACTGTTCGACAAAGTTCCAAATGAAGGGAATTTGGTAATTTTTGGAGCTTGTAAGACAGGAGAAAGCATTTTAAAAGATTTAGAAATATACAAACCAAAAACGAAAGTATTGGGATTTATTGACAATATGCCAACGGGCACATTTAATAATCTGCCCATTTGGACATTGAAACAATTTATTGATAAAAAATTACCGTGTAATTTAGTTATCATGTCTACACAAACAGATAGAGAACGAATTTTTAACATTTTTGATGTATACAATGTTCCTGTCCTAGAGCAAACTGCTTATGTAAGCGACCATTACAGAAATAATGCAAAAATTTTAAATAAAGAAAATTTTGATAAAATCATTAATCTTTTTGACTGTGAAGATGACAAAAAATTATTTGAAACTCTTTTTAAAATAAGAACAAACCTTTTAGATGTAAGTGTGTTAGAAGATTATCATCTAAATAAAGAAAAAAACAGATATCAAACCAGATATTTGATAAAAAATCAGTATTTAGACTGTATCAATAAAGATGCCATTAAAGTTATTATTGACGCAGGACTGAATGATGGTTTGAATGTAATCGCATATAAAAAACTATTACCAAATCTTCAAAAAGTTTATGGTTTTGAAGCGGTATATGATGTTGTTAAGAAAAAATATATTGAAGATTTTATTCTTGATGACAAATTAGAAATTGTCCCGTTTGCATTGGGAGATCTAAATAAAAAAATCAATTTCTACATCAACAGAAATAATTTTGGAGCTTCTTTTGCTGAAGAAATAACTTCTAAAAAAGTTTTTCTGTCTCCAAATTTAGAACATCGCATTGTGGATGTAGTTTCGATGGATAAATATTGCAGTGAACATAATATAAAACCTGACTTAATAAAAATGGATATAGAAGGTTCCGAAATGGCAGCGTTAAAGGGCGGGATTAATACAATTACCAAAAATCGACCACAACTAGCTATTTCTATATACCATTCTCCAGAAGATTTTATAAATATTCCGCTTTACTTAAAAGAGAACTTAGAGAACTATAAATTTAGGCTTGGACACTATTCTCCAAGACCAAGTGAAACCATATTTTATGCAATACCTAATGAACTAGCGTAGAAAGGAAAATTTATGACAAAAGAATTTGACATTTATGAACATGATAACAACTGCCGGTATGCTTTGGGAAAAAACGGAAAAAATATGATTATATGTATTGGACTCAATCCGAGTTCCGCAACAAACAAAGAGCCTGACAGAACATTTAATAAAATTTGCAAAATCGTTGATACAAATAAATACAACGGATTTGTTATCCTAAACCTATGTCCTGAAAGAGGAAATAAACCGAAAGATGTACTGTATGATGAAGAGTTGGCAAATAAAAACGCAAAAATAGTAAAAAAATATCTTGATAAATATCTTCAAGCCCCAATATGGTGTGCCTGGGGCGGAAATATCCGTCAGAAAAAATTCAAAGATTACTTCAATAAAATATCACATTTAATAGAAAATAGAAAATGTGCCTGCGAATCAGAAACTGCTAAAGGGCATCCGCGCCATCCACTTTATGTTGCAGGTGATACACAATTAAAAGAATTTTGTATTAAAAACTATATCCAATAAAATATAATTGATTTTTAACAAATCTGTTATTCTGCTAACTACTTAAAAACCAGATATAGCAATATATTTTAGAAAGCTTTTTATGGAGAAAATTTCATTAAACAGTTTTATTGAGGAAAAGACAAGTAAAAATCACATATACATTATCAACGAGAACGGTAATAGAGACGAAGTTTCGTCTGTTGAAGGTCTGGAAATTATTTTTAGCGGGGAAAATAATGTTATAGAACTGCACGCGCCGGTAGGAAAATTTATCCAATCTCAAATAGTATGCGGAGAATCAAATTATATCCAAATTGGTTCATCAAAATACAGCATATCTAATTTGAAGATAAATGTCTGCTTTTTTTGCTGCAAGCTAATTATAGGTTCAA
>CALUSF010000110.1 GCA_944323325.1 Candidatus Gastranaerophilales bacterium
CTTCGGTGGTACTGTTTCTTACTATTATTATACGCTATTTCTCGTCAAAAATCAACCATTTGTTGTGACAGAGCCATTTCTTTTTTTCGAGCTATCCTCACTCTCGTTCGGATTACGCTCAAAAAGTCCTGTCGTTTCGATTTTGTTGTTTTTATTACGAGCTTAACGGACAGGATTTGAACACTCAAAATTTTTACCAACCAAATTTACCATTTTTATATTTTTATTTATAATTTTTGTATTATGAAAGACTTTTTTAAAAATAAAAAATTCAACAAAAACAAACTTTTGCATTTCGGTTTTTCTGAAAAAGACAATATGTTCATATATCACCAAACCCTGTTAGACAATCAATTTACACTAACCATCCAAATTGACCGGACAGGAAATATCCAAACCAAACTAACCGAAACCGAAACAGGAGAATTGTATACACTGCATTTAGTAGAAGGAAGTACCGGCAATTTTGTCGGGAAAATTAAAGACGAATATAAGCAAATACTGGAAAAAATATCGGAAGAATGCTTTGAACCCGATGTATTTCAATCTGCACAGACAAAAGAGTTAATTGAATATGTAAATGCAAAATATAACAGTGAACTGGAATTTTTATGGGAAAAGTTTGCAGATAATGCAATCGTACGCAGAAAAGATAATGCAAAATGGTATGCGGCATTTTTAACTGTATCTAAGCAAAAACTGGGATTTGATGACAATACTATTGCTGAAATTATTGATTTAAGAGCTGAAAACGTTGATAATATTGTTGATAATGAAATTGTATTTCCGGGATATCATATGAATAAAAAACATTGGATAACCATAATTTTAGACGGCTCTGCACCTACTGATTTTATCAAAACTAAAATTGATAAAAGCTATGAACTTGCTTTAAAAAAATAAAAATATTAAAGCATTTTATTAAGAATTGTAAACGCGAGTTTTTTCTTACTATAGCGCTTATGATAAAAACGGAAAAGTTGTTACTACCGGAAGAAATATATGGAAACAATGGTATGATATTCATAATCCTGGTTCCAGAGCTTACGAATCTTACGCATTTGTTTGTACTGACAAATATCTTGATTCACGCTCAGATTATGTAAATCTCTGGTGGTATTAAGATTTTTACTTTAAACTTAAACAAAGTAACTCGCCTGTAGTTACTTTGTTTTTTTTGCAAAGTTTTTTATCAAAATATTAATTCAACTGACTAAATTTCATCTGCTTTCTAACTCTACCTTTCAGGGTAATTTAAATTATTCTCTCTCTTTTTATAATGGCATCAAAAGGAAATATTATGCCTAAAGAACAGTATAAAAACAGGGATATAAAATCTGTTATTATTTCTGCACAAAATGGAGATATAAAAGCCTTAGAAGAGCTTATAAGACGTGTGCAGAAAAATGTGTATACAATGTTTAGCTATTTAACAGATAAACGGCAGGATATTTCGGATCTGACTCAGGAAGCTTTACTTAAAATGGCCAAAAATATAAAAGGACTTAAAGACGCCAAAAGTTTCAAACCCTGGCTTAATCGTATTGTCACAAATGTATTTTATGATTTTATAAAAAAGCAAGCAAAACATGACAATCTTGACCTGGATAACGATAAACTATTAGAAATTAAAGATAAAATTGGCTGCGAACCCGGAGAGAAGTGTCTTTTTTCTGAGATGGAAAAACTTATTAAGGCAGCACTTTTAAGTTTGCCGGAAAATTTAAGAATTGTGATTGTCTTAAGAGAATATGAGGGCTTAAGTTATGATGACATATCAAAAATAACAAACACCACACCCGGAACGGTAAAGTCTAGAATTTCAAGGGCCAGATTAAAATTACAGAACGCACTCAGAGAATTTATATAAAGAAAGGGTATTATATGGAAATAACTTGCGCACAAATGGATGTTTTATTGTCATTTTATATCGAAGGTGATTTAAGCAAAGCACTAAAAATTAAAGTCGAAAACCACTTAAAAGAATGCGCAGCGTGCCGCGCTAAATATGATATTATCAAAACTATGATTGAAGATTTAAAGTGTGTAGTAAGTGATAAAGACGAAGTGTACAGTCCGGGAAAAGTATCAATGTACGGAAGTTTCAGAAACAATCTTTCTGCCTATGTTGATAATGAACTTCCGGCGGAAGAGAGCATAAAAATAAAAAAAATTACAATTAATAACAAGCAGGCAAGAAAAGAGTTAGAAGATACATATAATATCCGCAAGCTAATGGGAGAATCGTTCCGTAAAACAAAAACAGATATAAAGCATGATTTTTCCAAAAACGTAATGCGCCAGCTTGATTTAAACGATGATGAAAATCTTTCGTTCAATCCTGTATTAAAAGTCGGGATTGCATTTGTAATGACAGTATTAGTCTTGTCCGCAATTATAATATTTTCACTAACATTATAGACTTTGCGGGATTAAAACCGAAATAACCGCATTGTCAATATTCAGATATTTCTTAGCGGTTTCCGTAAGAAAATTTCCGTCAATTGATTCACATGCCGGTAAATATTCTTCTGCCAAAGATAAATCATCACAAACAGTCATATAATAACCTATAGTCTCTCCTATATCAGAAACGGTTTCGACATCGCACGCAAAGCGTGATTTTAGCTTTTTCTTAGCCTTGTTGATTTCTTTTTCGCTGATATCTTCTTTTAATTTTTCTATTTCAGCTTTTACAAGTTCTATAGCCTTATCTTTATATTCAGGATTAAAATTAGCCTGAATAAAGAAATTACTGCCGTCTCTGAACGGATAACATTCCGCATCAATAACGTTGAAAATATGTTCCTTACTGTTTTCTATTAAGTTTACGTATAACCTTGAACTGGTCCCTTCTCCCAGAATTATTGCAAGCATTTCCAGAGCTATAAGATTTTTTAAGTCTTTCGCCGGTACCCCAAGAAAACCGAACATCATAAATGAAGAATTTATAGCAGCTTCATTTTCAATATAAACAGTTTTTTCTACCGGGCGGTCGGGTAAAATATTGCGTACCGGAGGTTCCGGACGCTCGCCCCAGTTAAAAGCTTTTACAACTCTGTCCAAAATATCATTCGAATCAAAATCACCGACAATAATCGTTGTTACATTCTTCGGGGAATAAAATGTTCTGTAATAATTCATAACTTCCTGTTGCGATACTTTAGAAATAATTTCAGGTGTACCAATAACGTCTCTTTTGTACGGATGATTTGTGTACATAGCGTTATTTGTAGCATTGTATACCTTGGTCCAGGGCTGATCCTTGCGCATACGTATTTCTTCTATTACAACATGGCGCTCCCGTTTATCCGTTACATTCTTATCATTTACGTCAAACGGTGCACCCATCTCGTAATCCGGAATCACGGGATCGGTCATCATATCTGCATGTAATTCTATTGCGGTATAAAAATTCTCATTATTTTCACCTTTTGGCAAGGTAACATAATAGAATGTATAATCCTTCCAAGTTGCGGCATTTACAATTCCTCCTCTGGATTCAAGAATTTTATCAAACTCGCCGGCTTTGTGTTTATGCGTTCCTTTAAACATGAGGTGTTCAAGAAAATGAGAAATTCCGTTATTTTGGTCATTTTCATTTATAGAGCCTGTTTTTACCCAGGATGAAATATTAACCATACCGCTCTCCTTATGAGCAAGAACAATTTTATGCCCATTATCTTGTTCGTATATTTCAACTTCTTTGGTTAAAAACGGATATTTTACTAATGATTTTTTCATAAACACCTCTTCAGATTACTTTATTATTATACTCTAAAAAAATTCACCCGACACGGTTATTGTTTTAAGGTTTATAATAAGGTAAATAATATTAAGATACATAAGAAAGGAGTTTTGTATGTTAGAAGACGAAAGAAAGCATCACCCTTGGTTAAAGTTTATTTCAATTGTAATTGCAACATTCTTAGGCGCATTTTTGGCGTTTTATTTTGTAGTTGATATAACCTTTAACAGAATTACAAGTCCCGATTATCAAATCAAAAAAATGGAAAAAATGATGAGGAAACAGGAAAAACGTTTTCATAAATTTGAAGATAAACTTATGGAAAATCCGTTTGAACCCAAAATGGCGCCTATGCTGATTAATTCCGAAAAGAGAGCTAACGACTACATAATTACCGTTGATTTAAAACCTTTGGGCGGAAATGAAAAAAATCTGGATGTTAAACTTGATAACAATGTTGTAACAATTTCCGGCGAAATGGACAAAAAAGAACGACACGGAGAAAAAATGATAAATTTCTCTCAGGCATTTTATCTTGACGAAAACTTACTGCCGGAAAAAATGACAAAAGAAAAGAAAGGCAATCAGTATATTATAACTATACCTTTTGAAGAAGACTAAAACTTATAAAAGCGGGGTTAAACCCCGCTTTTTAGTTAATTGAATTTATGGAAATTATATATTTTCCGTATCTTCTTAATACAATCACGCAACTGTTTGAGATAATTTATTTTGTCATGCTGAACTCGTTTCAACATCTTACCAATTGGGCATTATATTTGCTTTCCGGTAAGATCCCGAAGGGGGATATAAAAAATTTTTCTAAATTTATCGTGAACAGCAGTGTAATACAATCGGGTAATAATAAAAATCTTATTTTATCCTTTACGGTGATTTATAGTTGATTAAACAGTGTAACTATATAAATATGAAAGCCGTAAGTTTTTTTAAACTGTTAAAAAGAAAAATTAAAAAATACGATAAAGCCGCAACAAATCCTTTTGAAACAATACCTTTATCAATAACTCTTGTATGGGTAGAAGAAGAGAACCCTTTCAATAACAAAGTTAACTTCAAAAACTAAGCCAAAAAGCCCTTATCAGTTTTTATTAAAATACCCTTTCTTTTACACATTTCTTCGACAGTATCCTGTTCGGAAGGCAGTATCTTTTCGTAAATATCACCGAGAACAAACGTAGATCCTACGGAAGCCAGACCTAATAAAGCTGCACCTATTACACCGCAGCCGGCAGCCGCACCAATCAGCAAGGCAGGAACCGCCGCATACCCAATACATCTTATTGCGGATTTTCCGAGTTCTTTTAAGCCGCACTCCCAATTTGTACCTTCAACCTTTTGACCTTTAGAGTTATATTCAAGCTTAAACGCGCCGGGAACAGTTGTAAAATCAAAAATACAAAGACCCGCGGGCAATAAACTTGCCAGACCGGCACCTTTTAAAAAAGACATTTTTTTAGGTATTTTATTAGTTACTGATGCGACAGATACCATATAAATAGTTCCCCTGTTAACTTAATCTTTTCCCTAATTATATAAAGTATTTTTCTATTAAAAAATTGTCTTTTATTAAAAAATATTAAGTTAATCTGGCATTTTTACGAACAACTGTTATACCGCCGTCTGAAACATAAAAACCTCTTGCGATATCTTCCTCTCTGTTAATCCCGATTTTTGTATACGGAGGAATATCCACGTTTTTATCAATAATAGCCTTTCTTATTTCTGAATACCTTCCTACATTAACATTCTCCATAAGAATACTATCGGTTACTTGCGAATAACTGTTTATTTTGACTTTAGGAGAAAGTATACATCTGGAGAGCATTCCTCCTGATACAATACACCCTTCCGATACCATGGAATTTGTAGCCATACCAACCCTGTCACCCTGCTGCCAGATGAATTTTGCAGGCGGATA
>CALUSF010000111.1 GCA_944323325.1 Candidatus Gastranaerophilales bacterium
GATAGTACCCGAAACCATTGTCGAAGAGTATGAAATTCCGAGTTCATCCATCAAATTACCCGTAACATAATATGCGCCGTCAGAGATAAAGCTCATAACTCCGTTAGACATAGAGCCCGTTATTCCGTAAGCCGAAAGCTCGTCAAACAAATCATTAATCGTATCGGTCGAAGAAAGCGAAATCGTTGCAACCCGTCCTGATTCGTTATTTATATAAATCGGTGAAGTAGCATTAGTTGCAAAATCGGAAATCGTTGTCGATAAATCAGCAGTAAATGTTCCCGTATAAGAAATTGCAGCCGTAGAAGTCGTTGTAACACCCGTCGTAACAGTTCTTGTGCCTGATGACATTACGGAGATTCCCAAATCCGACATCAAAGTCGTTGCCCCGGAATTGCCGGCATTGAAATAAGAACCGCCCGCCGACGTAAACGACAGTATACCGTTCGATACGGAACCGGTTATTCCGTATGAATTTAATTTGCTGAATAAATTGCTTATCGTATCGGTTGAACTTACAGTTACGGTGCCTAAAATACTGTCTGTGGAATCATAAATTACAAACTGCCCGCTTGAGAATGAAGAAGAAAGCTCGCCAAGCTGCGTTGTAGAATCTGCAAAAACTGACGTATAATAAGTTACTGAACCCGAAGAGGATTGCGAAGAAGTAGTTCTGGTTTCTGTTATTGTACCTATGCCCAGAGCGTCAGCCAAACCGCCGGTTATATAATAGCTGCCGTTATTATTGAGTGTTATAATCCCGTTATTTATAGAACCCGTAATATCAAAGGCGCTTAACCCGTCAAGAAACTCTCCAAGTGTGATTGAATTACTGGGGGCTACTACTGTTTTGGACTCTCCGGTTACAGAATTTTTAATATAATAAGTCAGGTCAGAAGAAGATGTAATCCCGAGTTCCGCTAATGTCGTATCTCTGTCGGCATTAACCTCTTGAGAAACGTACAATTCGGAATTACCCTCCGCAGAAACGACAGATTCAGTCTTCATTCCGAATGCGTCTGCAACCGCCCCGGATACAGGGCCGCCCGTTACGGTAAGACGTCCTGCCCCGTCCCACGAGGCCGTTCCGCCGTTAGAATTAATAAGCGAAATAAGTTCATTAAGCGTCGTATTCTCGTTTACACTCAAATCGTGTCCGTTGAAATTAAACGTGTAACCGCCGGAAACAGTACTTTCTTCGCCAAGAGCCGTAATAATTTCCCCCAGAGTGGAATTCCCGTCTGCAGGGCCGGTTGTTGTAGTTGACATTGCGGAACCGAGAATTGAAATCCCCGTAAAGCTCTTGTCAAGATTCATAAAGGCGGTCAGGGTAGCATTCTCAATATATCCGCCGGTAATATTTAGTTTTCCGTCCTCCAAGACCGCAGTAACTCCCGAAAACGAGTTAATAAAATCAACAAGGTTATCAAGCGTCGTAAATTCGGTTAACAGCGTAGAGCCCATCAAAACATTATTATCGTTATAAATATTAACGGTGCGCTCCGCGGTGCTCATTGAGTTTGAAATGCCGAAATGGCTTAACTCCGTTTCACCGGTTGCCGCAACATTGATTGTAGAAACAGTTCCGGCAAGGTTAAATATCTCTTCCGCGTTAAAATCTCCCCCGATAAATTCAGCGCCGTTAATATCAATAATGCCGCTATTATCAATAGAAGCATCTATACCGGCGTTATTAAGCTGTTGAATAAAATCGCCGATAGTGGAAGATTGATTAACGGTAATGGAGAAAGTCTGTCCGTCGTTATTTTGAACAACGGCAATCATACCGTCCGTAATGTTAACACCGTTACCGATATCAGAGATAAGCGTGTCTGAAGTAGCGTTAGAGACTTGTGTAACAATAGTATTATAATTAAGTTCGTTAGAAACTTGATTATGTTCAAAAATATCCTCGCTAAGTCCGAACGCATTAATAAAATTAGTAGTGGAATCGTCGGTAATAAGAGCATCATTAATAAAGAAAGTCCCGTCATCGTTTAATCCGGCCTGGATATTGTTGTCATTAAGGAAATTAACTAAATCATTAATTGAGGAATCATCATGAACGGAGAATATAAAGTCGTTGTCGTTAGCATGGAAGGTAATATCTCCGTTGCTAACTCCCAGTTCGGCGAGAAGTGTATCTCCGGTTGCAGGAGTGAATACGGTTTCTGTAGAGGAGGTCTCAAGTTTGTTGCTTACAAAACCTTCATTGACCCCGTCTAATTTAAGAGCATCAACAATATTAGTGTTGTCAATATCGTTAATATCACCGGCGCTCACATTCATTGAAAAGACGCCGGTTTCTTCGTTGTAAGACGCTTCAACCCCAATATTTTGAAGTTTTTCAATAAAAGTAGCAATTGTATCGTTTTCGGTAATTGATATGCCTCTTTCAATTCCATTGACTCTAACACCGATGTTTCCGGCTGTAACACCCAGTGAAGTAAGTTTTGAATCGGCAGTTGCGGTAGTAGTTTCAACAATTGTTGTGTAAAAAGTGTGATTACTGTTAACTTGAGTCTCTGTCGCAAGTTTGTCAACAAGCACGTCGTATGTGGCTTCTTCCGCTTCATTTGTCGCAATAGCCGTGAGAATAGACGCATCACTTGATGTAGCAAGATTTTGCGCAAATAAATCCATTGAAGGAATAGCAAATTTTGCATCTGTTACCTTCTCCAGCATTGACCGAAACGAAGAGAAAAACGACTTGATGCTACTCAAAGTTTCTTGCAAAGACGCAACGTTATCACGCTCTTCTTCGTATGTCTCCACTTTGGCCTGTTTTAAAGCGACCAAAGATTCAACCCAAGAAGATGTATCTAGTCCTGATGCGAGTCCGCTGAAAGAAATAGTCACTGTCTTATCCTGCTAACAATTCTTACCGTCAGTAGTCCAGTATATTTTCATACATTGGGGTAAAGCTTTGTAAATCCATGCTCTTATAAATTTGTTCCAGTTGGATAAATATACATCACTACTTTATATAAATATTATAGCATACGTATAAAAATATTCAAGATATGTTTGATAAAAAATAGGGGCGGGACGAGAATTGCTTTTAGTACTGTTTTTTAGCCTAGCCCGGTTGTTGAATAGTTTTTTTGCATTTATTTTATACTCTTGATTTTAGAAAAGGAGTATTAATTATGTGTGAAATTGAAGATATTAAAGCCCGTCAGATACTTGATTCAAGAGGTAATCCGACTGTTGAAGCCGATGTGATTCTTACTGACGGAACTTTGGGAAGAGCGTCCGTTCCATCCGGAGCGTCTACCGGGATTTACGAAGCAAGAGAACTTAGAGATAACATAAAATCCGATTATTTGGGAAAAGGTGTGTTAAAGGCCGTTGATAATATTAATTCCGTTATAACTCCGAATTTGCTCGGAGAAAATGCTTATGACCAGCAATTGATAGATAGTTTGATGATGGAAGCGGACGGAAGTTTTAATAAATCCATACTGGGAGCTAATGCAATATTAGCGGTGTCCCTCGCTTGTGCGCGTGCCGGCGCAAATTCGTCAGGTATTCCTTTGTACAGGTATTTAGGCGGAATTTACGGGTGCGTACTCCCTACGCCGATGATGAATATCTTGAACGGAGGTGCGCACGCCAACAATAATTTAGATTTTCAGGAGTTTATGATAACGCCGGCCGGTTTTACGACTTTTAGCGAAGCTCTAAAAGCTGGTTCGGAAATCTTTCATACATTACAAGTTATTCTTAATGAAAAAGGACTTGCAACTACGGTAGGTGACGAAGGCGGTTTTGCTCCGAATTTGAATTCGGCAAATGATGCAATAGAAATTATTATATCTGCAATCGAAAAAGCCGGATACAATACTAATAATGTTAAAATCTGTCTTGATGTTGCGGCTTCCGAATTGTATCAGGAAGGTGAATGCTCCGGCGGCGTGTGTTCTTTGAGTAAATATTATTTAAAAGGTGAAAACAGGAGTTTGACCTCTGAAGAGATGATAGATTATTTAGAAGAGCTTGTCAGAGATTATCCGATTATCTCCATTGAGGACGGTATGAGCCAGGATGATTGGCTCGGATGGCAGAATCTGACCGAGAGATTAGGTGCCAAATGCCAGCTTGTCGGCGATGATTTATTTGTAACAAATACAACACGATTAAAAGAAGGTATTGATAAAAAGTGTGCCAACTCTATACTTATTAAACCAAATCAAATAGGAACTTTAACGGAAACTATGGATGCCATTCTTACGGCAAATAAAAACGGCTATAGCGCGGTTGTTTCCCATCGTTCGGGTGAGACGGAGGATAGCTTTATCTCTGATTTGGCGGTGGCAGCAAATTGCGGACTTATTAAGGCGGGTTCATTATCCCGCAGTGACAGGCTTGCAAAATATAACGAGTTAATAAGAATTGAAGAGGAACTCGGTGCAGGTGGGCAGTATTTGGGGTTAAAAGCGTATAATGTTAATTGCGTAAAAGCGTAAAAGTTTAATGAAAAATTAATATTTGGAGAGATTAAATCCCTTGATTACAATTTTTGTTTGAATTACGATTTACATGTTAAAAATTGTACTACAAGGAATAAGAAGGAGTTAAACTTATGGTAAAAGTAGCAATTAACGGATTCGGAAGAATCGGACGTAACACATTAAGAGCAGCAATCAGAGAAGGTATCTTCAATGAAATTGAATATGTTGCTATTAATGACCCCGGTTTAAAACCGGCTGAAGCTGCTCTTCTTTTCAAACACGACTCTGTAATGGGTAAGTTTGACGGAACTGTTGAAGCTTATGAAGAAGGTATTATTGTAAACGGTAAGAAGATTAAATTCTTCGCGGAAAAAGATCCTGCACAATTACCTTGGAAAGATTTAGGTGTAGAAGTTGTTGTTGAATCAACAGGTTTCTTTACTGATGCTGAAAAAGCAAAAGCTCATATTACAGCCGGCGCTAAGAAAGTTATTATCTCTGCTCCTGCTACGAACGAAGATATTACAATTGTTTTAGGCGTAAATGATAAAGAATACGATCCTGCAAAACACAACGTAATTTCTATGGCATCTTGCACAACTAACTGCTTAGCACCTGTTGCTAAAGTTATTGATGAAAAATTCGGTATCGTTAAAGGTTTGATGACAACTGTTCACTCATACACTGGTGACCAAAGAATCTTAGACGCTGGTCACAAAGATCCTCGCCGTGCAAGAGCAGGTGCTTTAAACATCGTTCCTACAAAAACCGGTGCTGCTAAGGCTGTAGCTCTTGTATTACCTCAATTGAAAGGTAAATTGGACGGTTTCGCTATGAGAGTTCCTACTCCTGACGTTTCATTAGTAGACGTTGTATTTGAACTTTCTAAAAACGTAACTGTAGAAGAAGTTAACGCTGCATTAAAAGAAGGTGCTGACGGACACGTTCTTTGCTACACTGAAGAACCGCTTGTATCTTCTGACTACATCGGAACTTCTCAATC
>CALUSF010000112.1 GCA_944323325.1 Candidatus Gastranaerophilales bacterium
GGTTGCCGGCGGTGCTTACACTTATACATTTGCGACATTAGGTGAATTTGCCGCCTGGATTGTAGGTTGGATTTTGATGCTGGAATATGCAATCGGGTTTATTGCGGTGGCTTGTGCATGGACGAATCATTTTATGCAATTTATAAAAGGGTTTGCCAATATTCTGCCTGCTTGGTTTGTTAATCCTCCTCTGTGGCTGGTTAATGATTTTCGTTCGGCTGTTAACGCATATCAAGCGCAGGGGCTTGATTTTCATAATGAAATTCCTTCTTTTCTCGGCATTCCTTTTTGTATAAATCTGCCTGCAATTGTAATGATTGCAATTATAACGGCTATTCTTGTAAAAGGAACTAAGGATTCGGCTAAAATGGCCGGAATTATGGTTGCCGTAAAGCTCGGTGTTATTGCGCTTTTTGTGCTTACCGGAATGTTTTATATCAAGCCTGAAAACTGGACACCGTTTGCTCCAAACGGTTTTGAAGGTGTATTTATGGGTGCTTTTATAATATTCTTTGCCTATATCGGTTTTGATGCACTTGCAACGGCTGCCGAAGAATGTAAAAATCCGCAAAAAGATTTGCCTATAGGGATTTTGGGGTCTCTTATTGTTACAACAGTTGTTTATGTTCTTGTAGCATTGATTTTGACCGGCATGCAGCCTACAAGCGGAGTCGGGATTCCGGACGGATTATTGAAAGCACCTATGGCATTTGCAATGACGGCAGTTAATCAAAATTGGATTGCGGGACTTATTTCAATAGGTTCACTTGCAGGGCTTACGTCTGTTTTGCTCGTAATGCACATGGCAGCTACAAGAGTTTTATTTGCGATGAGCCGTGATAACTTTTTACCGAGTGTATTCCAGAAAATTCATCCGAAGTTTAATACACCTCATGTCTTAACAATAACTGTTGGGATTGTAGGAATTTTAGGTACTCTTATTCTTGATTTGAATGTTGCGGCTTCTCTTTGTAATTTCGGAACATTTACGTCATTTATTATAGTTTGCGTTGCAATACTTATTTTAAGAAAAGTTGATCCGGACAGGGAACGCCCGTTTAAAGTTCCGTTCTGCCCGTGGTTTCCGCTTATGGGAATTCTCTGCTGCGGGGGATTGATGGTATTTTCAATGGTTGTTGCGAAAGGTGATTCGGCAAAATTATCAACGGAATTATTTATTGTTTGGGTAATAATGGGTGCTATTATATACGCAACATACGGCTACAGAAAAAACAGAAGAATTGAAGCATTGGCTGAAGAAAAAGAAATAGCGGAAAAAGATGAACAAATTAAAGTCGGTATTAAATAACTTATTACAGCGCAAAACACCTCAGGAATTCATTGAGGACGGAACAAATTCCGGGTTAAAGAAGACACTTAATGTATTTGATTTGATTGTACTCGGAATAGGTGCTGTTGTAGGTACCGGTATATTTACAATTATCGGAAGCGCAATTGCCGGAACATCAGAAGGACCCGGCGCCGGGTCGGCTATTGTAATATCTATGGTATTGGCCGCGGTTGCCAGTGTATTTTCCGCACTTTCTTATTCTGAAATAGCGTCCATGATTCCCGTTGCAGGAAGTGCTTATACGTATACTTATGCAACAATGGGCGAGTTTATGGCATGGATGGTCGGTTGGATTCTTATGCTTGAATACGCAATCAGTAATATTACAGTGGCGAGCGCCTGGACCGGATATTTTGCGCAGCTTCTCAAGGGTTTTGAGAATATTTTACCTTCATTTGTTGTTAACTGTCCGCTCTGGTTGAGGAATGATTACCGGACAATTTATGAAATGTGCGGTAAATACGGATGGGATGCGCATGATAAAATGCCTTTTATCCACTTACCTTTTGGAGAAATCCCCATAGCAATAAACATTCCGGCAATAGCGATTGTTTTTATTTTGACAGTTTTATTAATAAAAGGGATAAAAGAATCCACAAAAGTTGCCGCGATTATGGTAGGAGTTAATATGTTTATAATTCTCTCATTCATTATTGCGGGGGCTTTTTACGTAAAACCCGAAAACTGGACTCCTTTTGCGCCAAACGGGCTTGAGGGAATTTTTACGGGAGCTTTTGTAATATTTTTTGCGTATATAGGATTTGATGCTATTTCTACAGCAGCGGAAGAAACAAAAAATCCGCAGCGGGATTTACCGATTGCAATTATGGGAACGCTGATTTTGTGTACGATTTTGTATATTTTGGCAGCACTTGTTTTAACCGGTGTTGTACCTTTGAATGCAATTGATACGCAGGCACCGCTTGCACATGCAATGAGGTTTATCGGAAAAGATTGGTTTGCGGGATTAATCTCTGTCGGGGCTTTGTGTGCTTTGACTTCCGTACTTCTTATTTATCAGCTTGGAGCGACAAGAATACTTTTTGCGATGAGCAGAGACGGATTTTTACCTAAATCCTTGAATAAGATTCATAAAAAATTTAAAACTCCCCACGTTTTAACCTGGATAGCTGGTATTATCGTAATGATATGCGCTTTGTTTATGGATTTGAATACGTCTGCCGAATTGTGTAATTTCGGTGTATTTACTTCTTTTATAATAATATGTATTGCGGTTTTGATTTTAAGAAAAACAGAACCCGACAGAAAGCGCCCGTTTAAAGTTCCGTTTTGCCCGTGGTTTCCGCTTATGGGGATTATTACCTGTTTCGGGCTTATGTACTGCAAATTCGGCCATAAATCTACTTCCGCATTATACTTTATTGTATGGCTTTTGATAGGTTTGGCAATCTATGCGGGTTACAGCTATAAGGCAAAAAGAGCGGAAGAGAAATAAAATTGTTTTGTCAGATAATGTCCGACCAGCTTTGTTATAATAAGACAAAGATTTAAATAATTTCTTTTCCGACAATCGGTGCTATTTGTTTAATTTGTTTGTATAACAAATCATATTGCCAAGGATATAGTGATTGAGCACCGTCACAAACAGCCCTGTCCGGATCGTAGTGCACTTCAATAATTAATCCGTCGCATCCTGCTGCTACCGCGGCTCTTGACATAGGTTCTACTTTATCTCTTAAACCTGTTGCGTGTGACGGATCAACAATTATCGGCAAATGGCTTAATTTCTTAATTACAGGAATAGCAGTTAAGTCAAGCGTATTTCTTGTATATTTTTCAAATGTTCTGATACCGCGCTCACACAGAATAACCTGATTATTTCCTCCTGCCATAATGTATTCCGCGGACATAAGCCATTCTTCATAAGTTGAAGAAAGTCCTCTTTTAAGAATTACAGGTTTATGCGCATGACCAAGTTCTTTAAGCAGGTTAAAATTCTGCATGTTTCTTGCGCCGACTTGGAGAATATCAACATATTTCTCAAACATTTCAAGCTGAGCGACTTCCATAATTTCGGACGTTACTGCCATTCCGTGGTTGTCAGCAACACTTCTTATAATTTTTAAACCTTCTTCTCCAAGTCCTTGAAAAGCGTAAGGGCTCGTTCTCGGTTTAAATGCACCGCCCCTTATAATTTTAACATTAGACTCTGAAAGTTCCTGCGCTGTTTCGTCCATTTGGTCATAAGACTCAATTGTGCAAGGCCCCGCAATCAGTCCCGTATATTTGTCGCCAAACTTAACTCCGTTAACTTCCACAACGGTGTCTTTGCCTTGGCATGCACGAGCGGCCAATTTATAATTAGTGGTTAATTTTATTACTTCATCAACCCCGTGAAGGAGTTCAAAATCTCTCTGGTCGACTTCTTTAACTCCGATTGCGTGCACAACCGTTCTGGCTTCGCCATGCGAAACTCTAGCTTCAAAACCTTTTGATTCTAAAAATAATTCCACACGCTTGATATCTTTTTCACTTGCGTGGCTATTCATTACAACAAGCATTCGTGTAAACCTCCGGTAATAATAATTATACTTTAAATATAAATTTATATAAGTTATTATATTAATTTTTTACAAATTATGATACAATTGTAGTTATTATGACCATATTTGATGAAGATTTAATTCTCGAAACAATTAATATGATAAAGCTTTACAATTTTGATATCAGAACTGTAACGCTTACAATAAGTTTGAGAGATTGTTTGTCCGAAAACATAAATACAGTTTGTGACAAAATTAAAATCAAGCTTGATAAATACGCAAAAAATCTCGTGCAATATGCAAATGATATTGAGAACGATTATTCAATTCCTATTGTTAACAAACGTATTGCGGTTACTCCCGTTTCGCTTATTGGCGAATCTTGCAGCCAAAAAGATTATGTAAAAATCGCGCGAACCCTTGATGAATGTGCTCGAAATCTTGGTATTGACTTTATCGGCGGATTTTCCGCTCTTGTGGAAAAAGGTTGTACACAAGGTGATTTGGGTTTGATAGAATCAATTCCGGAAGCGCTGGCTGAGACAGAAAGACTATGTTCATCAGTAAATGTGGCATCTTCTAAGGCCGGAATTAATATGGATGCGGTGCTTAAAATGGCTGAAATAATTAAACAATCCGCAGAACTGACTGCTGATAAAGGCGGCTTGGGAGCAGCAAAATTGGTTGTATTTTGTAATTCAGTAAGTGATAATCCTTTTATGGCCGGTGCGTATTGCGGCTATGGAGAACCGGAATGCGCCTTAAATATAGGTGTTTCCGGACCGGGAGTCGTAAGGGCTGCGATTGCAGATTTGCATAAAGATGCTGATTTCGGTGTATTGGCTAATAAAATTAAGCAAACCGCTTACAAAATTACGACAAGCGGTGAACTGGTCGGAAGAAAACTTGCAGACAGACTGGGAGTTCCTTTCGGTGTAATAGATTTGTCGCTTGCGCCGACTCCGGCAATCGGTGATAGTGTTGCTCAAATTTTTCAGGCAATGGGCTTGGAACACGCCGGCGCGCACGGCACAACTGCTGCGCTTGCAATGCTTAATGATGCGGTGAAAAAGGGCGGTATAATGGCAAGTTCTTATGTCGGCGGCCTCTCCGGAGCATTTATCCCCGTATCTGAAGATGCCGGAATGATAGAAGCTGCCCAAAAAGGATACATTACTTTTGATAATCTGGAAGCAATGACATGTGTAT
>CALUSF010000113.1 GCA_944323325.1 Candidatus Gastranaerophilales bacterium
CCAGAATATAAGCGTGATGCGGAAGAAAATTATAAAATAGCTATGGATATATATAAAAAAGAAAGCTTGATTGATAAAGCTGAAGAAATGAAGCGCCAAATCAAGCACCTAAATTCCGGAGTAAACATATACAGTTAAACAGAATTTAGTTCTTTTGTAATTTCGGCTTCATTAATACCTTTATAGTCAATTCCGGAGGATGTTATAGGTTGTCTGTAGTCGTACTTGTTTATGGAACGCGATTCCACAATTACTGACGGCGGCAGGATTGACCACTTATAAAGCGCTGTAGACATTCGTCTGAAAAATTTGTCAAGCCACTCCGTTTTTTGCTCTTTTGAGACTGGATTATGATTTTCGTATACAAATTTTGTATTTATCAAATCCTGATACCCTTCGTTTTTGTTTTCTATACGCCAAATAATTTCATCCAAAAATTCGTACGGCATAAGAGCATCTTCTGCAATAAGCGGTTTTCCGGTTTTAGGGTCTATTGCAAGCTCTGCCCCGGGTTTTTTCAATATTATGGCTTCAGGAATTGCATTTTTTTCCGGTCTGTTGTTATTAAGCCATCTTGCAAATGCAAACAGTTTTGTTTTAGGTACATCAGCTATCGGAGCAAATCCGCCCGACATATCACCGTTAATTGTAGCATATCCCATATAGAGTTCCGATTTATCCGACGTTGCAATAGGTATACAGGAAGAAAATTCGTTACTTATACCCCATAAGAACATTGCTCTTGAGCGTGCCTGAACATTATCCGGCGTAAATGAAGCTTTATACCTGCCGTCCCATTTTTCGGCAACAGTTTTAAACAAATTATTCAGGCATTCTGTCGTTGTATCAACCATCGGACGGATGGAGGCTTCAGTAAAATTGATTCCTAAATTGTGTGCCAATTGTTCCGCATCCGATTTACTTTCTTTGCTTGTAAGTTTTGACGGCATAGAAATTCCGAAAACATTTTCTTTCCCGAGAGCATCTGCAAGAAGAACTGCGCATACGGTAGAATCCAAGCCGCCTGACAGACCCAGTACCGCACGTTTAAATCCGCATTTTTTAAAATAATCCCTAATTCCCTGCAATATTGTTTTATATGTACGTTCAAGGTCTGATTCGTATTCCAGCGTAAATATTTTCTGCTCCGTTAAAGATTTGTCAAGTCCTCCGGTAAGCGGGTAAATTTTACCGATGTTTTTGAGCGGGTTTACGATGAGAAGCTGTTCTTCAAATGATTTTGCACGCGCAATTAAGTTACCGTTAGTATCAAAGACTCTGCTAGAACCGTCAAAAGAACTGTTATCAATAGCTCCGACCTGGTTTACATATACAATGGGAGTTTTGTATTTGTTCGCTATAAAAGAAAGCATATTATGCTTAAGCTGTTCTTTTTTTGCTCTGGTCGGAGACGCTGAACAATTTATAAAAATTTCCGGTTTTTCCTGTGCAAGCTCTTCAATCGGATCTTTTTCATAGAGATTTTTATCAAAAAATTCTTTGTTGTTCCAACAGTCCTCGCAGATAGAAATTCCGTATTTTTCAAAGATTTTCGGAGAATCCGCAATATTTTGTCTGTCAAAACATCCCAGCGTATTTGCCGGCTGTAGTCCTACGACGGGTGAAGGCTCAATATACCTGTAATCATTAAATTCGGAATAATTAGGAAGCAGTGATTTTCTTATTATACCGGCTATTTTCCCGTCTTTAAGAATCCCTACGGAGTTGAAATATTTTTTGCCCTCCGAATCTGCCAGCCTTGGTTCTATAAAACCAACCAGCGCTGTTGTGCCTATTGTAATTTTTGCAAGTCCCTTGAGCCATTTTATATTTTCATCAACAATTATAGGATGCCGGTCAATGGTATCTTCAATTGGATATCCCATAAGTGCAAGTTCCGGAAAGACAATCATATCTAATCCGATTTTACATGCGTATTTAATGTATTTTGCAATTTTTTTTGCGTTATACTCAATATTCCCGGCAATGGGGTTAATTTGCGCCATTCCGATGAATCCGCCTCCGGATATAATTTGTTTTATACTATTAATTATGTTTTGCGGGACTTCTTCTCCATGTGCAAATTTTTTATCAACAATTTCGGATAGTGTATATAAATTACCGGTCATTTTATAATCTCTCCAATACAGATAGATTATACAGTGCTTATAATATAATTGCAAAGTCATTATACCAAACAAAAAGCCGCAATCTATTGCGGCTGTAACTCTCGTTAGATAAAGGAGTGGAGGAGAAAATAAAGAAAAGAGATTATACTTTTTATATACCACAGTATATATTTTTTATAACACTCAAAAGTTAAATTGTTACAAAAATTCATATTTATGTTTTCGGATGTATGTTTATATTGTTTGTAGTATAATCGTTGCGGAGGGCGGAATATGATTAACATAGCAGTATGCGGATCAAACGGAAAAATGGGGCAGGAAGTTATTAAGGCTGTAAATACTGCCGATGATATGACTTTGGTTGCTAAAATAGATATTAAGGATGGCGAGTTTGCAACAATAAAGGATGCAAAAAATTCTGTATCTATAGATGTTTTGATAGATTTTACCCAGCCTAAATCTATCTATGAAAACGCTTTGTACTGCTTGAATAATAATATAAACATAGTAATTGGTACGACCGGATTAAGTGATGAACAGATTGCAGAATTGAAGTCACTTTCCGAAAAATATAATACCGGTTGTTTTATAGCGCCGAATTTCTCAACGGGTGCCGTTTTAATGATGATGTTTGCAAAGATGGCATCAAAATATTTTAACAATGCAGAGATTATAGAGTTCCATCATAATCGTAAAAAAGATGCGCCTTCAGGGACGTCCATTAAAACAGCGTTAATGATGTCTGAAGAAAATGATAACTTTACCGCCGGAAATTGTCCGGAAATCGAGACTTTGGCCGGTGCGAGAGGAGCAGCTTCTTATAATAATATACACATTCATTCGATAAGAATGCCCGGTTATATTGCCTCTCAAGAAGTTATGTTTGGCGCTGACGGCCAAATTTTAACAATAAGGCATGACTCTATGAATCGTGAATGTTATATGGACGGGGTATTGCGAGCTGTAAGATATACCTCCGATAATAAGAATTTTGTATACGGATTAGAAAATATACTTTAAGGAGAATCGATGAGAAAGCCAAAAATTGCTATTCTTGGTGCAACGGGGGTTGTAGGAAGAGAAATATTAAAGATAACGGAAGAACTTGATGTTGAATACGAAGATATAAAGTTCCTCTCGAGCGCAAGAAGCGCAGGTTCTTCAATAATGTTTAAGGGAAAAGAGTATATTGTGGAAGAGGCTTCGCCGGAATCTTTTGAAGGGATTAATATTGTAATGGCTTCTGCCGGTGCCGGCACGAGCCGTACGTTTGCTCCTGAAATCGTTAAACGCGGCGGAGTGATTATTGATAATTCGTCTGCATTTCGTATGGATGCGGATGTTCCGTTGGTAATTTCGGGTGTAAACGATGAGGATTTGAGAAATCACAAGGGAATTGTCGCAAATCCTAATTGTTCGACATCCCAGCTAATGCTTGTTTTGGAACCGTTAAAGAAATTCGGGATAAAAAGACTTATAGTTTCTACTTATCAGGCTGTTTCCGGAGCCGGACTTGCAGCAATAAATGAACTCAGGGATAATACGACTGCTTATTTGGAAAATAAACCTTTTGAAAATCATTGTTTTAAAAAGCCTATTGCATTCAATGTGATTCCGCAAATAGATGTATTTTGTGAAAACGGATATACAAAAGAAGAAATGAAAGTTGTAAATGAAACGAGAAAAATTCTGCATCTTGACGAAAGTACAATGATATCTTGTACTGCGGCCCGCGTTCCAGTATTTAACGGCCATAGCGAAGCTGTTGATATAGAGTTTGAAAATGAAGTTATGCCGGATGAAGTAAGAAAAATTTTGTCTGATTCGTACGGGGTAAAGGTAATTGATAATCCTGAAGAGTATGCGTACCCGACTACGCGTGATGCAAGCGGGGTAAATCCGGTTTTTGTCGGCAGAATAAGGAAAAATCTTGCGTTCAATAACGGAATTTCATTGTGGTGTGTTGCTGATAACCTGAGAATCGGTGCTGCATTAAACACAGTAAGAATATGTAAAAAGGTAATAGAGATGGGGCTTTTTTAAATGAAAACATCGAAAATATTAAACAATAAAATTACGGTAAGACCTACAGACAGAAAAATTAAAAAGGGTAAAGCCTGCTTAGAAGAAAGCGGAGTTTTGCCAAAATCGCTTCCTATAGAAAAAGAAATAAGGATAATTTCTCGGACGGAAATGTTAGAAAGATTGAAAGATAAGTTACAAATTGCAATTGATAATATACGGGGCAGGTAGAAATTGGGTATAACCGTTACGCAAAAAGAAATTATAAATATTGTACGTAATGCTCAGGCGAATGGAAAAACGTTTGCTGCTACAAACGGGTGTTTTGATATTCTTCATGTAGGGCATGTAAGGTATCTTCAAAAATCAAAGTCTTTTGCCGATTATTTGATTGTAATGCTTAACTCTGACAGCTCGGTAAGAGCGATAAAAGGCAGTGACAGACCTATAAATAATGAAAATGACCGTGCCGAAATATTAAACGCTTTGAGTTGTGTTGATTATGTGGTATTATTTGAAGAGAACTCTCCCGCAAGGTTGCTGGAAGAAATTAAACCGGATATTTACACAAAAGGTGCGGACTATTCTTTAGAGACTCTGCCGGAGAGAGAAATTGTAATAAGAAATCATATAAAAGTAGAGTTTATAGATTTTGTAGAAGGAAAATCCACAACAAACGTTATAAAAAAGTGTTTAGATAAATAAAAGGAGTGTATTATGAAAACTTTTACATTGGAACAAATCGCAC
>CALUSF010000114.1 GCA_944323325.1 Candidatus Gastranaerophilales bacterium
GTAATATCGCAGTTACCAATGTCATTACCGGTAATAGTAATATTACCGTTTTGGTCTACAGATACAGAAGCCGCAGAACCGGAAGCGGAGGCTTCGTAGGTGATACCGGAAGTAATATTAACGGTATTACCATTTTCGTCAGTTTGAGTAACATTAGGAGTAATCTTAAGATTAGTAGTTCCGCCGACAGTAACAGTCGCACCGGAATCAGGAACTATATTACCGTTAACATCATAAATAACCGGTGCGGCGTTAGTACTTTCAATAATAGCAGCTTGCTTAAGCACATTAAGTACGAGCGATTCCATTTGCGCCGGTCGTCTGCAGTTATTAATAAACTCATTATAATCGTCATTAGCCCCGATATTAGCGAGTTCATCTTTTATAATTTGCCTGTAAGCGTCGCCTTTTCCGGCAACTGCATCGAGCACTTCGAGAGCGGCATCTCTGTGCATTTGGAGCGAAGTATCATTATCGGTCTCCTTATTAGCAGCCTGATATTTGAGATTATAAATATTTTCGATATCATCAGCCTTCATAGAAGAGCTGTAACCGTTAGGATAGAAATCGTTGATGTGGGTAATGATTTGATCTTTTACCCAGGCATATAGATTGTCTGCAACTTCATCCTTAAGTTTTCGACAGTTTGTACCGTAACCGTTTTGCCAACTCCAACCTGATGTGTCTTTGTCCTCAATTAAATCATAATAATTGATAACGCCATCACCGTTTGTATCACCACCGAAATCTCCGTTGATAGCTTTTTGTATGGCTTCTTCCAAGATACTGCTCCAAGCATCACAGTATCTGCTGTCTTCTCTTATCATATCTGCAAGATCTTCTCCCAAGTCTTCTTTTAGGCGTTCATATAAATCATAACCGCCAATTATATTACCTGCAGAATCTTTTTGGTATGAATCATGAGTCGTTTTATTTTCAGCATTTAAATTTCCTGTAAATGCTTCTTCTATTTCGATGGCAACAGCTAATTCAAAGTATTCCTGACTGCCTCTAAATACTGCATAAGCAGCATTTCCGGAACTGTTTAGATTACTCAAATCAAACATGCCTACCGTTGCAGAATTATTAAGGAAGTTATCCAAAGCTTCCAAATATTTATCTCTGTATATTCCGGCTTCCGGACGCACGCTTGAATCTATATTAGACCAATCACCCATACCATCCATACCCATATTATAATAGTTATCGTATGAATAACTACCACTTGCAGCAGATTGTTGAATAATAGCTTGTTTGATTATTGCTATTTGTATATCATTAAGCTTGTCACCTTCCTGTTGTGAATAACCATATTTTTCAAGAATTGAAGTATCACCTTCACCCAGACCGGCTGTCGCAAAATACGCATTTACAACACTTTGGATATCAGACATAATTTGTTCAGGATTAAATGTTGTAAAATCCATCTGTGAAATATAAGCATCAATAATAGATTTTAATGCTGCATCCGAATTATTTGACCCATCGTATGCGGTATACTCACCAAGAAGCGTAGAATACTGATTCTTTAAATTTTCAGAAAATTGAATTGCGCAATAATCTGCAGTAGTTTTACATTCTACTTGAGTTAATACGCCTGCTAAAAGTTCTTTTAAATTTTCCGAAGTTGCAGTCCCTTCTTTAAACCATTGTTCTGTATAAGCAGACAAAGATGCTGTAACGGAATTTTTCCATTTTGAAGCATATTGAGTCATACAAGCTGGAACTTGTACGTTCTCTGAAATAAACTCATCTAAAACTTTGTATAGTTCTAACTTGTTGTTTAAAGTTTCGATTTCACTATTATTAAGTGCATTATAGTTTGAAACTCCTCCAGAGCCGGTTATAGTACCTTTTGTTGATGTATCAATTAATTTCCAAAAAGAATTGATTAAATCTTCCTGAGTGGAAGAAGACTCGCCATTCCAACCGTCATAATTATTCTTCATATAATCGCTAAACTCATATTTCTGCACATATCCATCACCATTTCCTCCATTTTCTACTTTTGAATCAGCGACTGATGCCCAGTCACTATGACTGGCCAAGAATAAATAAAACTTTGATACATCACTTGTTGACATTTCTGACTCCTTTTCAATTTTCCCTAATTGTGTTCTTAATATGTATTACGGCATTTTTTTATAAAACTTTAGGGAACCAAACAAAATTGTTACAAAAGTTTACAAACAAAGGAAAATCTGAAAAGCCGAAAATGACACACGAAAGCTGAAGGTACAACACATGCCGGCAAATTTGCAAACTATTATTGATAAATGACCTTAAGGTCATTATCAAATATAGAACCGGCACAACCTGTTCCCAAGCCCACTTTACTGCTATTACAAGCATAAGTACTGCCGTCGTTATCGTAAGAATAATCCTCATTTCCAAGCAGCCAAGCAAGAGTAGAACTTCCCATAGGAACTAATGTACCATTTCGGTCAAGAATAAATGTAAAAATATCTTTGCCTATAGTATTTGGTTTTACTTTTGCGCCATTGATATCAACATATACATATAGCAGACTGCCGCCAAAACCGCCTCTGGCGCCATAGACACCAGTTCCAGACCATATATATAATGTTATTGAATCAGAAAAAACAAACATATTACCGCATATTTGAGAAAGTCTTGCAGCAAAGCCAGAATAGTCAGTACCATCATATGTGGTCCACTTCGAATCAAAACTATTATCGTTCATAGCAATAGAAGCACTGCCACGAACCTGCTTTAGTAAATATTCCTGATATTTATTATTCATATTATATGAACCCGCACTGGTTAATAAGTCCGCTAAGCTATCAACACCTTCTTCATATATAATTGCTTTATTTGCATTCTCAATAGTTGTTTTAACTTTCGCCAATGTCGGACCGATTTGTGCATTTCTGGTATTGTTTACTAACGCAGGAGCTGTAAGGGCAGCCACGACCCCAATTATACCTAAAGTAACTAGAATTTCCGCAAGTGTAAATCCACGCTTTCTATTCATTAAATATGCATCCCCTGACTAAGATTTTTAACTTTTTTTAATTTTTTATGCACCGAGTAAAATAATCAGATAATTATATATCTATATAATAACATATATATCATATTTTGTTAATCCCTGAATATAAAATCAGCACATCACAATCCAGAGCAGTTTTCTTGCCTGTCTCCCTAGATAAATTGCAAAAATTGAGAAAAATATATCATACAAAACCTGTATTCCGCTCTGAGATATAATCCAGTTCATAACCAAATCCATAGAAGCATGGCGCAGCGTTGCAACAAACAATAAATATAGAATTCCCAGTACATGAATTATTATAACACCTATTAATGCTATAAGACATATCCTTAAAAAATCCGTTTTTCCTTTAAGGAGCGTTCCCGCAAAAAATATTGCAGGAATAAAAGCCAATATATATCCAAAGCCGTACTCAAACAGATAGCTTACTCCGCCTCCAAGCGCGAATATAGGGAAAAACATACCCAGCACTATATAACCCAAAACAGAAAGTACTCCAAATTTTCTTCCCATAAGTGCCACTATAAAAAATATAACCGGTGTTTGAGGAATATATTTATAGGTTTTGGTAAAATGATGTATAATGTCATAATCATTGACATTCCCTGCAAGAAAAGAAATTGTATCAAATGGCAGGTATGGATGTTTTAGCGTAACTTGGGTAAAGGTTGCAACAATAATAAGCAGTATACACAGCCCTGTAATTATTAACGTACCTAATGTAAACCTTATAGGCTCGCCTTTATACTTAAAACTGTCTATTTGTTTTGCTACCCGTTTACTCATTTTAACTCAATCAATGTCTTTAGATTTTTTATATTTTCCTGATATTTTTGTTTAAATTTATCGTAAAAAATATTTTCTGTCCACATAATTAAAGCATTTTCATTATTATCTTGATAATATCCTTTACGAGTACCTAATGACTGAAATCCGTATTTTTCATATAATTTAATTGCCGGAAAATTAGATTCACGCACTTCCAGTGTTAAATATTTGACGCCTTCTCGATAACAGTCTTCTATAATTCTGTGAATAATAGCTTCTCCTATATGTTTTCTTTGATAATCTTTTTTTACGGCAATTGTTGTAATATGTCCTTCATCCATAATATGCCAAGTGCCGGCATAGCCTACAAGCTCGCCGGAAGAAATTTTTGCAGTATAATACTTTGCAAGATTATTTGACATCTCATCATAAAATGAGGATTTTGTCCAATGATGCCTGCCATAAGCTTCTTCCTCTATAACAGTCACCTGCTCTATATCATCCCTTGTCATCGGAGTTATAAATATTTCAGATATCTGTTTTACGGACATATACTTTCCCAATCTATATAATCTTCAGTTTCTTCACCGGGTTCAATTATATGCTCGCCATCTTCTAACATCAACATTAGAGATAGTCTCAATTGTTTTTTATAATTCCCCAGAGCCTTCTCTCTGGTCTTTGCACAAAAAACAAAACTCGGAATTTCTTTTATTTCAATAAAATAGTAAGGGTTTCCGTTAAAATCCAAATCAGTCCCTTCAATCAGCGTCCAATTGAGATTTAAATAATAATCCAAATCTTTTTCACTACTACCCATCAAGCGACCTTTCATTCAAAGGCTGTTTTATCATAATCCCCTCACCGCCTATTACTTCAGCTTGCTTCCCGTTTATATAAAGATAAACAGGAAGGTTTGTATTTGCTTTTGCGGTTTTTATAAGCTGCATAATTCTGATATTAATACTTTCAGTTCCGCCTCCTCCTTCAAAGGCCGAAGAAAGATCTATCATTGCACTGCCTTCACCCTCTCTTATTGACAAAATTTTAGTACCTACGGGGATTTCTGAAGTAAAGC
>CALUSF010000115.1 GCA_944323325.1 Candidatus Gastranaerophilales bacterium
GCTTCTTAATTTAACAAATTTTGATACTGAATTCTCTTTTTCGGAAATCTTTTCTCAAAAACTTGTTGTAAAAAAGGTTATTGCAGATAATATATATGTTGATACGGCGGCACTTCTTGAATTGTTGCCGCAGAGCAAAACTCAAAAAGAACAAAAAGAATCCAGTTTTAATATTGATATTTTTTCGGCGCTTTTAGGGGTAAAAAACTGCTTGATAACATACAATACTCCTGATATAGGGATTAAATTTGATGCAAAAGATCTTGTTTTAGACAGGACTCAGGCTAAAAAGTTTCTTCATTTTGATTTTGTTTTTGAAATGGTTAAAGGTGAAGATAAAATTTATGTTGCGGCAGATGATAAAAATTGTATATATATGGGCAATGGGGAATTGCATGTTGATAAATTCCCTATAACAATTGATAAATCTACAATTGTCATAGACGCGTTTGCTTCAAGAAAAAAAGGTGCGGAATTAAATATATCTTCTAAAAATTTTAGCGCTCGTGATATTTTTAATATTTTAACTTCCAATATTGTAATTCCGAACGGAAAAGAAATGCTGGCTCCTATATGTGATGTAAAAGGAAGCGTAGATTTTAATCTTAATCTTACTAAAAAGAATATTCGCGGTGATGTTAATGTAAATGAATCCGAGTTTAAAATAAAAGATTTACTTAATATGCCTGTCAAAATAACTCAAGGATTGGTTGAAATCGGAAATACGGATATAACACTTAAAGACTTTAAGGGCTATTACAATAATAAAATTGAAAACAGTATAGTGATGGAAGGTTGTGTAAAAGATTATTGGAAAACCTGTGATACAACCGTGGTTTCTGATATATTTGTAAATGATGACTTTTTCAAAAATTATATTTCCGAACTCCTGGGAGCACCGATAAATTTGGTCGGTGATGCCGGTTCACGACTCACGTTAACATCTAAAAACGGCTCTTGCGACTTGGTTTGGTACTTTCTGTTAAATGAGGGTGAAGGTTTTAAACTAGGCGATCAGTCAATGGTGTTGAAGAATTACAAAACCTTGTTTAAAGTAGATTTAAGTGTTGTTAAAAATATTTTGAAAATCAATACTATTGACTACTATATAACGGATAAACTTCAAAAAGGTATGACTCCGGTACTGGCAATTAAGGGCAATTTAGATATGGCTGATAATATGAAACTTTTGGATATATCGCTTGATATTCCGCGTCCTCTGCCAAGTGAGTTTTTAAATTTCTTGGCTTGCCAGAAGATATTCAAAAAAGGAACCGTTTCGGGTAATCTGAGTATTGATAACACGGGTGCATTCCCTAAAATGGCAGGTGTAATATCGTTTGATAAGGTCTTTGTGCCTGCGCAAAGACTTTATATAAAATCTGCTAAAATAGGAGCAAAAGATGATAAACTGGGTGCCATCGCAAACGGTAAATTTAAACGTTCAAGCTATGATTTTAACGGTTATATAGTAAATGATTTGCGGCTGCCGATAGTGGTGAAAAGTGTTAATTTAACCGTAGATAATGTAGATTTGGAAAAAATGCTTGCAACGAATAATGCAAATCAAAATAATACAGAGCCTGCAAAAGAAGCTCTTGCTTCCGATAATCAAACAGAGGATATAACGGAAGACAGTATCGGTAATACGGATACTCCTACATTTACTAAAGGGTTAGTTATTGTAGAAAAGTGTATGCTCAACCTTGAAAAAGGTGTATATAAAAAGGTTAATTTCGGGAATCTGCATGCAAATCTGACTCTTGATAAAGATGGTGTGTTAGAACTTCAATCTAATAAATTTGATATTGCCGAAGGTATTTCTACATTAAAAGTTAAAGCGGATTTAATTAAGAAACAGTATTATTTAAGACTCGGCATCAAAGATGTTAATTCTGATGTGATGGCAGATGCAATATTGGGGCTTCCGAGAGAAATCTCCGGTAAAGCAATGGGGCTTATTGAAATAAGCTCTGACGAGTCTTTAAATCTTAATGGCGATATAAAGTTTAATATTGCAAACGGTACAATAGAAAAGGTCGGATATGTGGAATATATCCTTAAAGTAGCTTCATTATTTAGGAATCCGCTTGCAATGATGACGCCGGCTACATTTGGTGATCTTGTAAATATTCCGGACGGAAGTTTTGATGTAATAAAGGGTGAATTAAGTTTGAAAGATAATGTAATAGAACGAATTAATATTAAATCTTCCGCGGCTCAGTTAAGCTCTTTTATCGTAGGACGCTATGAGCTTACGACCGGTGATGCGACACTTAGAATTTATACAAAAATGTCTAATAAGGGAGAAGGATTTGCAGGATTTTTAAGAAATATTTCTTTAAACAGCTTGGCAAGCAAAATTACTAACAGCGGCAGAAATGACAGTAATTATTATGCAGCGGAATTAGCTCAACTCCCGAAAATAAACGCGGATGAAAAAGACTGTCAGGTATTTTTGACTAAAGTTGACGGTGACGTTGTTAATTTTAATTTTCTGTCATCTTTGAAAAGAATTAAATAATTACAAAAGATCAAATTTTTTGTTTCTTTTTTCAAGAATCTTGCTTTGATATTCTTTGTCATACTGGAATTTGTATCCGTTGATGAAACTTTTTACAACGGCCTTTGCAAATGTTCTTCTTGCAGACCAGTATGAAGTATGCGCAAATGGGAACATCCTCTTGCTCCAAATACTGGAATCATCATAAATAACTCCGGTTGGATTATTAATTTCAAGTCCTATTCGCTGCTGCAGCTCATCGACTGTAAGATTTTTGCTTGTCGGAAAGCCCAACGGATCTTCTTTAAAGTTTGCGGTAATAAGAAAAATGCCGTTTTCGTATATATATTTAACCATCAATTTATTATAATAATTAAGTTGATATTCGGAATCTGCAATATCAGAATAGAATAAAACAAGAGGACTCGCAAAATTGACAATTCCGCGGATTTTTTTATCTGGTGCACAGGCAAGTTCTGTCATTTCATTAAGTTTTAAATAGTTTTTTTTAAGTTCTTCTTTGTTCTGATTGATAATAATTTCTCCTGACGGGGTAAAAGAACCAATACCTGTATAATCGTATGTTAACGCTGAAATACAAGTATTATTTATCGGATGTGCTTTTGTAAAGGATAAAAAATCCTCGTCAAGCTTTAGTGCTTCAAACATTTTTTGAACATTTATATATCGAAGCTTTGTTGCTAAATATTCATAAGCAACAAATGTGCCGGCGGAATATCCGTATAAAATAACATCTTGTCCTTCATCAGCCTCTTTTTTTACGGAGGTATTTAGTTCTTCCAAAATAGGGAACATATTATGCTGTTTTTGAACCCATATAGCATCGTGTAAATATTGTGCAATGAGGCTTCTTACAATATAAGCGCCCGTCGAGCTTATTGCTTTTGATATGTCAAGCTGGCTTTTTACAAAATCAAGGTCATTTTTGCTTTTATCTCCCCAGAAAAAAATTACCGGCTCTTCTTTTATGTTAAGAGTATTATTGCCTGTATAATATTTCTTTATTTCAGAATTTTCCGTAAAGCTTTTCTTTAAAACCGGATGAAGCTTTTTTACCCCTTCTTCATACCAGGTTTTCATCTTTTCATCATTGTTGTTTGAGCCGTTAATATATATGAAACTTACATTATCGGATGCGTAAGCGGAATTTATAATCAATATGCATAAAGCTGCAAAAACAATCTTTTTCATAATGTAAGTTTATCATCTATATTTAAAACGTTCAAGAATTTTATACGGCAAGCATTTTTATATCTGTTTTGGGAGGGTTTCCAAAATGAGATTAGAAATTAAGTTTGAATTAAGTTCAAGAATCATTACCACAAAAGGTTCTTCCGGAGTTAAAAGGGAAGATATTTTTCTTGTTACTAAAATCTGGATTGCAAATTCGGGTGATGAAAAAGCCGCCAAATCAATTGACGAATCTTTTATCAAGATAAGGCAGGTAATATGAAGCAAACGGTTATTGTATTACTAACAGTATGTGTACTGGTTTTCGATTTTCTTGCCGTACAGGCTAAAACAAAAGAGGATAAAATCATGAAAGAAAAAGTTTTTTATAATCAAACGTACTCATGTATAAAAATTGTGGGTGAATTGTATAAACCGGAAAATTTTGATAATAATAAAAAATATCCGGCAATTATTGTAGTTCATCCCGCAGGCGGTGTAAAAGAATAGGTTGCGGGTTTGTACGCTAAAAAGCTTGCAGAAAAACGGGTTTGTGACTATTGTTTACGATGCGGCTTATCAAGGCGAAAGCGGCGGTGAACCGCATTTTTTGGAGAATCCTGTTTGTTTTAATGTTGCAAGACTTGTCGGCTCTGCCGCCGCCGGAGTACTTATTTCGGCTCTCGTTATTGGCCGGTGTTTTTTGTGCATACTTCCGTGCGTTTTTCTTGTTATAATGATGAAATTTGAGGATAAAAAGTCGGAAAAGGTTAAAAATGAGTCAATCATTGAGAGAATAAAAGAGGGTGTTGATTATGCGCATTATTCGCCGCAAATGACAACTCTGTCGGCTTCTTCTCGGAATATTCAGTTTTATAGCTTTAACATATCCGTTATTGATGCCTGTTTATGCACGAGAAGTTATGATTATGAGTCTTCATTCGATATGTTTTATGGAGGCAACATCTGTCAGTAATTTTGCGGCAGGCTCTATTGCACAGCTTTTTGGAGTTTCTAATACATTAATTATTTTTGGTTCAATAATGCTTTTTACGGCCTTTCTGTTTCTTATACGGTTTTATAATATGAAATTTGTTTTTAAGATTTAA
>CALUSF010000116.1 GCA_944323325.1 Candidatus Gastranaerophilales bacterium
ATATTTCTTTTAGTCATCAGAACGATGTTTTCATTATTTTTTGTCTATTTAGGGCACTTATATACAACAAAAATACACGGAAACTACAACATATTTACCCCCAAAATACTCGGCGCAGTAATTTGTTTTCAAGCCGTATTATGGCATTTTAACAGAGATTTTGATCCTGTACACGGAATCGGTTTGAGTTATGTTCTTGTCTGGGCAAGATTTGACAGCCAAATTGTGGTGCCGGTTCTTACAAGTATTACAGGGATTTGGTTCTCTCTGTTTTTTATCAATGTTACTTATGACTATTTAAAAGATATTCGTTTTATAAAACTTGTAGGAGAGAATACTTATCACATAATGGCAAACCATTTGTTTGTAATGTATTTAATAACAGCATTAATATTCAAAATCAACGGAATTCCGATAAGCGAAAGAAATCTTCACAATATCTACTGGATATTTAATCCGGTTCAAAACACCTATCTGTATTTTGTTTTAACTATGGTAATTACGACTTTTACAGGTGCGGGACTTAAATATATTAATTCAAAGATATTACAACCAAACATCTTTCGTAAACTTCTTCCAGAGGAAGAGCGTACGAAATAATATCCTTAACCTCCGCATTAAATTGATTTAAGACGTTTTTAGCCAGACTTAATTCCTCAACGGCCCTTTTGGATTTGTATGCTATAAAATACCCGCCCTTCTTTAGAAGAGGAAGCGCGTACGTACAAATTTTTCCCATATCAGCTACAGCACGGCAGGTTACAATATCAAACTTTTTATTTTTAATATTTTCCGCGCGACCGCAAATCAAATTTAAATTTTCCAAATTCAAAGCATCTTTAACGGCATTTACCGCATTAACTTTTTTTCTTATACTGTCAACTCCCGTAATCTGCATATCAGGGTATTCAATTGCCACAGGAACACAAGGAAAGCCGCCACCAAATCCGATATCCAAGATTTCGGCTTTATTTATACCGTACTTTTCAAAAAATAAACCGATAGCAAGTGAATCATATATATGCTTTTCAAACAAAAATTTCTCATCGTTTTTTGAAATCAAGTTAAGTTTTGAGTTTTGCTCAAGAAATACTTGAATATATTTACTAAAATCTTTTTTAACTTCAATATTAGCCATAATTACTTTCCAAATCCTTAAAAACTTCTTTATCCATCCTAAGTTCCATATCCCTTATTCTGGCGTTTATTTTATTAATATCCACGGCTTCTCCGATCGTCTGGGCAATCCTTCTTGCTTTCAGATATTCTATAAGAGCTTTTTTGTTCAAAGAGACATTGTTATAATAATAATCCCCTAACGCAACCGTAGCTTCTAAAATGTAAAAATCTTCATTTATAAATTCCGCGCATTGTTTAGCCTCAAGCAAAAATTCCAATGCTTTCTTAAAGTTACGCTCTATAAGGCAAATTTTCGCCAGATAAGACGAGGTATAATAAATCCCGTCATAATTATTATTTGATTTTTCAATCTCATAAGCCTTTAAAAAACAAGCCTTAGCATCAGAATAATTTTCGTTATCAAAATAGCATGAGCCCATATTAGAATACGCAAGAGGCCTATAAGGATTATCCCCTTTTATCACGATACATTTTGTATAATACTCAAAAGCTTTCTCTTCATCATTATTTTCATCGTTTACCAAAGCAAATTTAAAGTACAATTCCGCTAATACCTTGTCAGGAGTATTGTCATCCAAAGAAGCAAGGGCTTTTTGATAATATGAATACGCGTCTTTAGTATTATTCATATCAAAGTATATTTTCCCCAAAAGTGTACAAGCCGAAACCATCAGAGATTGCGGAGTATCAACCGAATAAATTACTTTCTTTATGGTTTCTACTGCGCGTTCATTTTTATACATTAAATAATATAATTCCGTGAGTTCATAATACAGGTAACTCAAATTTATTACTTCGTTATTTTTTTTGTAATACGCTTCGACTAATTCATAATAGTGCTCCGCCTTTTGATAATCATGTATCTCTTTATACAAACGTGCAACATCCAGGCGGATTTCCAGAAGCGTAGAGATGTCAGTTTTGTCATTATCTAATATACTATGACAAATTTCAATTGCATCAGTATATTTTTTCTCATCCGTTAGTTTCTTTATATTTTCAAACATATCCTTAATATCACCCACAGAATGTTCTGCAGTCTTTAATTCGGATTGCTGTTTGACTGGCTGTGCGACCGGCTGAACTGTATTTTGCTTGCCGCCCTGCTCAATATTTTTTATACATTCACTGTGATATTCAATCTCAGCCCGCAAAGCCTGGCGAGAGATCTTGATTTCGCGGGTTTTTAAAGGCTCTTTTAACTGTTTTTCATAAATATTTATAATGTACTTATGAAGCTTAATCTCTGTCTTAGCAGGAACTGAAATATCTATATCCTGTTGAAAATAATCCTGAACATAAACCGTTTCACCCACTTGAAAAACCATCAGGTTGGTTTTTAAATACTCAATAGAAAATTCATCGTATAACTCAAAAACCGCTAATGCATTTAATGACATACCGTGTCGTACGGTTCTTAAAAACCAAAAGAAATTTCGGATAGTAGCAGGGATAAGGTTCACATACACTGTGCCCAAATACGCATCAAAACTCATTTTTGATGCAGTAAAATTTGCCAAAAAATCATTCAAAGAAATTTTCATAGCCTGAATAATTTTTACGGAAAGAGCCGTATAGTAATAATATCCGCGCGTATATTTATAAAAATCCGCCAGAGTAGTTTCAGTACATTCAATTTTATAAAACTCTAAGAAGTTTTTAAAAATTTCTTTTGAAAAAGCTTTAAGAAATATTTTTCTGTCAACTTTAAGAACTCCGGTAATATCCTGAAGCATAGCCCGAGTTGATATAATTATTTTTACATTAGAATTTTCTGCAGATGCCTGTAAAAAATCAATAACAAATTGTTTGTTCTCTTCAAGAATATCATCGTAAGAATGCAGAATAATAATAAACGGTTTTTTAATAGATGTCAAATATTGTTGAAATTTTACAGCAAGCGTTGTTACTTTCGCATTCAGATTTACAGCCTTTGATATTGAATTCTTTTCAATAATATCAATAAAAGATAATAAAATATCATCACATACAGTAGAAGCCTTGCAATAATATTCCAGCTTTATTACATCTTTACTCAGAAACTCCGTTATATAATTAATAAACTGGCGTTTTCCGGTTCCTAAAAAACCGTGAATATACATAAATTGCTCGTTTTCAGAGAAAAAATCCACAGCTTTGATAATATCAGCATAATTATTCTTTAACAAAAACGGATTAATCTTGTCCGACTCGGGCAAAACAATATCATCTTTATCAACGGAACTATCCAAAAAATTATAATCCATAAAATGATTTTAAATGATATTCGTATAATTTGCAAATTTAAAGAAATAAACCCCGCGAAATTCCTAAGCTTATAAAATATGCTTATAAATTCATCGCGGACACATGTGCAATGCTAGGCAACTTTTAAAGTGTATCCCAACTCCTTTAAAACCTTAAGCACAGTATCAAACTGCGGTGTGACTTCGCCTTTAAAGATTGCGTATAAATTACTCCTTGAAATACCTGTTTTCTTTGACAGATTAGAAATGTTGTCTTTTGCCCTGACTACATATTCAAGAGACCTAACAAAAGCATTAAGATTCCCGTCTTCCAGATAAGCTTCAAGATTTAAAGATAACCATTCTTTTATATCATCTTCGGTTTTTAATTCCTCAGATATAATATCCGATAAATTAAAGTCTGTTATATTTTTCATAATGTTCCTTTCAACTTCATTAAGATTTCATTTGCTTTTTTTATATCTTTTAATTGCGATTTTTTATCACCGCCATTAATCAGCAGTATAATACTCTTATCTTTTATAGTGTAATATATTCTATAGCCGGCACCGATTTCAAAACGCAATTCATATAACTCATTATTCAACTGTTTATAATCGCCGAAATTTCCATCCTTTAAGCGGTCAAGTCTTAGTAAAATCCTTTTTCTGATTGAGCCATCCAATGTTTTCAGCCAATCTTTTATTAATTCTTTACCACTATCTGTTATATAAATAGATAAGTTATATTCTTGCATGTTCTTATTGTACTATATATAGTACAATAAGTCAAGATTATATTTTTACTTAAAGCTTGAAATTTCTAAGCTCACACTTTGTAAATTTTCATTTTTTTATTCTTTTCCTTCATGTTCGCTAAGAAATTTCTTATAACCAATTCGTTAATAATAACTTACCATCACAAATTAAAACGCTCGTACTTAATGTGCTTAAGCAAGCTGCTATTATTGAAAGTACTAAAGCTGAGCCAGTTATTTGTAATAACTCCGGTGATATAATTCCTGAATCTGGTACTACAGTTATTATCGGAGGTAATACCAGCCTTAAAGTTAATCCTAATGTTACTCAAATCGATGAAAACGGAAATACTATTAATATAACATCCGGTATCTCGTACGAAGCTACTGCTTCCGGCTCTGCGGCTTCTGTATCTGTAGACCAAAACGGTAATATTACTATTACCGGTAATGACATTGGTAACTGCGATATTACTGTTAATATTCTTTATAACGGAGCCGTTATCGGTACGCAAAAGGTTAAACTCAACGTGAGAGAACTCACCAAAGACGATATTTTACAAAATGCGACC
>CALUSF010000117.1 GCA_944323325.1 Candidatus Gastranaerophilales bacterium
CGGATATGGCAAAAAGGAATTACGAAGCTTCCCGCTATGATGCCGAATCCAGTATCGAAACAGTTATATATAACGTAAAAGTTGCTTATTACAATTTGGTGTTTGCGGAAATTCAAAAAGCGGTTTACGAAGAAACGGTAAAAGATTTTGAACTGCAGTTAAAACAGGCAAGAGCGTATTACCAGATTGGTAAAAAAGCAAAAATTGATGTAACGACCGCAGAATATAACATGGGTAATGCTCAGGTTAATTTAATTAGGGCAAAAAATACTCTGGAATTGGCTGCTGTTGAACTTGCTAATGCAGTCGGTATTCCTGAGTTGGAGAATGTTATATTAAAAGATAAGTTGAATACGAAAAAATATGATGTTAATTTTACAGATTTATTAAAAACTGCACAGGAATCCCGTCCGGCGCTTTTATCGGCTAAAAAAGCAATGGATGCGGCGGAGTTAAATGTAAGAGCAGCAAAACGAGCGTTTACACCTGATATAAGCGGGTTTGCTTCTTATGACCACGGAGGAAGACAAATAAGCAGTGATTACGGGTATCAATTCGGTGTACAGCTTAATTATTCCGCATTGAATCTTATGCTTTTAAAAAAGCAGGTTGACGAGGCCAAGGCCACTTATGATAAATATGTTGCTGATTACGAACAACAAAAACAGAATGTTTATTTGGAAGTAAAAAGCGCATATATAAGTTTATTGAATTCTCACGACAGCTTAGAGGTCGCAAAACTTGCACTTCAACAGGCAAAAGAACGTCAGTACTTGGCGTTTAGACGTTATCAGGTAGGATTGGGCGACGCTATTGAATTTAAAGATTCTGAAAATACGTATTTGAATGCTCAATTGGATTATTATAATAACCTTTTAAATTATAATATTAATGCTGCAGAACTGGAACGTGTTATTGGCGCGCCAATAAAGGAATCTGATATAGATTTGTAATGGAATTCTAATACTTTGTGAAATTATTGCTATTTAATTATCCTAATCTTATGTTATAATTATACCATATGCATTAAGAAAGAGGGTTTGTTATGATTAAAAAAGGTTTTACTTTACAGGAACTGTTGATAACGCTGGGTATTATAGGTATTGTTGCAGCAATGGTTATTCCTGCTGTTAGTAAAATAATGCCGGATAAGGTAAAAGCTAAGTATATGCATGTATACCAAGGGTTTACAGCAGCTACCTCAGAATTGGTTTCGGATCCCAATTTATATTGGACGATTTATGATAATGATGGTGAAGTAGAAAAAGTTGGATTGGAGAACACTGATGAACCTCTTGCTGATGATCCTTTGATTCCGGATAAAAGTAAGGCTAGCGGAGATTGTAAATTTGCATATCTGCTTTCTACAAGGTTAAATACTTTAGAAGATTCTTTTGTATGCTCTGGAGGTGAAAGCACATTTACTACTTCAGATGGAACTTTATGGAGAGTTAAAGCTGCCAGTAAGCTATTTGAGGGATTACCGGGTACACCTAATATAGTTAGTGTTGATTTTGTACCTACAGGTGGACCTAACTGTTCTTTTTCTGATGGTTGTAAAAATCCTGACAGATTTAATTTTACTGTTGATAATTTAGGTGGAATTGAACCTTCTGATGTGTTAGGAACAGTATTTTTAAATAATCCTACAGATATGCATTCGGCTAAGAGTGATCGTTTTGCAGCAGAAGAGGCTTGTAAAACGAAGCCCGGCTCATGTACTGGTACTCAAGGTACATCCTGGTAATTAAAAACTATCTTAAACTCCAATTTGGAAGTAACTAAACCCGAGGTCTTGGATATCAAAAGAGCTGTATTGATTGCGTCCGTCAAATATGACGGGCGCTTTTAAACGCGATTTTATCTCGGAAAAATCAGGGTTTCTGAATTCATTCCACTCTGTTAACAAAAGCAGGGCATCTGCATTATCAAGCGCATCATAAGATGTCGGTGCATACGAAATCTTATTTTTGAAAATATTTTTTGCGGTTTCTGTTGCCTTAGGGTCATAAGCTTTTATTTTTGCTCCATACTCAAGAAGCTTATTAATAATTGTAATAGAAGGTGCTTCCCGCATATCATTTGTTTTTGGCTTAAATGCCAATCCCCATACTGCAAAAGTCTTTCCGGATAAATCTTCTCCGAAATAATGCGTTATTTTTTTTACAAATCTTTTACGCTGATTTTTATTAGTTTTGTCAGCCGCTTTTAATATACCGCATTCCGTGTTATTTTCTTCTGCCGTATGAATAAGTGCATTAACATCTTTAGGGAAACAGCTTCCGCCATAGCCGATACCCGGATATAAAAATTTCGTTCCGATTCTGGTATCGGCGCACATTCCGAGACGTACAAGATTTGCGTTAGCTCCTACGGCTTCACATATATTGGCAATTTCGTTTGCGAAAGATATCTTAACTGCGAGGAAAGAATTTGATGCATACTTCACCATTTCTGCAGATTTTTCATCCATTGTAATTACGGGGTGCTGGTTTCTTACAAAAGGGGAGTATAAATCAAGCATAATCTTTTTTGCCTTTTCGGAAGTGGTACCTATGATTACTCTGTCAGGCCGCAAAAAGTCCTCAACCGCTGCACCTTGTTTTAAAAATTCAGGGTTTGAAACAACATCAAAAGGATGTTTTGTATTTTCAGACATAATTTTTTTGACTTTATCGGCGGTACCTACTGGAACTGTTGATTTATCAACTATTATTTTATATCCGTTCATTGATTTTCCGATTTCTTCGGCAACTTCATAAACATATTTTAATTCGGCAGAGCCGTCATCATTTTGCGGTGTTCCTACAGCTATAAAACAAATAAGCGACTCTTTTACGGCATTTTCTAAATTGTCGGAAAATATTAACCTTCCTTCCACTGTATTTGTTTTAATAAGTTCTTCCAAGCCGGGTTCATAGATAGGTATAATTCCGTGTTTTAAATTTTTAAGTTTTTCAAAGTTATTGTCGACACATATAACATTGTTTCCCATCTCCGCAAAACAGGCACCGGCAACCAAGCCTACATATCCCGTTCCGATAACGCAAATTTTCATTTATACAAGCTCCTTAAAATATTGAATTGTTTTATTTAATCCTTCAATAATATCGACTTTCGGCTCCCAGCCGAGAATCTCTTTTGCAAGAGTAATATCAGGTTTTCTTTGAATAGGATCGTCTGACGGCAGAGGCTTATAGACAATTTTTGATTTTGAATTTGTAAGTTCAATAATGAGTTTTGCAAACTCCAAAATTGAACGTTCAGAAGGATTGCCCAGATTTATAGGATTTGTATAATCGGAAGCCATTGTTTTTATCATTCCGTCAACCAAATCATCAACATAACAGAAAGAACGTGTTTGAGAGCCGTCTCCGTATATTGTAATATCTTCTCCTTTTAGGGCTTGAATTATGAAATTGGAAACAACCCTTCCGTCATTTAAAGCCATATTCGGACCGTAGGTATTAAATATTCTTACAATTCTTGTATTAACATTATTTTGACGGTGGTAATCCATCATTAAAGTTTCCGCACAACGCTTGCCTTCATCGTAACAGCTTCTTATCCCTATGGGATTAACGTTTCCCCAGTAGTTCTCCGTTTGCGGATGAATTTTCGGATCCCCATATACCTCACTTGTAGATGCCTGAAGAATTTTCGCTTTACACCTCTTTGCAAGTCCGAGAGTATTAATCATACCTAAGACTGATGTCTTAATTGTTTTTATTGCATTATATTGATAATGCGGAGGACTTGCAGGGCAGGCAAGATTATATATTTCATCAACTTCCGCAAAATATTCTTTTGTAATATCGTGTCTTACAAGTTCAAAATTCGGATTTGAAATCAGGTGCGCGATGTTTCTTTTGGAGCCCGTAAAAAAATTGTCCAAGCAAAGAACTTCGTTTCCCTCTTTTAATAATCTGCCGCATAAATGTGAGCCTATAAAACCGGCGCCGCCCGTTACAAGAATTCTCTTCATATACACCTCATAAATGTATTTTATCATGAATAGTTAAGTTTTATTAAAAAAATCTTTATTAGAATAAATTTTTTGTTTACACTGTATGTGTATGGAAAAGGAGGGCAGAACATGCCAAAATTTAATTTGATGTCGTATATCATGCCGCCGGAGGACAAAATGTTTTTTCATATGTTCAGGGCAAGTTCAGAAATTTGTATGAAAACGGCAAGGCTTTATGACGATATAATGAATAACGGGCTTAATGATGAGAAAAAGGAGAAAGCCCTGAAGTATAAGAAAAAAGGTTCGTTGTCGTTAAAGCTTACACTGAAGCAGCTAAATAAAAGTTTTATAACTCCGATTGAGAGGGAGGACATCCAGTATATAGCAGTAAGGTTATATAAAATTAATAAAAGAATTGCAAAAGCCTGTTTGAATTTAGAAGTATATCGTGTAAAACAATATACGGAAGAAATGAAAGAACAGGCTTTAACTTTGGTAAATGCAACTGAAAAACTTGCTGATATTATAAGCAATCTCAAAAAAGTCTGTGATGTTGAACTCATAACCAAGCTTAATATAGAGATGAAGGAACTGGAAACTCACGGTGACGATGTTCACAGAAAAGCAATGTCAGAACTTTTTTCGGGTAAGTATGATGCTTTGGAAGTTATTAAACTGAGA
>CALUSF010000118.1 GCA_944323325.1 Candidatus Gastranaerophilales bacterium
ATCGAAAAATTGAATACATTTGACGGTATTACCGTTTATAAATCCACAGGAACCGAGAATGGAGAAAATAACGGAAAACATCAATATTTTATGATTAAAGATAATAAATTCCAAAAGATTAATGGTACAGTAGATGAACAAACCGGTAAGGTTACACTTACTACATCATCTGAAGAAGCAAAAGCTCTTAAAGAGCTTGAATCTGCGGATTTAGAGATAGTATCATCTGCCTCCGGAATCTGGGATGCAGCTTCAAATGATGCTAGAAAAGAGCAAATTGAACAAGAAGCAGAGGCTGCTGAAGAAGAAAAAGTGAAATATCTTTACGGTATGGGCTTTGAAAAAGTTCAAAAAGAGGGCAGTATCACTTATAAATTAATGGGGCATTCTTGCGCTGATTTTAGATATAAATCATTAATCATAGGTATTGATAAGAACGGTAAATTTGTTAATAAAACCGGAAAGACACTTACTTTTTCAATGAATGGAGAAAAGGTTACAATAGCAGCTGATGCAACAATAACAGAAGAGCAAATTTGTGCTTATTCAGGATATATACTTGGAGAAAAAGTCTCAAGAGACTTGAACTGGTATACTTCACCAGATGAACTTAATGAAGTTTTTAGAATTATAAACAGAAATTTAAATTCTAAAAATATCAGAACTTTTATTCAACGTTTCCAGCAGAGAGAAACTTGGGGTACTGATACTTTGTTAGAACAAATTGCTTCAGAAAAAGGTACTCTAAAAGAGCGTTATACTGCTATTATGAAAATTATTGAAGTTGTTATGGAATATTGTAAAGAAAATAACATTAATCAAAATAACAACGATTATTATGCAATGCTAGTCGAGAAATATTGCTCAAAAGAAAATGATAATTACAAAATTAATTTAAGTAAAATTGCAGACATAACAAAGGACCAAACGGCATGTTTGGACAATATAGCAGATAGAAATATGGATGCTATTTATGATTTAGATACATTAATTTTAAATATTTTAAAGATCTCTAAGTCTGATGGACAAGATAAATAGATGTAAGATGTTGGTAAAACAAAAGTTCCGGAGAGTTTCTCTCCGGTTTCTTTTTTTTGAGTCATTCACACTTTCACCATCAGAGGGTTTGTCGGTTGGGCATACTTGCCCAACAATGACAATATTGCTCCTTCCTCTTACGGTGAAGGCCGGAGTGAGGGTAAAAAGGCCGAGTTTTGCAGAGTAATGCCCAGCTAACTGTTGCCGCAAATATGAATATAAATACTATATAATCTTGTAATAATTTATTTGTGTGATATAATGTAGTATACTGCACGGAGGGAACATGGCAAGAGTTTTAATATCAATGTCAAATGACTTTCTTAATAGAGTGGACAGTGTTGCTCTATCTGAGCAAAGAACCCGTAGTGAACTTATAAGAGAAGCTTTAAGGGTTTATATAAAGCGTAATAAAATTTCTCACAGCCTGAAAGCTGAAGAAAATGCTGCTGTGTTGGCAGATTTGTTAGATTAACTGTATCCTGCAAATAAAATAAAACTGACTCTTTTTTGGCGAGTCAGTATAAGTTTTTCTCTAATAATTTTGGGAGGAGATTTGGGGATAGTTGATACATGGCATGCTACTACAAATTTTTTAATCATGATACATGCCGTAAAGAAAGTTTTACAAAAATTTACAATTGAAGGATGGTGTGGATTCAAGAAGCAATCGCAACACTATTAAGTGTTTATGATATTCCTTTTATTATTTGGGTTGATTAGTATAAAAAATCCGGCAGTTATAATAAAACTGCCGGACTCTTTTATTAATCCGCTTACTATTAGCATTCCTTGTTAGACGGTATTCTCATTGCGTAGAATGAACGAATAACGAATACTAAAGCAACTATAAGAAGTACAACACCTGCAATCTTAGCGTGTTCTTTGAATGCCGGGTTAATAGCAATTTCCATTGCAAGTAATCCGAAAAGTGTTGTAAACTTGATAATCGGGTTCATAGCAACCGAAGAAGTATCTTTGAACGGGTCACCTACAGTATCACCGACAACAGTTGCCGCATGAAGTTCAGTACCTTTTTCGTTCATATCAACTTCAACGATTTTCTTTGCGTTATCCCAACATCCACCGGCGTTTGCCATAAATACAGCCTGGAACAGACCAAATACGGCAATTGCAATAAGATAACTTACGAAGAATGATACCGGCGCAGAATTGTCACCTACCGGTGCTGATAAGCAAGCAAGTGCAAGTGCAAACGCAAACAATGCTATAAATATATTGTACATACCCTTTTGAGCGTATTGAGTACAAATCTTAACAACTTCTTTTGAGTTAGCCAAGTTTGCACGTTTGTCATCTGCTTCACCCAATTTGATATTGTTTTTAATAAATTCAGTTGCAGAATAAGCACCGGTAGTAACAGCCTGCATTGAAGCACCTGAGAACCAGTAAATTACAGCACCGCCGGCAATAAATCCGAGCAATGTGTAAGGATTCAGGATGTTCAAAATCATTTCAGGCTGAATACCCAATGTTTCTTTAATAACTAATATTAAAGAGAAAATCATGGTAGTAGCACCTACAACAGCCGTACCAATAAGAACCGGTTTAGAAGTTGCTTTAAAGGTGTTACCTGCACCGTCATTTTCTTCCAAATATGTTTTAGCGTTTTCAAAGTCAGGTTTGAAACCATATTCTTTTTCAATTTCTTCGCTTACGTTAGGAATTTCTTCAATTAAAGATAATTCGTAAACTGATTGAGCGTTGTCAGTAACAGGTCCGTAGCTGTCAACAGCAATTGTTACAGGTCCCATTCCGAGGAAACCGAATGCTACAAGACCAAATGCAAATACTGACGGATAAATCATTACACTTTCAGGAATTTGTAAGCTTGCAAAGTAAGCTAATCCCATAAGAAGTACTACAATAGCACCAATCCAGAACGCGGAGAAGTTTCCTGAAACAATACCGGAAAGGATTGTCAAAGAAGCACCGCCTTCTTTTGAAGCAACAACAACTTCGTGAGTATGTTTTGCTTTAGGACTTGTAAATACTTTTGTAGCTTCCGGAATAAGAGCAGCGCCCAAAGTCCCGCAAGAAATAATGATTGAAAGAACAAGCCACAAATTGCCGCCCATATCTTTAAGTAAGTAATTACTTACACCAAATGTCATAAGAATTGACAAGATTGAAGTAATCCAAACAAGACTTGTAAGCGGAGCTTCAAAATCAAATTTTTCAGCTTTTGCAGTAAATACTTTTGTTACAATTCCGTTAATCCAGTAAGCAATTACTGAAGTTATAATCATTAAGAATCTCATTGTGAAAATCCAAGCAAGTAACTGAACCTGGAAATCCTTGAACACACCTAACAGAATAAAGCTTACGAGAGCAACACCTGTTACACCGTAAGTTTCAAAACCGTCAGCTGTAGGTCCGATAGAATCACCAGCGTTATCACCGGTACAGTCAGCAATAACACCGGGGTTACGAGGATCGTCTTCTTTGATACCGAATTGAATCTTCATCAAGTCAGAACCGATATCAGCAATTTTTGTAAAAATACCGCCGGCTACACGTAGAGCAGAAGCACCTAATGATTCACCGATTGCAAAACCGATAAAGCAAGCACCTGCCAAATGTCCCGGAACGAATAAAAGAATTACAAGCATCATGATTAACTCAATTGATACAAGTAACACACCAATACTCATACCTGCTTGTAAAGGAATGTTTAAAATATTTAACGGATTTCCTTTAAGAGCGGTAAATGCAGTTCTTGAGTTTGCAAGAGTATTCATACGAATACCGAACCAAGCAACCAGATAAGAACCTAAAATACCTAAAACAGACCAACCTAAAATAATCAGAACTGATTTAAGCGCCATACCTTGCAAATACCAGAAGTAAAAAGCTATACACAAGCCTATTAAAACTTCCAATGCAATTAAAAACTTACCTTGTTGAACAAGATAAGTCTTGCAGGTTTCAAAAATTGTGTTGCCTACAGAAGCCATAGCTTCGTGTACTTCTACCTTTTTTACATTTCCAAACATCCATAGACCGAATAAAACCCCCAGGACTGAAACGATTATACCAATGACCAACAGGTCATAGCTTTGTTCGCTTGCAGCCTTAATATTCGGCACTACGAGAGATGCTTCTCCGGCAAAAGCCGGAGCCGTTAAAATCATTGCAAAAAGTGTAGAAAACAATGATTTTAATCCCAACTGTTTCTTAAACATAAATCTCTCCTTTTACGTGTAACATAAACACTACAAAATTAATTATAGTAAATCCAAAATAATAATACAAGTAGTTTGACAAAAGTGTATGCTCTTGGTATAAATAGATACTGTCAAAACTCTTTACTGAATATATCGGTTTGTTTTGAACATAATGATTAAAATAAGCCGGCAATAATCTGATAAGAGACATGTGGTTTCGAAAATTTTGACAATTAAATATGGGTAGGTGGTACTCTGCCGACGAGGAAGATTAAGTATCTTCCGAGGAGAGGGGTAGACACGCTCAAGATTCTTGAAAAGAATCTTTTTGACAATTAAATATGGGCATGTGGTGGAATGGTAGACACGCTAGTCTTAGGAACTAGTGCGCAAG
>CALUSF010000119.1 GCA_944323325.1 Candidatus Gastranaerophilales bacterium
AGTTTTCTAATTTAGATAATCCAAAAGCACACAAGCAGACAGCGCAGGAAATTTTAAATGATACAGGTAATACTGTTGACATTGTTGTTGCGGGAATCGGAACCGGCGGAACCGCTTTTGGCTTAAAAAAATATTTAAAAAATGCTATGGTGTTTGGTGTAGAACCGGCCGAAAGTCCGCTTTTTACGGAGGGTTATGCCGGAACTCATAAAATACAGGGAATCGGTGCAAATTTTATTCCAGAGATTTCCCATTTGTGTGAGCTTGACGGAATCTTGACTGTAGAAGGTGATGAGGCCATAAAAGAAGCAAAAGAACTTGCACATTCACACGGAATTTTCTGCGGAATTTCCGGAGGGGCAAATCTCTACGCCGCCAGAATGCTTGCCGAAAAATATCCGGAAAAACTGATTGTGGCAATTATTCCGGATAGCGGTGAAAGATACCTGTCTGTTTGGTAAAAATTTCCTCTCCGTCGGGGAGGGCTAGTAAGGAGGGGGAATGCTCATACGTGCTATAAAAAAAATAAAAGAAGATATAAAAGTAATTTACGAAAAAGACCCTGCTGCTAATAACTTGGCTGAAGTTCTTTTTTGTTATCCGGGGCTTCAGGCGCTAATTTCTCACAGAATTGCGCATAAACTTGCATACTGGGGAATCCCTTTTATTCCAAGATACATTTCATACCTGACAAGGATTATAACGGGAATTGAAATCCACCCTAAGGCCAGAATAGGACGCAGATTTTTTATTGACCATGGTGAGGGGGTCGTAATCGGCGAGACAACGATTATAGGCGATGATGTCCTTATATACCAGCAGGTTACTCTTGGCGGTACTGGGAATGAACACGGAAAACGCCACCCGACAATTGGTAATAATGTAATTATAGGTGCCGGTGCAAAAATTCTCGGCAATATTACAATTGGTGATAACGTCAGAGTCGGTGCCGGTTCCGTCGTAGTTGATGATGTTCCCGAACACTGCACTGTTGTGGGTATTCCCGGTAGAGTCGTACAGCAAAAATATATCAGTCCGGACGGGATTCTTATGCATAACAGAATTCCGGATCCTGTTAAATGTGAACTTAACAGACTGAAATATGAACTTAAGGATTTAAAAGAACGTGTAAGTCAAAAATAGTCAACGGAATCTTAGCCGTAAATGTCTTTCTGCAAAAAACATTTGCGGCATTGTATGCTGCGTTAATAAGTAAAAATCTGTATCTGATGAGTTTGTTAAGCTTTGTAACAAAATAAGCCGATATTGAAATTGAAATAAAAAAAAATACTTTATATATATAAGAATAAAACGAAGATATTAAAAAGAAAGGATGTATTTATGTCAGTTGGAAATGTACAACATGCACCGGTAAAAGATCCGAACTTGGATAATGCCTTGACCGGAGGTGCATATATGGCGCATGTGCCCCAGCAGCAGCCCAACTCGGTATACGGTGATACAGGGGTACAGTTAACAGATGAACAAAAAAATAAAAGTGTATTCTGTTAGTTTTAATTTTAAGGAGATTTTATAAAATAAAATCTCCTTTTTTGATGATAAAATTAAAGTATGAAAGAATATGAAAAAATGTTAAAAGGGGAAGATTACTTCCCTATGACGGAATATTTAATCGGTTTGAGAGACAGAACAAGGGCGCTGATTAGTGATTTTAATCAGGAAAAAGATGAATCCAAGCGGAGTGAGATTTTAAAGTCTGTATTGGGAAAGATGGGCAGCGGTTGTTATATTACGCCGAATATATTTTTTGATTACGGCTGTAATACCGAGCTGGGCGATAATGTTTACTTTAACGCAAACTGTGTAATACTTGACTGTGCCAAAGTAACGGTCGGAAGTGATACTTTTGTTGGGCCGAATGTTCAGCTCTATACACCGATTCATCCGCTTGACTATAAAACGCGTAATACTTTTGTAGAGTCTGCAAAACCTATAACTATAGGTAAGAATTGCTGGCTCGGGGGCAGTGTGATAGTTCTTCCCGGTGTAACAATCGGCGACGGTTGTGTAATAGGGGCCGGTGCTGTCGTAACAAAAGATATTCCGGATAATTCTCTTGCTGTCGGAAATCCGGCAAAGGTTATAAAAACAATAGAACAATAATATATTAAAAGGCCGGCATTGCCGGCCTTTTTGGTCTATTTAATGTTTGCATTCTTTTATTTTTGTTTATAAACATGACCTTTTCTGTCAGTTTCAATATTTGGAGTATCAATTTCAAATACATACGCATCTGATGGTGCAATATTTACTCTTAATTCATTTGCCGCAGCTTGAAATTCACTCTTTTCACCATATTCCGGAGCCATATTTTTAAGTTTTTGGTCTGCTTTCAAGCCTGGAATTTCAATAATACCTGTAACATTTCTGTTCGGATTTTTATTTACAACAACAAGAACTGTTCTGCCGTTATTGTGTCTTGCAAATGTTATTATCTGGTCATTCTTATCATTTCTTTTGTTTAATTCAATAAAACTGCTGTTCCTGTCTGCAAATACATCTAAATTTTCGCTGCGCATTTTAAGAGTTTCACGCATTACTCTTTCAATATCAGGGCAGTTACCTCCTGGCTTACGTGAAAGCGTAAACAGAGAAAGTTTGTTTTTGTGATCTTCCATTAGATAAGTGTCCGTATCAGTTTCCGTATTATAGGTATGTCTGTATTTGTAGTCATAGTAATCACCTGTTTGGAAACCGTCTACAAAATAGGGATTGCACATCGGTATTGTGGATTGCAAAACAGTTGTCAATTTACAATAGTTTTCACCGCCGTGAAGCATTGATGAAACATCATCGTGAGTCAGGAATGAACCTATTACACTTTTTCCTGCCGGGAGTTTATGAGACAAATCAAGATTGAATTTTACATAGTCATTAAAATCAGAAGCACCGCGCCAGTCATGGAAGATATGATATTGTCCGTAATATTCGTCGAATCCTGCTTTTAAAAGCTGTTCAGGTCTGTCATAAGGCATATTAATCATTGGAGAAGCACATTCATAGGTGTAACTTTCCGCAAGCCAAGCGAATTCAGGATCTCTTTGGTGTGAATATTTTATCAATATATCCCAGAATTCAGGCGGTTTTGCTCTTGCTACATCGGCTCTGATTCCGTCAATACCTAAATCAATGCAAGCATCTACATATTGTTTATGCATTTCCAATAATTTTGGATTGAGTGTTCTTTGGGATTCATCTGCCCAGGGTTCAAACATTCTGATATCTTCCCAACCTTGAGGAGTCTTTTCTTCGCGGTTTCTGCCGTATGCCATTAAATCCCCTTCGGCTTCAAACATATCAACTGATGCACAGCTCGGTAAATCAAGCATTACTTTGATGTCACGTTTGTGGCATTCATCAATAAAAGCTTTGAATTGTTCATCAGGAGTTCTGGGATCATCTTTTTCAATGATTCTGGGATCAATTGCCAAATGCCCGTCTTCGGTAACATATTTTGCGGGAGCGTATATTGAACCAGCAGTACTCATTGCATTTTTCTTTCCAGGAGGATGTATCGGTAAAATGTGAATTGTATTAATTCCGTCTTTTTTAAGTTCATCTAACCTTGAAATTGCACTCAATAGTGTTCCGTTTTTTTCGCCGTCTTTGAGAGTTATTTTGTCATCCCCGTTTAAATCCTGTGCGGTGAATGTTCTGGGAACAATTGCAAGCATAACGGACCTGTTATTTTGCACCATCGTTCTTAAGTTATTTTTATACGGCGCAGCAGGTTTTGTTTGTAAATCAACTTTTTTAACTGCAGCTGTATTCATAAGTGCCAGATTATCAAGATATTTGCTTGAAAGTTCATTGTCGTAAACTTTTTTGTCAGCATCTTTAACACTTTCTTTTGTTAAAGTGTCCGGTTCTTTTGATTTAAAATTAATAATTCCGACTTTACTTACTAACATTGTCACTCACCTTCTTTTCTATGTTGTGGGGATTTCTTATTTTTCCGAAGCAGAACTGAGCCAAAATTGTACCGCCTAGAACGCTTCCGCAAATAATGCTTGCTAATCTAGCCCATTTTTGATTACCGTATCTGCGTTTTGCTGCATTTTGTACAACTTCTATTGAAGTTTGTGAAACGAGATTAAACTTAGACATTCTTGTTTTTGATGATTTTGTGTAATTATTCAGAGCTTCCATATTTATAATATGATCCGGTTTTGTGAAATCCAGATTGTTATTGCCAATTATATCTTTAAATCTCTTGATATAAGACTCAAATCTTTTTTTCAAATTGCCTTCAGTCATACTTTCGTGCTTCTTAAGGGCATTTTGCATCTCTTCTGAAACCTTGCCTTCATCCCAGACTTTTAATATCAAATCTTTATAAAGTTCAGCATTTGAGCCGGTATTCAGTTTCATAGTGTGATCCGCAGATGTTGCTCCTAATAAGACATCCTTACCGCGGCGGATAAGTTCTTTATCATAGTTTGAACAGTTAGTGTCTTGGAAATTTTTATAGAAGTCAAACAAGTGAAGTAT
>CALUSF010000120.1 GCA_944323325.1 Candidatus Gastranaerophilales bacterium
AGCGAATTTGCGGACGGACGACACGAACATTCGTGAGTTAGTCCGGATAGCGAACAGATGGAGCCGGCTAAGCCGAGTAGGCTTAAAGGCGTAACTCTGTGAGCGTGGAGCAAATCCAAGACAGGGTCGAAATCTTTGATTTCGGGGAGGGGTTTTTGCCCTAAATGGAGTGAAATTTATAATATCAATAATTTATCATGGACAGTACTGTGAATAAACCGGTCTCCCAAGAAGCATGTGTCTTAGTTCTTGCAACAACTGCCGTACTTGGAGGAGTGGGCGCTACTTTATTAGCTATATCTGAGAAAAAAGAAGCAATTAACAAAATTGGAAATTTTATTAATTCTGAAAATTATAATAAAGATGCATTAGAAGTAAAAGATTTTACTAATGATGGGGTTTTAGATTTTGAACTTACGGATAAAGATGGCAATAAAATTGTATATGATGCCAAGGAGGACCAATTATTAGCCCCATAGTCATAGGGTGAGCGGCTCTTTGTATAGCTGGTAGTTGTAGGTCAGGCAATGCCTGACAAAAACTGTTATTAGTGTCATTGGGCAAGTATGCCCAACCGACAAACCCGAATTCTATGTCATTGCGACGATTAGTCCGAAGCAATCCAGCCTATTAATAACTATTATATAATTTATTTTTGGGGATATGCCCTATAATACCCTGAAACTTTTGTTCCGTCTGAACGCGTATATTCTTCTACATAAATCAACTCGCCGATTCTTGCCCGTTTATCTACCTCACTTTTAGTTGGCATCGGACTTTCATCAAGCCATTGGTCTAAATATAAATCATACAAGGGAGTCCCTTCTTCCAGATTATTAAGGTCAATTTCGCCTTGATATAAAACTCTGTTTTTAATATCAAAAATTTCGTCCGGATTGAAATTATTATATTCAACACCCAGTTTAAACAAGGGAACATTTTCATCTTCATAAATTTCTTTTTTATACTCCACCCCTTTTGATAAATCGCCTAAATTATCTATATCATGGGGAGTTCTTGGGTCTTTCATTTTGTATTCTTCTTTAAAATCCCCCTTTTCAAACCCGATTGCATTTAAGATAACTGTTTTTCCTATTTGTCCATCTATATTCATAACATATATACTATCTTGTGCATTTCCGTAATTAGTAATATTATCAGTATAATTTATTTCCATACCTGATAAATACCTTGTACCATATGCAGCAAAAGTGACAGTTTCAACACCATACTTAGCCCCAAGAATCTGCGCCTCACTACCGCCAAGAGAATGTCCGGTTAATATAACATTATCCTTTCCATATTTTCTTATTACTTTTAAAAAGGTTTCTTCTGCACTCTTCATTTGTCTTGGTAAAAGCTGTAAACCCATTTGCAAATCATTATATCCATCTTTTGTTAATTCTTTTCCTCCTGAATGTAACTCAGTACCACGAATAACGAGAATTACCTTGTTCTCTTTTGTGTATATTTCTGAATAAAATCCATTCCTATAATTACTATAGGTTTCTTTATATGTTCATCCTTTAGAATCTTGTTCTTGATTTTCTGAATATACCCTTTTAGATAAGATTTTACAATCTTCATGTAATTTATAATTCGTCATAATTATATCCCTTCTTTATTTTGTTGTAATATATTTTTATGAAATTTTTAGATAAGTTAAATAAATATAATCAAAAAATTAGTTATAATATTTTCGCATTGAATGGTTACAATATAATGCTTATATTCATTTATTGGACCTTTTTAACCGAGCCGGATTACTCATATATACCGTTGCTAATTATTTTTAATGCGATTATTACTTCAGTATTTATCGTTGCTTTTATAGTTTTTTGTATAGAAATTATTACACAATACAAAATCCCTTTCGGTTTTCTAAAGTATAAACAATATTCATTAGTTCTGCTTTTTGGAACTTTAATATCAATCATATATTTAGTAACACTCGTTACCTGCTTTTTATACGGATTTGTATTTTGTCATTAGGAACGGAAATGCGAAATATGAATAAATCTGTCATAATTGAAATATCCTTTCTTTAATATAAAATGCTAATATGAACTTTTTAACTAAAATAAAACTCTTAAATCAGTTTATAAGTTTTCATATTTTTGCTATTGCGGGATTATACGAAACTTTTGTAATAATTTATATAAACAAAGAGCTCGAAGAACTCCAGAAAATGTATCCCAATAATAGCTCGGCAGGCGGGCTGGACTGGTATTTTATTTCATTAACAGGATAGTATATTTGCCTATTATTAATATCATTTATTGTCTATTTGTATGAAAACATCTTTAAACATAAAATAAACAATAAATTTATTCTTACTAATAAAATCTATAATACTTTTATCTATATATCCGCCTTTTTATCACTTATATATTTTGTTTATTTAATGTACGTTTTTATTGATACAAGCATTATTCAGCCACTGTTGCCAAGCGATTTAATTTATTACGATATCCACGCTAAACAGTAAAATAACTTGCAATCTTCTTGTGACAATGCTTATTCATCTTTTATTTTCCTTTCTTTTTTTTATAATACTAATATGAAGAATCTTAGTTGCATAAACTATTTGCACAAAAAATTTAGTTTTAACATATTTGCTATTTGCGGTTACATAATTCTTTTAGGCTATCTTGTTAATTTTATACAAAGTAAAGATTCTTATGCATTACTATTGCAAATATCGTTGTTTAATGTTATTTACGCAATTGTTTTACTTGCATCTGCGATTATCTTTGTTTTTGAAAAAGCATTGAATTTAAACATTAAAAATAGTTTTATAGTAAATAATCACTTTATATGTGTAATTCGTTATTTTGAAGCTTTTATATCAACCGTTTATACTATTTTAGCTGTTATTTTTCTGTTAATGATACTGTTTTAATGAGCCGGACAAAAACTTAAAAAAATGTCTGGTAAACACAGACTACAGGCTTAAATCAAATCTTCAAACATTTTATCAATTTCCTGTGCACTCATTTCTTCTATAGATTTTTGTCTATAAATTCTTCTCAAAATATCTTCTCGGGTAATTTCGCCCCATTCTAACTTAAATTTGTCTTTAGCATATTTTGCATTCATAATTTTCCTTTCCTTTCACTTTTGTATGTTATACTTACGTTATGAAATTTAATAATTATTTTAATAATTTATCAAAATATTGGAGTGCTAATTTTTTAGCTGCATTGGGGTTTGTAAGCTTTTTATTCGGCGTAACAGGTGTTTTAGTATTGAATTATTTTGACCCGTCTTTCACCATAAATATAACATCTCCGGAAATTAAGACTAAGCTTATAGAATCTTGTAAATTATTTGTGAAATTTCAGACAAACCTATTTCCGATAATTTGCATAATTGTAATACTCCCTGCAATTGTTCAAATCAAATTATTATTGAATTCTAAACTTAAAATTAGAACCCAATTGTGTATGCTATTCGGAACAATTATTATATGTATTTTGCCCTGGTTTAACTTTTTTAATATGCATACCGGAGGAGGTATCTGGCTGGTATTTATTCCTTATATGTTCTATCCTATAATTATTTTAGCTGGTGTTATTTACATTGCCCTATTATTAATTGATTTACTGCAAAAACCAAGAATAAATAATCAAAACCTTGCAGAAAACAAGTTTTATAGAAAAATTATAAATATTTTCTTTTATTATTCATTAATTATTTTATATTTTGCAGTAAAATTGATAATAGATTTACATAATCATTAAAATTAATTGTTATGTTTTGCCCCGCAGGTACGAATATAACCGTCAACTACTGACTCAATAACACGATACCCATGCGGGAGTCTCGAATTATTGCCTCTGTAACTATAAATTGCTGCTTGCTTGAGAACATAATGAAATCCGATATCATCTTTTCTGCTTGTCATAATTTTATTCCTTTCTTTTGTTATTTTTTAATATATGTTATAATTTCGTTATGAAAATAAAAGAATATTTCAAAAATCTGCCTCAAAAGTGGAGTGCTAATTTTTTGGCAACATTGGGAGCTACTTGTTTTTTGCATAGTATAATCGGGATGTTCATTATCATTTATGACTTAAGGTTTTATCCGCATACAACTTTTGCGGATGTTATTGCAAAAATTCCCGATGCCTTTAAAATGTTTTTATACATTAAAACGTTTCTATTTGCCTTCTCTTGCAAAATAGCATTAATCCCGCTTTTTGTACATTTTGTATTAATGTTTTACAGAATCAGAGCAGGAGCTCAGTTATTAATACTATTAGCAGTAATATTTCAACAAGCCCTGCCTTGGAGTTATATACCTGATCATGGTTACGGAATGTTCTATGCAGCGATGTTGATGTTTCATATACCGGCTCTAATTGCAGTTATTTTAATATTTCTTGTATTATTGATATTTGACTCAAATCCAAAAACCGCAATAAAAGTTAAAAGTGTTTCTGAAAACATTTTCTACAGAGCTTTTGTTTATATTTTCTTTGTGTATTCAATATTGATTTT
>CALUSF010000121.1 GCA_944323325.1 Candidatus Gastranaerophilales bacterium
GTTAAGACAGATTGCTATGGAAGTGAACGAGCATGCTCCAGATGTATTTCTAATAGCAGAAGACCACGAAGGAAAACGTCATTCCATAACAAGAAATTATAAAAACCCGAACGCAGACCATGACGGAGAATTAGAATTTATTGATTCCAGTGTACACAATATCGAAAAAGGGTGGAAAACTTATCCCTGGAGTATCGGATTTGACAGTGAATGGGATTCACAGTACAAAGACGCTGTCAGAAAAGTTACTCTTGAACCGAATGAGTTTACTTTAGATGATTTGGATAACTACTTAAAAACTTCACATTACAGAGTTAAATATGCATACAGCCACGACGAAATAGGAAATGAAGACGGTACAAGATTTATACCTAAATATCTTGTAAGAAACCTTGACTTATTCTTTTTTGTTAACGGCTACTCCGATGCGGAAAAAGGCCAGAATGCGGCTCATGCGGCACAAAATCTTTCAAAACTGATAGTATCCGAAAATTTTGCCAATATGTCAGATGCAGAGTTAGCCCAAAAAGAAAAGGAAATAGGTATTCATAAATTTATTTCAAAAAATGAACTTATAAATGTATTTAAAACCGCATTTGCCAAACAAAAACTTATGCTTGGAACCGTTATGACAACGCCTGGTCCTAAAATGTTCTTCCAAGGTGATGACGAAGCTGATTTATCGTACTTTAAATTCTTTAGAGAACTCGATGGAGAACGTAATGCAAGAGAACATAATCCGGGAATAATACAAGACAGAATTAAAGAAAAAGGATATGATCCGTTTGGTGAACCTGCACGCCTTGATTCTACGCTTGACACTATAGAAGCCGAGGGAATGTTCAAAGATATTGATGACCAAATGATTAAATTTAATGCTGATTTGAGTAATTTGCTTAAAAACAATGAAACTCTTGCAAAAGGTGAAATCGCTGCTACTTATAAAGACAATTATCATAAAGTTCATTCGCATCTTTTAAAATTAGGAAATGACGAACTTTTGGTAATTAAAAATTACGGAACCGGATTCCACGATCATAATTATGAATACTTCGGATTCCCGCAGCATGGCAAGTGGGTCGAAATCTTTAACAGCGATGCTAACGAATATGGCGGCTCCGGCTTCATAAATGCAGGCAGAAACGATATAAGTAACACTAATCAGAATCTTGCCTTAGCGCCTAACAGCTTTATTATTTTACAAAAGAAAGCTTAGGAATAAATATTATTCTCAAAAGTGCTACTATGTATATACATAGTAGCACTTTACAATCAAAATCCTTGTGTTAATATAAATACAAGAAAGGCTATTTATGACATATTTAAGCACAAAACATCATCACACTCATAGAGACCCGAAGGGGCCCGGAGTTTTGCTGCTTATATAAAGCTCCCTGAATCGGCTCTTTCGGGATATTAAAAGAGAAGCAAAAAGAGTACGATTAAAAGGAGAAAAATTTAAATGTCATCATTAATAAGTATAATATCAGCGATAGGAAATAACAGCAGTATTTACCCTTTGATTGTTCGTGATTGCGGAATAGAAAACCCCGTTAAAGTTGCAATGACGTATAATCAAAATTTAAAAGACTCAAAGCAAATGGCTCTAAATGCAACACGGGAGAGACTTATTGACGAATACGGAGCATCAATTGTTTGGCTTGGAGGAATTCCCGCTATGGACGCTTTGTGTAACTGGGGTATAAAAAAATGCGGCTATAATCCGAATGTAAATGTAAGCCTTTTAAAAGAAGATTCTAAGCAAGGATTAAAATATAATATAGAAAAATTTAAAAAAATTGCACCTGAAGAAGTTAAAGATATGGAAAAAGTTCTCAAAAACAAATCAACTTATCAAAAACTTTTGGCAGGGAAATTTGTTCTTTCAACTGCAATTCCCGTAATGTTAATGGGATATTTTCTGCCTAAATTCAATTTTGCACTGACTGATAAAATCAGAAAAAGACAAGAAAGTGCGGGAGTCGATAAAATTGTAAAACCCGTTTTTGAAAATATTGAAAAAGAAGAAAAACAGATATCTCCGGACAATAATCCTTCTTTTAAAGGTCTGAGCGCTTCTTTAGCTAATATGTCCACAGTAAACAAAATGGCCATAACTGACGGCGGATTAACTATCGGCAGGGTAGGAACCGCAAGAAACAAATTCGAAAAACTTGAGATGGGATTCAAGATGACAATGATGATGTTTCTGAATTTCGTTGCGCCGATTTGGATTGCAAAGGCATTTGATTCTGCCTCAAATAAACTTTTTAATACAAATGTAAACCTTGATCCAAAACTTTTAAATGACAAAGAATTTTTAACAGAGATTAAAAATAACACATTGGAACTTCCCAAAGATAATATTATAGAATTTCTTGATTCAAAACCGGATTCAAAATTTGCAAAACTTGCGGAAAAATATTGCGGAGTTAAATATTTAAAAAACAGAATCCGCGACCCAAGAGAATTTGTCGATGAAAATAATATTAAAAAATTTCAACAGGAAATCGAAAAATTTGTAAAGCAGGCAAAAGAGAGCAATAATATAGATAAATTTGCCAAAAAAGCTTTAAAAGTAAAATCCGGCAATATTCTTGCAAATGTTACTTTAAGCAGTATCTTGCTTGCTGTTGCACTTCCTAAAGTAACATTTATATTGAGAAAAAAAGTTACAGGTTCTGACGCGGAACCCGGACTTGTCAGAAAAACCGGAGATTAAAATTATATAAATATTTTCAAGAAAAGCCGTTTTTTGTACTATACTTTAATAGTAGGCTATATTAAATTGGAGAAAAGAGAATGGCAGTACTTGAAAAAACTATTCATCCGTCGGCAGTTATTCATCCGAGTGCACAGATTGCCGATGATGTTATTATCGGACCGAATGTTGTTATCGGAGAAAATGTAAAAATTGGACGCGGCACACGCGTTATAGCAAACGCTTATATTGAATTTGCGGAAATTGGTGAGGATTGTACAATTTCACCTTTTTCGACAATAGGTTCGGAACCGCAGGATTTGGGATATAAAGGGGAGCCTACCAAGGTTGTTATCGGAAACGGAACTATTATAAAAGAAAATGTAACAATCCACAGAGGCGCAGCATGCGGAGATTTTACAACCAGAATCGGCGATAAATGTTTACTTATGGTAGGCTCTCACATTGCACATAACTGCGTTTTGGAAGACCAGGTTATTCTGGCAAACCTCGTAACCTTAGGAGGCCACGTTCACGTCGGATTTGGTGCTTTTGTAGGCGGCATGAGCGTATTCCATCAAAATATAAGAATTGGTGATATGGCTATTATAAGCGGATTTTCCGCTTCTCGCCAAGACATTCTTCCATATTCAAAAGGGGAAGGCAGACCGCCTGTTCCGCGCGGATTAAATGTTATTGCGATGAAAAGAAGAGGTGTATCTCAAGAAATCAGAACGGCTGTAAATGAAGCATTTAAACTTCTTATTTCGGAAGAATATAATACTTCTCAAGCAATAGAAAAAATCAAAGCGGAAATTCCCATGAACGAATATATAGAGAAAATGATTGACTTTATCCAAACTTCAAAACGCGGAGTTTTATTAAAGACACATAAATCGGGATATCAATCTTTAGAATAGCAGAATAAATAAAATATATATAAAGGGTATTAATTACAATTATTAATACCCTTTATTTTTTCTTATTAAATATTAAGTTTTGTAAAGTACTTAAAACCTTACGCTACCAATGTTTTCCGGGTTTTATACATACATTTTTCAAATATTTAATCCCTTTGCTTGACTTTAATTTCTTATGTGCAATAATATAGATACACACTTTAAGTGTAGCCGAAACACTAAATAGCAAAATAATAAACCCCAAAAATCATATAAACTCCTAGATAATAAACACTAAAAAGACCATTAGGATGCAGAAAACAAAACCCACTCGAAACACACACCGGGTGGTTTTTTTTATGCAAAGAACGACGTAACTTTACAAACTTGATTATTTTATATTTATGTATTAGAATACCAAAAAAGAGGGAATCGGTTGATATGAAAAAAGCATTAATGATTGTATCTGTTTTATTTGTGGCAGTTGTGTCCACTGCTTGTATAAATAATATTGCGGTACAGGAGTTAAATAACAAGGCTGCTGAATATATGCAAAAAGGAGATTATGAATCTGCAATAAACAGATTGCAGGCAAGCCTTGATTTAGATGCCACAATGTATGAAACATATTATAACCTCGGTATTGCCGCTATTAATGCAAAAAAATATGAAAAAGCAATTGAAGCTTTTGAAGGCGGTATAAAAATAAAACCTGATTTTGCTAATTTTTATTATTCTTTAGGTCTTGCACAATCAGATTTGGCAGAAAAGAATATTGAAGTAACGGAAGATAAAAAAGAAATATCCGAAGAAGACAAATTGGCAGCGATTGAACTAAAAAAACAGGCGGTTGAAAATTTGAAGAATTATATAGAGCTTGCGCCGGATGCGG
>CALUSF010000122.1 GCA_944323325.1 Candidatus Gastranaerophilales bacterium
CCCGTCGGATAAAAAATATTCGGAACTAATCGGTAAGACCGTTATGATACCTTTGAGCGGACGCAGAATCCCGATTATTGCTGACGAATATGTCGATAAATCTTTCGGTACCGGGGCTGTAAAAATTACTCCCGCGCACGATCCGAATGACTATGAGGTTGGCAAGCGTCATAACTTTAGTCCGATTTGGGTTATTGATGAAGAAGGCAAAATGAAGGCTTGCGCTGAAGTTCCGCCGGATTATCAGGGCTTAGACAGATATGAAGCTCGTAAAAAGATTGTCGATATGTTGAGCTATAACAACTTCTTGCTTCGCGTTAAAGACCATGAGCATAATGTCGGTAAGTGCCAGAGATGCAATACAACAATTGAACCTCTTCTTTCCGAACAGTGGTTCGTAAAAATGGGTCCGCTTGCAAAAGAAGCAATTGCGGCTGTTAAAGACGGCAGAATAAAATTTATACCCGAACGCTGGGAAAAGAATTATTTAGGTTGGATGGAAAATATCCGCGATTGGTGTATTTCCCGTCAATTGTGGTGGGGACACCAAATTCCCGCATATTACCATAAAGTAACCGGTGAAATGGTTGTTGCAAAAGAAAATCCGGATCCTAAAAATTATGTACAAGATTCTGATTGTCTTGATACATGGTTTTCTTCCGGATTGTGGCCGTTTTCTACAATGGGCTTCCCTAATGCCGAAACGGATGATTTCAAAAAATTCTATCCGACTTCAGTTCTTGTAACGGGTTTTGATATAATTTTCTTCTGGGTTGCAAGAATGATTACAATGGGGTTGGAATTTACTGGGAAAGCGCCTTTTTCAACCGTATATATTCACGGACTTATCCGCGACGAAAAAGGTCAAAAGATGTCCAAATCCAAAGGTAATACAATCGACCCTGTTCAAATTATCGATAAGTACGGGTGTGATGCTTTAAGATTTACGATGACATCACTTTGTACTTATGGCGGTCAGGATATAAAAATTTCTGATGAAAGATTTGAATACGGAAGAAACTTTGCAAACAAAATCTGGAACGCTTCAAGGTTTGTGCTTATGAACCTTGAAGGTGTTGATGATAAACCGATTGACAAAGATAAATTAACACTGGTTGATAAATGGATTTTGAATCAGTTAAACGAAACTGCTAAAACTGTTAACCAGTATATGAAAGAATACAGAATCGGTGAGATTGCACATTCCCTTTATGATTTCTTTAGAAGCGAGTATTGCGATTGGTATGTTGAGATTGCAAAAATTCAACTTCAGGACGGCAGTTTGAAATTAAATACTCAAAGGGTTTTGAGATACGTTCTTGATATGTCGCTGAGAATGCTTCATCCGATTATGCCGCATATTACTGAAAGTGTATGGCAGAGTATAAAAAGTATAAGCGGTTTCGGACCGGAGGCCGGAGATTATGAGGCTTTGATTGTATCCGAGTTTCCGACCTATAAAGATGAACTGTCATATCCTAAAGAAGCGGAAGAAATGAAGCTTGTATTTGATACTATTACATCTTTAAGAAATGTAAGACAAAGCTTTAATATTCCTACATCTGCTACCGTTGACGTTGAGATAAGAGCGGAAGGAAAGGAAAGAGAAATTTTTGCGGAAATTGAATCTTATATTCACAGGCTTGCAAAAGTTAATAATATTTCTTATGCGCCAATGGATGCTCCGACACCGCCTCAATCAGCAACCGCGGTTGTATCAACTTCCAAAATCATAGTACCGCTTGCGGGACTAATTGATTTGGAAGCTGAAATTAAGCGGCAGGAAAAGAAACTCGATAAGTTAGTCAATGAAAAGAATTCTTTAATGGGCAGAATGAAAAATGAAAAGTTTGTGTCAAATGCACCTAAGGAACTTGTCGAGCAAACAAATGCAAGAATTGAGGAAATTACGGTACAAGAAGGTGTAATCAAAGAATTGATTGAATCTTTAAGATAAATTTACAAAACTAGTGTTATGAAACGAATCGTTATTTTATCTCTAATTATTGCTATGAACGGTTGTGTATATGCCGACAGTATAAATTCTGCTGCATATAAGACAATGCAAATGCAGGCGTACCGGCAAAATCGTTATCGCACGCAGCGCCAAGTGAGACAGATTCCGTACTGGCAGGCTCAATCTAATTATTCTACGCGGAATAAAATTTATAACAATTCAACAAGTACGCGGTCTTCCGGTTACAGTCAATATTATTATCGGGGAAGATGATGTTAAATATAGATTTTCGTACTTTAAATGATTTTTTCCTTGAAAATATTGATTTCATAATAGGCTCCAGGCTTCAAAAAATTCAACAGCCGACAAGACGGGATTTTATTTTTTCACTGAGAAATAACGGGGAAAGTCGTAAACTATATATTAATATTAATCCGCAAATTTACCATGTCGCGTTTATGAGTGCGGCCGGCGAAGCGCGCCGCGCTCTCAAGATTCCTAAGCATCCTCCGATGTTTTGTATGCTTTTAAGGAAATATCTTGAAGGTTGCAGGGTGGATGATGCAAGAGTCATTGAAAATGAGCGGATTTTGGAATTATTTTTCGAAATTACTGATGAATTATCTCAAAGACGCTCGCTATGCTTGTGTATTGAACTTATGGGGAAACATTCAAACGTGATATTATACGATAGAGAAACTTCTGTTATAATTGGATGTGCCCACAATGTCGGTGCGGAAAAGAGTCGATATAGAGAACTACTGGGTGGTTTAAAGTATATTTATCCTCCGCAGCATCCGATAAAAACGGAAATACCGTATCTGTATAAAGTTCTGAATTATCCGGATTCAGTTTCCGTAAATGATATTCTGGACGATTATTATTCAAAAATTCAGGAGGCTGTAATTTTAAAAGAGGCAAAAGCTCACTTAACATCAATTGTTATGCCGAAATTAAAAAAGGTTAAGAATTCAACCGATAAAATTATGGCTCTTTTGAATAAACGTGATAATACGGAAAAATACAAACTTTACGGTGAGTTATTAACGTCTAATATTTACAGAAATTGTGATTATCAAAAGCAGATTGAAGTATTTGATTATGTTAATAACAAAAATATAATTATAGATTTGGATGAGACAAAAACACTAAATGAAAACGCTCAAAGATATTTTAAACTTTATTCAAAATCCAAAACCACAAAAGAAAAATCAGAGAATTTGCTTTCCGGTTTGAATATTGAGCGCGAATATCTGGAGGCACTTCTCTACAGTATTGAATCAGCCGATTGTCTGAGAGATTTGGAAGAAATAAAACAGGAACTGATGCCGGAAGAAAAAAATGTTAAGAAAGCTACAAAAACAGAAATTTTTAAAACCTCAATTGGCGGGTTTGATGTGTATATTGGCAGGAATAACAAACAAAATGATTATATAGTTTCAAAACTTGCAAAAGACGGAGATTATTGGTTCCATACAAAGTTATGCGCGGGTTCGCATGTTTTGCTTAAAACAAACGGAAGAATTCCTGAAGAGTCCGTAATTTTTGAATGCTGTAAACTTGCAAGAAATAATTCCGCCGCTAAACAGCCTTCAAAGGTGGGGGTTATATATACGGATGCAAAATTCCTTAAGAAGCCGCCCAGTTCACCATTGGGGTACGTGACGTATCGCAATGAGAAGGAAATATTAGTTTAAACTATTTTTCATCTTCTTCCGGCTTTTTAGTTTTGTCATTATCATCTTCGTTATTGCTTCCGGAGATTCCAAGCCCGCTGCCGGCTCCTGTAGTATTACCGCTAACACCGGATGCTGTATTTCCGTTTGTTCCGCTTGTATTCTGTGTGTTTGAACCGGATACTCCGAATCCGCTGCCGGCTCCTGTAGTATTACCGCTAGCTCCGGATGCTGTATTTCCGGTTGTACCGTTTGCATTCTGTGTATTTGAGGCGGATACTCCGAGGCCCGGACCTGCAGTTGAGGCTTGTCCGCCTGTTGCAGCAGCTGGAGTTTCTTCCGGAACTTCCATATCATCAGGAACAAGAATTTCCATATCGTTAACGATGTCCATATTACCTTCATAATCGGTTATAGATTCATCATAAACACTACTTGTATCGGTGTTGAAATCTTGTGTTTCCACACGTACATCAATTTCTGTTTGTGCCATCGCTTCGTATTGGTTCTGGTCTTTAGAAATCTTTCCGAATAATATTCCCGCGGCTGCTCCTGTTCCAACAGCAACCCCGCCGGCTATTATTTGCGGAATATTCCAACCTGCGGTTGCTATTGCAGTAGCACCTGAAGCCGCTACTGAGTAACCGCCTATTTGACCAATTTTAGAGCTTTGACCAACCTTTTTTGCATTTTTTTCGGTTGCTTCATCAAACCCTGCTGCAAAATCAGTTACGCCCTGCACTTCACCGATTGTTGCGGCGGCATTGTCATAATTG
>CALUSF010000123.1 GCA_944323325.1 Candidatus Gastranaerophilales bacterium
TATACATGTAAGGTTAGTAAAAGTTAGGTAGGTTCACTATGTTAATGGCATTCTGGGAAGTCCAGAGATTAACACGCGAAATAAATCAATTAGAACGGCAGGCTATGCAAAAACGCAATGAGCTTTCCAACTACCAAAAGTACGCTGGAGTTCTTGGCGGATCGTCTATCCTGACTATCGGTAATATCGCAGGTCTGTCCTCCGATTTATTACCGCGGGCCTCAATGTTTGCTCAATTTTCGAATCAGGCAAGCTCTATGAGTGCTATGCAGAACTTACAAATGATGAAAATGAGCGGAATGGTTCCTTGGACCGGAAACCAACTTACGCAATATCAATTAGAGATGAGTGCATTTGCAAGATTTAAACAAGAATCGCTTAAAGCATTAAAGCAGCAAGAAGCGCAAGTTCTTAATGAAAAAGAAAAAGAAATTCAGCTTGAAATGAATGCGATTGAACAAAGATTAACTATGAAGCGGGCAGAACTGCAATCAGTTAAGCAGTTAGCACAAGAAGATGCCCGTGAAGGAGCGCCAAAATATGGCATGGGCTAAAGATTTAAAATTTAACTCTAAAAACTTATAGTGTGTAAGATACGTGAAGTGTATACCTATTAACTTAATAAATTCCCCCTCGCCTCTCAGATAAAGAGGCTTTTTTTTGTGATTATTTATATGTAATGTAAATATTTTTATGCGCATTGTATAATAAAGTTATGGGGATAAGAAGAGCTCTTTTAGTTTTATTTACATATATATTGTTTATGTGCCCGTGTTTTGCAATAAAAATCGGGCTGCAGACAAATGTAAATAAAACGTTTATAGGGGCATCCACAAAAGCAGAAATCATAAATTGCGACACCAATAAACTTATATTTATTATGGAAAAAATGAAAGGTTACGAGTTCAAACCTTACCGAGGTGTTATCGCTATAAAAGTAGATGGCGAGTGGAAAAAAATAAATGCAGATAAAATAGTTATAAAGCCGGAGCCAAACGGATTTATAAGTGTTAAGCGCAAATGGTACCGCGGACACTTTAAGGTTATCAATGACGGCGGCAGCCTGACCGTAATGAATGATATTCCGTTGGAACTATACCTGCAAGGCGTTGTTCCGTCAGAAATGCCGTCCGGTTGGGAACACGAAGCCCACAAAGCCCAAGCAATAGCCGCAAGAAGCTATGCTGTTGCCAATATGGGTAAGCGCGCAAAATACGGATATGATTTAAAAGATACGCCGGAAGATCAGGCATACGGCGGCGCCAGCGCGGAAAAGACCAATACAAATGATGCAGTAACCGAAACTGCAGGAATTGTGTTAGTATGTCAGGGCAAAATCGTACCGGCATATTATTCCGCATCCGCAGGAGGTCAAACTAAAACCGGCGGACAGGTCTGGACATCTGATTTACCATTTCTAAAATCTGTTCCGTCCTTTGATGACGGTATCAAAAAGAACGGGCACGGAGTCGGAATGAGCCAATACGGTGCGAATAATCTTGCAAAACGGGGTTATAACGCCTATCAAATACTGAAATATTTCTATGCAAACACAAAATTTGCAAGAATAAGAAATGAATATTAATTACGTTATTCCGTCCTATATATTGTCGCTTCTACATTTTTATGCGGCAGTATCATATCTTCCATGGATTTGAATAACTGAGCTTTTGTGTCCGCTTCAACAAATTTCCCGCCCGTTACATTTGCTGTACATTGAAGCTGCGCTAAATCATCCGCATCATGAACATTAAAAGCGATAACATCAATTTTAATATCTTTTCTTGTCTTAACAAGTTCTATAGAGTAATCACACGGGCTTTCGTCACAATTTTCTCCGCCGTCCGTCAGGAGAATAATATGCTTAATTCCGTCATATCCTGCCAAATCGTCTTTTACAGCCTGTTTTAAAGAATATGTAATAGGAGTCATTCCGCGCGGCCGCAATTTTGCCATTCTGTTAAGTATGGCATCGGAGTTTGCATAACCCAAGGGAACAATTAATTCCGAACTGCGGCAAGCGTTGTAGGCTATTAAATTACATGTATGACCGTAAACACGCATTCCTGTTTTTGTATCGGCTGAGATTTGCGGCAAAATATAATTCATCATTTCTTTTACAAGATTTGCTTTTGTTTTATGCTCCAAATACTCCCCCATACTATTTGAATAATCCACAACAAATAGTAACTTATCCCCGCTCGAAGCGTAGTTGTAGTTATTCGGCGTATAAACTTCATAAGAAGAACCCGAAACTCTTTGCATTGACATAATTACAAAAATAAATACGGGAATAATTATAAAACATAATAAAATCCACAATTTTTTCATATTATAGAACTTAACCCGTTACATGAAAAGCCGCTATTGCCCAAAAGACTATAAAAAACAAGAAGAACCGGTAAACATTGACGTATAAATATGCTTGCAATATGATTTTTGTATTATGAATTACGATTTTAAACAAGCCGAAAAATTTTTAGAAAAACAGTTTGAAGGGATAAATGATATAAGAGACTTTAACCAGAGAAAAGTCCTGAAAGCCTTTTTTGATAATAAAGTAGCCCCGGAACATTTTTATACCGTATCCGGTTACGGTCATGATGATTTGGGACGGGAAGTTCTGGATAGGGTTTTTGCACAGGTTTTTTGCGCGGAAAAAGCTCTCGTCAGAATTCACTTCGCCTCAGGCACTCATACTCTTGCCTGCGCCTTATTCGGGAACTTGAAATACGGCGATAAGCTCCTATCTGTTGCCGGAACTCCGTATGATACAATGCAGGAAGTAATAGGAACTGCAGGAGGTGAAGAAACAAAAAGGGCTTCGCTTATCGGAAACGGAGTTTTGTACGATGAAGTTCCGCTTATCGGCGGAATAGAAATAGATTTTGACCGGATTGAAAAAATGGTTGATGAAACAGTCACAATGGTTCTAATCCAGCGCTCTAAAGGGTATTCGACAAGAAAATCCCTATCAATGGAAACTATTGAAAAAATCTGTAAGATTGTAAAATCCAAAAATCCAAATTGTATTTGCTTTGTAGATAATTGTTACGGAGAATTTGTTGATTCTCGTGAGCCTTTAGAAGTAGGAGCCGACTTAATCGCGGGTTCTTTAATCAAAAACCCGGGAGGCGGAATTGTAGAGGCCGGAGGATACATTGCGGGCAAGGGAATTCTTGTCGAACGTTCCGCCAATCGTCTGACCGCACCCGGAATAGGCTCGGAAGGCGGTGCGATGTTTAATCAACACAGATTGATTTTTCAAGGACTTTTTATGGCTCCTTCCGTAGTTGCTGATGCCGTAAAAGGGGCGATACTTGCCGCAAAAGTATTTGAAGACATCGGGTTTAATTCTGCACCAAGGTATGATGAGAAGCGGACAGACATTATTCAGAATATAATTTTCGGCAAACCTGAGCATTTAGAGGAATTTTGCAGGACTATTCAATCTCTCTCACCCGTAAACGGCTATGTGACGCCGATTCCCGAATATATCCCCGGATATGAGGATAAAGTAATAATGGCAGGCGGAACTTTTATTGAAGGTTCTACAATTGAACTCTCTGCAGATGGCCCTATGCGGGAACCGTATGTTGCTTATATGCAGGGGGGATTAAATTACGCTCATGTAAAAATTTGCCTGGAAGAAATAGTAAAAAAACTGTAGCAGAATTTTTCTAAACAAATCTACATAGTCCTTTAACTTTGCATACTACTTTTACTTATATTTACTATTTTGCATTCCCCCCCCTTTACAAAAAAAAATCATCATGTAGAATAGAGAATGTAGCCGATAGGTAAATGAATTAAACAATACTCAGTCCGGCTATATGACAATCAAATATGGGGGCTTAGCTCAGTTGGTAGAGCATCTGCTTTGCACGCAGAGGGTCAGGAGTTCGAATCCCCTAGCCTCCACCATTTAAAACAAATAGAACTATTAAAATCAGAGCCTTCGGGCTCTTTTTTAGTATGTTCGAGTCCACTCCCCCATGAAGAAATTATGTTTTGCTTGAATTCAGCCAGTCCAATTTCTGCAATTCCTTGTTTTGCAAGCTTAATCAGTTTTTCTATCGTTGCAAAGGGTTCACGGAAAATAACTTTAACCTTTTTGTTTTTTACCATTGCTGATAAATAAACTTCTCTAAT
>CALUSF010000124.1 GCA_944323325.1 Candidatus Gastranaerophilales bacterium
TTGAAGCATTAAAATCTTTCAGGCAGAGCGCGTATATATTCTCGGCAAGGATTTTTCCGTCCTCTGTCATCACCGTATATTTTTTGCGGCACGGCTGCGCGCATTCTCCTCTGTTGGCTGAGCGTCCGCCGATATATTGGCTTAAATAACATTGTCCGCTGTATGAAACACACAACGCACCGTGCACAAAAGCTTCCAACTCCAGATCGGGATTAGCTTTATGAATTTCTTTAATTTGTTCGAGCGATAATTCTCTTGCAAGAACTACCCGTGAAACGCCGATTTTGTTGAAAAAAATAATTTTTTCAATATCACGGTTATCAGCCTGTGTGCTTATATGAACCGGTATTTTCAAATCCGATTCAATAATTTTTTTTAACAACCCCATATCTTGAATGATTACAGCGTCAGCATTCATTTCATCAAGCTTTTTTACCAGTTCAAACGCATCTTCCAATTCTTCATCCGTAAGAATTGTATTAACAGTTATAAAAATTTTAACCCTGAATTTGTGCGCATATTCGATAACGGATTTTATATCTTCCAAACTGTTTGCGGCATTTTTGCGCGCGCCGAAAGCGCCGGCGCCGATATATACGGCATCAGCACCGCAATTAATAGCTTCTATTGCGGTTTCTTTATCTTTTGCCGGAGCCAGAAGTTCGGTTTTCCGCATTGTTTACCTCTTTGTATTATTTTGTCATGCTGAACACATTTGTACAAGTTCTTGCTTCTCCTAAACTGCCGGTATAGAATTTGAAACACTAGTTCACCTCCCTTTTGAGCCCTTAAATATTAAGTTTTGTAACATTATATTTAAAGGGTGAAATTGTATAAGTTTTTAATACTTTATATATATGTAAGATGTAAATAAAGATTATATTAAATCCCTAAATCCCTTCCTAACTAATTTTCCCGCTTCTCATTATGAGAAGTTTTTTTTTGCGTAGTTTTGTAAATTTTTGTAAAGATTTCTTTAAAAATCCTAAAGTTTTTTTGAAAAATGCCGTAAATAATAATACAAGGAAACAAAAAAGGGAAAAAGCACAACAATGGGAATGGCAGCTTCACAAGTTAGATTATTGGCTCTTACGAGCAGGCTCCATGACGTTGAGTTTGAAGCTCAAAGTCTGCAGAACCAAAAAATCGCTTTGGCTACGCAAAAAGATGCGTTGTACCAAAACTATTGTGATGCTTTGGATGCTAAAAAGATTCAGGTTGCATATATGGATGGCTTGGGCGAATATAATTATGTTGATGCATCATTTGCAACTTTGTGTGAATATAATCCTAACAGAGTGACTGAATATGCATTGATTGATTCCAGAACTGATAAAGTTATTGTTAATCAAGAAACTTATGATACTTATCAGCAATATTCAAATGATAAATATAGCTTTGCTTGGGTTATGTTAGGATTCCAAGCTGAGGCTTTTGCTTGGGAAGGAACAGATAATGGTAATTTCCCGGGTGCCGAAATAGGATATGATAACAATGCTTCTAGTGAAACTATTGCAATGACTAGCGTAGAACAAACTGTTTATAATGAATTCGCGGATGAGGATAGTACATTAAAAGCGGCTTATGAGAATTGGGTTGAGGTGGACGGAGATTCTGATGCAACTGATAAAGAAAAAAGAGAGGCATTAGAAAAATTTAGAGATGCACTGTATGCAAATGATAAATGTAGAGACAAAATATTTGGATATATGAGATATAGTAAACAAACAGCTAGTCGTGATGATGAGAACGGTCAAGAACTCACTATTGAAGAACTGGCTAATGCCACTATAGCTAAAGGAGATTACAATACAAATAACCCGGAAAGCTATGATGACTGGGGAGAATTTAACTACTATGTAGCTTTATTTGAAAATATTCAGGCTCATGGCGGGTGTACCCCGATTGATCCGGCTTGTGAATCCGGTGAAGAGGGTGAAACCTGGTTTAATAATATGGTTAATGCAGGGCTTGTTCTCATTGAAGTGTACAACGACGAGAATGAAGAGTGGACACAAACAAGTGTTGCTACAAGTTCAAGCGGTAATTTTTTGAAAGAAACGCAGGACGAGACTGACTTAAAGAAAGCAGAAGCAGAATATGAACATGAACTAGATAAAATTAACGATAAAGATACCAAATACGATAACCAATTGAATGAACTGGAAACTGAAAGAACTGCAATTACAACAGAAATTGAATCTATTCAACAGGTGAGAGACGATAATATTGAAAGAACATTCGGTATATTCAGTTAATAAAATTTAAAATATACAGTACCTTTATACGGACGTATAAATTGTGCTGTCCAGATACTTTTCCCTTTTTCCCTTTTCTTTAGCCACTTCTGACAAAAGTGGTTTTTTCTTTTGTTCAGCCTTTTAGTATGAGTTTTAGGTTATCTAATCTTGCATTTTTTCCTATGGGAAGCGTAATTTTCTTTCTGTTATGGGAGATTTTAAATCCGCCTGCAAGAGGTATGTTTAATTTATTGCCAAGTTCCTGAAAAAAATCTTCAAGCCAAACTTGATTATCCGTCTGCAGAAAATCTCCGAGCACTATTCCTTTGCATTTGTTTCTGAAATCTTTAATATTTAACAGCTGGCAAAACATTCTGTCGATTTTATAGACCGGTTCATTCAAATCTTCCGCAAAAAATATAAAATCTTTATCGGGAATAAAATCCTGTCCGCACAAAGATACCGTAGTTGCGAGATTTCCGCCCCAAATTATTCCGCAGGCACTTCCGGCTTTGTATAACTTGACTCCTTCAAAGTCCAGCTCCCTGTCTTCAAGGGCTTTTATAAAATATTCAAAAGTAAAATCCCGTTCGTCTTGCGATAAAGAGAGGGCGTTATCCCCGGATATTTTATCTCCAAAGTCGCTGCAAGCCATAGGACCGTGGTATGTAACAAGTCCCGTTCTTTTGTAAATCATTAGTAAAAGAGCGGTAACATCCGAAAATCCGACAAAGGGTTTCGGATTGCTTTTTATGATTTCGTAATCAATTTTGTTTATAAGTCTTATGGCGCCATAGCCGCCTCTTGCGCACATAATTATATCAATATCGTTATCCGCAAAAAATCTGTGCAGCTCTACAACCTTGTCCTCATCGCAGCCTGCAAGATAACGCTTTTTGTCAAAAATATTTTTTGACAGTTTTACATTATAACCAAGCCTGCGGAGATTGTTCGCCGCATTATTAATTTTCTCCTCCTCAACGGTGCTTGACAGTGCAATGATTCCTACTGTTTTCATATATTAATATTACCATATAAAATATTTTTTGTTTTAATATTTGTACTGCCGACAATTTTTGCATACGATAAAATTGTTATGATAATTTACAAAAAATACTTGACTGAGAGTTGTTATCAAGAGATAAAATAAAATATGTATTCAGGTAAAAATAAATGAATGAAAAATATATAGACTTGGACTTTGCAAAATTGGATATAGAGCGACAGAAACGCCGCGGATGCTCAGAGGCTGTGTTTTGTGAATGTAAAACACCTGAGCAGCTGGTTAAAATCTTTACAGAGTTTGAAAACAACGGACAAAACGTCCTCGGAACAAGAGTTCTGCCGGAACAAATTTCTGTTTTGAAAGATAAGTTTGCAAATCTCAGATACAATGAAAAGGCGCGTGTTGTTACCCTTGTTAATTCTCCGGTTGAGAAAATAGGTGAAATTGCGATTTGTACAGGCGGCACGGGAGACATTCCGGTTGCCGAAGAGGCGGCCGAAACAGCAGAGTTTTACGGAAGCTGCGTAAAAAAATATTACGATATAGGAGTAGCAGGAATACACAGGCTTTTTGATAAAATTGATGATATCAGAAAAGCAAATGTCGTAATTGCGGCTGCCGGCATGGAGGGTGCTTTAGGCGGAATTATAACAGGGCTCGTCGATATTCCGGTTATTGCGGTTCCGACTTCTGTCGGGTACGGGAGTTCCATGCATGGACTTTCCGCGCTTTTAACAATGCTTAATTCTTGTGCGGAAGGTATGACGGTAGTTAATATTGATAACGGTTTTAATGCGGGCTATAGCGCCTGCAGGATTAATCGTAAAATAGCGGGGGAAAAATAAAT
>CALUSF010000125.1 GCA_944323325.1 Candidatus Gastranaerophilales bacterium
AAAGGAGGTAAGAAATAATGTCTAGAAGATCTAAACCGGAAAGAAGAATTCCTGCAGCTGACCCTATTTATAACAGCGTTGACGTGTCAAAGTTTATTAACAGACTTTTAAGACGCGGTAAAAAGTCACTTGCTGAGAAGATATTTTATTCAACTATTTTGAAAGTTGAAGAAAGAACTAACGAAAAAGGCTTGGAAGTTTTCCAAAAAGCCATCACGAATGCAACTCCGTTATTGGAAGTTAAAGCAAGACGTATCGGTGGTTCTACATACCAGGTACCGATTGATGTTAAACCTGACAGAGGTTTTGCACTTTCTTCTTCTTGGATTATTGCAGCTGCAAAGAACAGACACGGTAAATCTTTCGTAGAAAAATTAACAAATGAGTTAATTGATGCTTCAAACGGAACCGGAGCTGCCTGCAAAAAACGTGAAGATACCCACAGAATGGCAGAAGCTAATAAGGCATTTGCTCACTATAGATATTAATAACAAAATTAATAATATAGAAAAAGAACCCGAAATTTTCGGGTTCTTTTTTTATAAAATACCGTCGAAGCATTGCGCCAGTTCTTTTTGTTCTTCCAGTATGATGCTGAGAATTGCGCCAAGTGCCGAAATCTCTGAGCTTTTATCAAAGTTGTACTCACAGTAACCTTTTGCAATTTCAAGCAGGTCAATATTTGTTGTTATTTGTTTTTCAATATGTGATATTTTTTCAGCAAAACTTTCCATAAACTAAGTATACAGATTAAGTGTAAATTTGTCAATATATTTTCGAAAATACATTAAAATATTAAAAATTAAGTTTGTGCAAATTGCTTGCATTTATTGGGTTATGTTAAATTATAACAAAATATTTGTAAAGCCGGTTGTTATCATGACAATATTGTATTTATCAGCCAGATTAATTACATCGGGTGAAGCTTCAGGCTGGATAATTAATCCGATTCTTCCTTGTGCTGCGGCGTTTATATCGTGTATATTCAGAGGCATATCTGAAGCCAATATTGCGTCTTTTGAATTTTCGCATGAATAATTCAGGGCAAATTCTACGGAAGCTTCCTGTAATCCTTGAGAAATGGCGGTCGTTTTTAAATCTTTTGCAATAACTATTGCGCGGGAATTCGCGTGTTTAGCAATTTTCCAGGCAAAAACGGCATCTTCTATTTGTTCCGCTGTAGGTTTTGTTTTGGATACAATTTTAAATTTATCTGCACTAAGTTCTGCAGTGTTTGGTGTTTGGGATAATGTCCCGAGCGGTGTAACCTGTACTTCGTTAGATATATATTTTTTGTAGTCTTTTAACGGTGTATTAATTGTAACATAGCAGATATTTTGTTTGTCGAGCATTTCTTTTGCATTTTGCGTGAACTTTGGCGCAACGATTTTATTTGTATCTCTAAGCATTTTGGTAAAATTACTTTCGACTTCTGCCGACGCAATAACAATTGCGTTTGTAAATTCAACGGGATTTGTATCAATAACACTGTGGAGTGTTTCATACAATGTTCTTCCGAGAGAAACCGCACAAAGTTTATTTTCGGCGACTGTTACAACGGCATTTACATCAAAAAATTCGCTTATAACATTCAGTCCCTTTGCAATGCTAAGAATATCAGAATATGTAAGATTTTGACTTGTTGTATAATCTATTGTTTTATCGTTTTTGTTGATACCTGCTTCTTGAAAGCTGTTGCTTCCGCAGGTTATTGTTAAATTATTAATATCCATTACTTTCTCCCGTAGGTGCTGCTGTCATAGGTATAGGCGCAAATTGCTGTTGAGTATCTTGCTGTTCTGACGTTTCTGCACGCTCCATTTTTACTTCTATTTTCGGAACTTCTTTTTTCTTTATAGGCGTCAATGTTTGCTGTAAAAATTCAGACGGTTTTATTGCCGGAGCCGTATTAGGAGGAGGAATGTTTGCGTCTTTATTTTTTTCTTTCTCTTTTTCTTCTTGTTCTTCCCATGCTTTCTTTGCTTCGCTTTGCGGAATTACGGAGACGCTTGGCGCTTTAAACGGATTAAGAATAATTTCCGGATATTCAAAATCAGATTTTCCGTAAGGCTCTGTTGCAACAAGCATAACGTCACGCCAAATTTTTGCCGGAACCGTTCCGCCTGTAAGCTCGCCCATACGGGAGTTATCATCATTTCCGACCCATACTCCGGTTACAACATCCGGAGTAAATCCTATAAAGTAAGCGTCTTTGCAGTCATCCGTTGTACCTGTTTTACCTGCGGCGGGTTTGCCTATATCGGCAGCTCTTCCAGTACCGTTTGTAATAACTGTGCGCATAATTGCCGTCATAGTTGCGGCTGTATTAATATTTAAAACTTTGTTTGTTCTTGCTTTTCTGGCTTCATAAAGAAGGTTGCCGCGTGAGGATTCAACACGTTCTATTGCATAAGGTTCGACTTTAAAACCGCCGTTTGCAAAAATTCCGTAAGCACGGGTCATTTCGAATAATTTTACGCTGTTTGAGCCTAAAGAAATCGTATAGTCGTAAGGAATAGGGGTTGTTATACCCATTACTCTTGCAAGCTGTATGACGGGTCTTACGCCGATTGCATCCATGAGTCTGACCGCGCAAACATTTGAAGAAACCATAAAGGCTGTGTACAGCGGTATAGGACCTCTGTATTTGTTGCCGTAGTTTTTAGGCGTCCAGTCTCCTACTTTAAACGGCAAATCGTCAATCATATCATTGGGCGAGTATCCTTTCTCAATGGCCGCTGTGTAGATAAAAGGCTTAAATGCCGAACCGGACGGTCTTAATGATTGCGAAACCCTGTCATACTGGCTCTTTGTATAATCCTTTCCTCCTGAGTATACCAAAATTCTGCCGTCTACCGGACTGAATGAAAATACTGCCGCCTGGTTTTTGTCGCGATTCAATCCCCAAGAGTTCAGATTCTTAATGATTGCTTCATTTGCTTTTATTTGAGCTTTATAATCCAGAGTTGTTATAACTTTAAATCCGCCGTTTACGATTTCATCTTCCGTAAAGCCGAGTTTGTGCAGTTCTTTCATCACGTAGTCGCAAAAATAAGGCGCTTTGTTTGTTGCGTACATAATCGGCATGTCGGAAAGTTTTATCGGGGCTTTTTTTGCATCTTCATAAGTCTCTTTATCAATGTATTTCATTTTATACATTCTCAAAAGAACCTGATTTCTGCGTTTTTCCGCAAGTTTTATGTTATTATAAGGCGAATATACGGAAGGTGCTTGCGGAAGCCCTGCAATCAAAGCCATTTCCGGCAGTGTAAGCTGGTTAAGATTTTTATTAAAATATATTTTTGCAGCACTCTTAACTCCGTATGCGCCGGAGCCTAAATAAACATTATTAAGGTACATTTCAAGGATTTTATCCTTAGAAATAGTTTTTTCTATTTGTGCTGCAACTTGGAGTTCTTTTATTTTTCTGGTGAATGTTTTTTCATTAGATAAAAATAAAATTCTTGAAAGCTGTTGAGTGATTGTACTTGCGCCCTGTACTACATGTCCCGCCAAAATGTTTGCAACCATAGAGCGCGCAAGACCCAAAATATCATATCCCGGGTGTGTATAGAAATTCTTATCCTCTGTAGCAATAAGGGCTTTTACAAGCTGCTCGGGCACTTCTTTTAATTCGACATTAGAATAAGTATATGCCGCAAAAGTTTTTATTACTTCTCCGTCGCTTGCACAGAATGTCGTGACAATATTCGGTTTCAGTGTATTTAAGTTCTTAATCGGAGGAAGTGACATTAAATAAAGTTTTAATGCCAGCATTCCCGCAAGAACTACACCGAGAGCAAAAACTGTTAATCCGGTCAGAAAGCTCAGTAACGGATTGTCAAATGTTATTCTTTTTGATGATTTTTTCCTGTTTTTAGGAATATTATAATTTCCCATTGTTTTTTTCTCACAAACTTAGTACTATGTTAATATTCTATCAAATAAACATAATATAGGGGATTTTTTTTAATACAATTTTAAGTTTTTTTACAATTTTAAAAAACGCA
>CALUSF010000126.1 GCA_944323325.1 Candidatus Gastranaerophilales bacterium
GTGACTGGAGTTCAGACGTGTGCTCTTCCGATCTCATTTCTTTCTCTTTACTTTCGCAATTAAAGAGAAAGAAATGGGCAAAAAAAATATATTTTACACAGAATTTCGGTTTGTATTATAATGAAAGAAGTTATAAATTTACACAACATTTCGTCTAAAATGTTGTGTATATTTTACAAAATTAACTTTAAATAACTTTCATCTATAGCCTCCTGCTCTATACCGATATAACGTAATGTTATTTGCGGAGCCGAGTGATTAAAAATTTTCTGAAGCATTACCACATCCTTAAATAATTGATAATGATGGTACCCAAATGTTTTACGCAACGTATGAGTTCCGATACGCCCCTCTAACCCGGCTTCTTTGCAGGCAAGTTTTATAATCCTATATGCCGCAACCCTTTCCAGTCTATTCTTATATTTTGTTTTAAACAACGGCTCACTATTATCCTTTCCGGAAGTATAAATCTTAAACATAGGCTTTAATTTAGAATTAATCGGTATTTTCCTGAACTTGCCGGTTTTTTGTTCTGTAAGACGAATATAATCCTTATTTCTTACATCACCTACATTTAGTGCCAATATATCCGAAATTCTAAGTCCGCAATTTATACCAATATCAAAAAATAATAAATCGCGCATACCACGCTGTGCCAACACCTTTTCAACCTTCTTGATATCGGACTTCTTTCTGATTGGTTCTACTGCAGCCATAACTACCGTCCTTTCTTTTATCTTTATTAAGATAAAAACAAAAGATTTAAACGCTTGCTATTAACTGCAAAATATAAACCCTAATCTTTAAAAATATATACAAAAGCGTACTCTTTATTTACAAAAAAGTAATTATATATGGAATAAATCAGTTTAAGCATAATAATCTAACCCCTTTTTGTTTTGTATTTTTTCGGCTTGAAATTTTACGGCTTTTGCCTGCGCAGCTACCTTGTAGTCCTGCGCCGACGGGTCTGACGGAGCCATTGCAGAATCAATTACTGTATTTGCTTCATCAATAGTTTTCTTAGGATTTTTGGGATTTACTTTCGGCAATCTTATTGAAACATGACCGCCAACCGGAATACCGTTTTTCCAGTCTATTACAATAGGACCGGTTAACGAACCGCCTGCCGCCTTATGCGCTTTTTCATGAGTATATATCTCCGATAAATTTTTTCTAATAAGCGCCTGCTTTTGATTATTAACGGCTTTTATGTTGGTTATGTTTATCATAATATCACCTGCACTAAATGATACTCATCCCTGAGACTATCATTATACACTTTTTAAAAAATAATGCAAGAGGGAACTATAAATCAAACAGATAAAACAACTATACCTTTAATATTAAATCAACTTTTTAAAGGATGAGTAATTAAAAAAAAATTTTTATAATACGAATATGAGTTTAGTATCAAATTTTATAGGCGGAATATCAGGAATTAGTTTGGGTAACAATACTATCACCCCAAATTTTGATTTGAATGATACAACATTTTCTGAACTGTTAGAAAAACAACTTAATACAACCGACAAAACCGAAGGCTTAAGTAACTCTCTCGGTACTTTAGGGATTCCCGCAGGCTTGCAAATAGACGGGATGAACGGTGCAGAATTTACCGAAACAGCATTCGACCAAGCAGAAGCATTAGGCGCCAAAACCGATGCGGAAAAAAGTGAAGAAGAAAATCAAACCAACAATATAATAGACTTAAATAATGACGGTGATGTTACGAGCTCCGAAATCAGAACATTCTTCGGCTCTTTGCTGGATGGCGGCTCTACCGGCCAAGAAGCACGCTCGGAATTATTTGATTTTGCTAAAAAGCAAGCCGCAAATTTATACGACAAATATTCCAAAAATGTTGTTACAAATTTAAATGATTTTGTTTCCGATGTTAAAGAATTAATTAGCTAAAATTTTCGCCATGAAAGTCCGTTCCGCCTGTTTGAATCAGTTCCGGATATTTTTTCGCCAGTTTTATTATATCCTTAGATGAACGAAACTTTACGATTTTTCGAAAACGCGGATAAGGATAATACGTTTCTATACCGTCAAGCCCGTACGAAATTAATTTTTTGACAAGTCTTTCAAGACTTATTGCCCAATAACATGCCGGATGAGCCAAAACGGCAATCCCCCCTGCATTATGAAGTGCACTTATCAAATTTTTAACATTTCTTCTTGCAAAAAGCCGGACGATATCTCCTTCTGTTTCCGCCTTTGTTTTTGCCATGAATTTTTCCAATTCTTTATTGTTTACATCAATATTGTACGCAAGAAGATGAATAAAAACATATCCAAGCCAGCAATCAAACTCAACACCCGGAATAAGAATATCGTCATTGTATATTTTATGTCCCTCTACCGTATTATGATCGGTAATTGATATAAGCTTGTACCCGTTTTTTTTTGCGCTATCTATAATACTTTTAAAATCGGCTTTTCCGTCTGAAAAGTTTGAATGAATATGCAAATCAACTTTTCCGGATTTAAAATCTTCTTCCCTTAAATTTTTCATAATACTATATTTATACTACAATATTTTATTATAAACAAAACTATAAATTATGCACCGCTTAAAACCTTTTTTAAAAGCTACAGGAGAGATTTAAAATGCCCAAAACAAAACAAACGCCGTTAGGAATATTGACAGAATCCATCGGTTTATATTTTTCAAATTTTGATAAATTTCTCAAATACATGTCATTTCCCGTACTCGGGCAAATTGCAGGTTTAGGCTTGGTATTCCTTTTTACATATTTTTATACGAAATATATTCCGGAACTCGTTGAAAAATATACAATTTTAGATAATTTTAACGTTTTAATCCTTATTTCAATTGCCCTCGCTCTTCCCGGTCTTGCAATTTTCGTAAAAGCGTTTTGGGAATATCTGGTCGCATACGGCGCAGTAAATTCAATGCTTGATAATATGCTAAAATCCGGGAAAGTTTATGATTTTGATGCCCATACGGAACTTATTAAAAGAAGAACTCTTTCATTTGTGGGTTTGTGGTTTTTGTTTGGAATTTTCTCCTTTTTGGCACTCTTCCCGCCTTTTTGGATAATATGTGCAGTATTTGCAGTATACTTCGTATTGGTATTTCAGGTGTTTACATTTGAACCGGCGCTTTCACCTATCGGTTGTGTAAAAAGAAGTTTAATGCTTATTAAAGGACATTTTGCATCAACCTTTATGCTGATGGCATTGATTGGAATATTAACTTATGTATTTATACCTCAACTCTTTATAAAACTTTTTGATTTATGCGGAATAAATAATTTCTTATCTCAAATTATACTTCCGTTTATTAATGATTTACCGGACATAAATTTAGAAATGTACGGATTTAAACCCATTGCAAAAACAGATATCGCGTTATTTACGATCCAAATATTTGCCGCACAAATATTCATTCAATATACACTCCCGCTCCGTTCAATTCTATGGTCTATGTGGTATAAAGAATTAAACCAAGATAATAAAAGACCCAGTGAAAAACTTATGGAAAAATCCCATAAAAAGTACGGAAGCAAAAAGAAACTGGATAAAAATATTATTAAACGCGCATCCGAGAAGAATGATGAGTTTTAGCCCTGAAAACGGTAAACACAAGTCCTTTACCAATTTCTTTTTGTTTATCATAATTTTGTAATATATGATACAGAACCTTATCTGCATAGTCGTACCCGAATGTTCTGTAATAGTAAGAAGAAGTATCATAGTTACTCGTTACGATATACTCGGGATTTATGCGTTCCAGACGTTTGACAATCAATTCGTCACCAAAAACTTCAACATAAAGAGGTATTAGTGAGTAGAATTTATTATCGCTCGGCCGGTCAGTAAAAAAGTTAACGGCAAGGCATTCGGGGTAAACTATAACTTTATCATCTTG
>CALUSF010000127.1 GCA_944323325.1 Candidatus Gastranaerophilales bacterium
TTTGTTTTCGTACTACTGCTTTTGTTTGGATTATTTTATGGTATAAACAAGAAGATACTAAGGTGGCTTTAATGAATATAATTATTTCATCAATTGATTATGTTTTAAATTGGACGAGAGCAAATTCTTTATGGCCGCTTACGTTTGCTACATCCTGCTGCGGAATCGAAATGATGCAGACAGTCGCTTCCGATAATGATATTGCAAGATTCGGTTCGGAAGTGTTCAGAGGATCTCCGAGACAGGCGGATTTGTTAATATGCGCGGGAACAATTACGCATAAAATGGCTCCCGTTCTCTTAAGATTGTATGAACAAATGGCGGAGCCCAAGTACGTTATTGCAATGGGTGCCTGTACATGCGGAGGGGGAATGTTTGCCGAAACTTCTTATTCGGTTGTTAACGGTATTGATAAAATTATACCCGTTGATATTTATCTTCCGATGTGTCCGCCGCGTCCCGAGGCTTTATTGGACGCTATAAGAAAATTGCAGAAAAAAATAAAAAATGAGTCAATATTGACGCGAAAAGAATTTATGAATTCACATATTTCGGGATTGGAAGAAAGAAATCATATTCTTGAGGTCAAAGGAGGAACGCGTAATGAATTGGAATGAATTTCAAAGAGTGTTTAGCGATTGCGAACTTGACGGTAATAAGATTATTATCAAATCAAAGTTGCATGATGTAATAAGCTTTGTAATAAATAATTATACTTATAATATACTTAAAGAAATTATTGCCGTTGATACGGCGGATAAAGGTATTGAACTTATTTATCATTTGTATTCCAAGGATGATGAGGAAGATTTGTTTATATCAATTGTTGTTCAAGATGAAGCCGAGAGTATTACTGATATTTTTGAATCCGCTAAGGCTGATGAAAATGAAATATATGACATGTTCGGAATAAAATTTGAGGGAAATGAAGATTTGAAAAGGCTGTATATGCCGGAAGACTGGAAGGGATTTCCTCTGAGAAAAGATTATGTACAAGATGACACGAGGTTAGCTTGGAATGACAACAACGAGGCTTAAATTAAATCTCGGACCTCAGCATCCTTCTACGCACGGGGTTTTGCGTCTCCTTCTTGAGCTAGAAGGAGAAAAGATTATTTCGTGCGAGCCGGATATCGGTTATCTTCACCGCGGTATGGAAAAAATGGCGGAAAAAATGACGTATATTCAATACCTTCCGCTCGTGGACAGAATCGATTATTTGGCGGGTTTTTTCTATTCCGAATTGTTATGCAGAATTGTTGAACAGGCTCTGTGTATAGAATTGCCGGATAAAGTCAGGGCAATAAGAGTTATGCTTCTTGAAATGAACAGAATTTCATCACACCTTTTGTGGATTGGCGCGTTCTTAATGGATTTGGGTGCAGTGTCTCCGTTTTTTTATGCCTTTCGTGAACGCGAAATGATTTTGAGATATTTTGAAAAACTGACCGGACAAAGAATGATGTATAATTACTTTGTTTTCGGCGGAGTAAGAAAAGATATTGACTATCTTGAGGATGTGGAATACATTGTTTCATATTTGCCGCAAAAACTTGATGAATACGAAAAAATTATTACAGAAAATCCGATTTTCTTAAGAAGAACGGAGGGGAAAGGAATTCTTGAACCGGATACGGCATACAGTTTTGCAATTACGGGAGCAAATCTGCGTGCAAGCGGAATAGATGATGACTACAGAAAAAGCGATTATCTGTATAAAGGGTTTGATTTTAAACCGATAGTTTTGGATAACAAAGATTCCTGGGCGCGATATAAAGCTCGTGTTTTGGAGATAAGAGAATCTTTAAACATTATATCTCAAGCACTTGATTACTTAAAAAAAGCGGATAAGTTAGAACAGAGACTTATAAATCCGATTAATCTTAAGCTGCCGCAGGGGGATTATTCCGCGGAAATTGAAGCCCCGAGGGGACTTGCTTGCTGTTTTGTTCGTTCGGACGGACAAGAAAAGCCTTACAGGCTTAAATGGCGGACAGGTTCTTATTATTCCGTTAACCTTTTAAGAGAGCTGTTAAAGGGCGAATACCTAAACGACGCAATTGCAATTGCCGGTTCATTAGACATAATTCTGCCGGAGGTTGATAAGTAATGAATTATCTTTACTTTTTATACGTGGAATTTTTAAGTAAATATAATATTCCCAAACTGTTCGGAGATATTACATTTTACGTTATTCCGTTTTGTATTATTGCAGCAGCATTGCTTGTCGTAGTACTTATTCTCGTACTTGCCGAACGCAAATTACTCGGATATTTTACCCAGAGAAAAGGGCCTAACAGAGTCGGTTTGTGGGGAATTTTACAAACACTTGCCGATGCTTTTAAGCTTTTGTGCAAAGAAAATATAACTCCTCAAAAAGCTGACAGAATACTTTTTAACATAGCGCCGATTTTGGCTTTTGTACCAATGTTTGCGGCTCTCGGTATAATTCCGTACAGTTCCGAATTTACTTTTGTTAATACAAAAACAAACGTCATCCTGTATCTTATACTTGCGGCATTTCCCGTTTTGAGTATTTTCATAGCAGGATGGGGAAGTAATAATAAATACTCTCTCTTTGGCGCAATGCGAAGTATTGCACAGGTTTTGAGCTACGAACTTCCGATAACTTTTGTAATTTTATCGGTGGTAACTCTGGCTTCTTCAATGAATCTTACGGAAATTACGCTCGCCCAATTCTCAACGGGAGGTGTTTTAGGGTGGTTTGTTTTCCCTTGTATTCTGGGTTTTGTAATAATGTTTATAAGTATTCTTGCGGAATTAAACAGATGCCCGTTTGATCTTCCGGAAGCGGAGAGCGAACTTATTTGCGGATATAATACGGAATATTCCGGCATGAGGTTTGCAATATTTTACCTGAGCGAATACGCTATGATGTTTGCTAATGCAATGTTTATTTCCGTGCTGTTTTTGGGCGGGTATTTGTCCCCCTTTGGAAAATATTTCTTTGACTCATCATTTTTAATATATTTTGAACAAGCGTTTTGGCTGTTTTTAAAAGCAGGGATTTTGATTTTTATAATGATTTGGATAAGGGCAACTCTGCCGCGGCTTGCTTCTTTTGATTTGTTAAAATTTTCCTGGGCATTTTTGCTTCCTCTGTCAATTGTAAATTTGTTTATTTCAGTTTTTTATAAGCTGCTTATGGAGGGCGGATTATGGCATTGAAACTGATTAAATCCGCAAAAGCCTTATATGAAGGTTTGATGACTGTTTTTGTACATCTTTTCAGAAAACCGGTTACGCTTGAATATCCGGAAAAGAGACGAATTCTGAATGATGCATTTAGGGGAAAACCCGAAGTGAACGGATGTGTCGGCTGCGGGATTTGTAAAAAAGTTTGCCCTTCCGGCGCAATTAACTATAAAAAAGATGAAAACGGGAAAGTCTATTTTTACGAATTTGATTTGAAAAAATGTATTTTTTGCGGAAATTGTGCGTACTACTGTCCAAAAGCCGCAATAAAAATGACCGGCGAATACGAACTTGCCTGTGACAATCCCCAAGGGTTGAAGCTTGATTACAAAGGAGGAATAAATGATTGAGAATCCGATAATATTTTATTCCGCATCATTTCTGATTATAATCTTTACGCTTTTTGCACTGTTTGCAAGAAATGTGATATATTCTCTTCTTTGGGCCGTATTGGTGTTTTTTGCAGGCGCCCTGTTCTTCTGTATACTCGGCTCCGAATATAATGCAATAATTCAGGCAGCAATCTACGGTCTTGCGGTGCCGGTTATTATTGCACTTTCAGTCATGTTCGAGGGTAAATGTATATAAGACGATAACAGA
>CALUSF010000128.1 GCA_944323325.1 Candidatus Gastranaerophilales bacterium
GAAAAACAGCGGGAATGAGTTCTACGCAACTCCCGCTCACGCATGTCATTTTTCGACTTTTTCCGCATCCTCTTTATATTACATCGCAGCTTAATATAACTTAATATTCACAGCAAAATTAAGCAATTTTTTTAATAATCAAACTTTTAATATATATAAATTAAATACGGAGGATTTACATGGTAAGTACTTATCAACTTGGCGCATTGAATGCAGACGGAGAGCGTATTATTAATTCTAACAGTGTTACACGACCGTTAGTATATGGCACTACAAGGCCGAATCGCGGAGAATGTGCACTGGGACAGCGTCTTGAGTACACGTTCAATTCTGCAAACATGAACGGTCAAATAGATTCTTTCAGGCAAGGTAAGAGAGGAGATTGCTATTTTCTTGCGGCAATTTATTCTATATGTACTCCTAATGCTGATGGTACCATGTCAGATGAAGAACGCCAATTAATGAAGAATATAAAAGATAACGGTGATGGTTCATATACAGTCAAACTCCCGGGTGCGATAGAAGTTCGCAACTATTATGAGGATAATTATGAAAAAGATAAAATCTTAATAACCGGAGAATATACAATAACAAAAAGTGCTGTAAAAAAAGCTAAGCAGCTTTCCGGTAAATCTTATGCGTATGGAGATTTAGAGGTTATATTGCTGGAATTGGCAATGGAAGCATACAGAGGAGAGTTAAGAGCGACCAGACAAGCCCTCGGACTCAGAAATTCTCAGAGGTATGTCGCAGGCGGAAGCACACCCGGAAAACATGATGATACCCTCTCTTCCGGTTACGAGTATGATGCCATTTTTATATTAACAGGTAAACAGTCTGAGTATTATTATAATTCTCAAAAAAATAAAACAGATTATAAATTATATACACAGGGCGAATACGGTTATGTATCCTCAAACGGGCAATCAATCAAGGGCGGTCCGCTGGAAGTTTCTTACGTATATAACAGAGAATCAAGTTTTCAGAGAATGCTCGATAAATGTAAAGGACATGAAGAAGAATACATGATGACCGTCGGGGTTTATTGTGCGGAGGATGGCACAGACGGAATAACCAGAGCCGGAAATTCTCATGCATTATCAGTCGTAAAGATAACTGATAATTATGTGGAAGTTGTAAATCCTTGGGATACTACAAAACACGAAAGAATTCCGCGTGGTGATTTTGAAAATATGGCAAATAAGTTTACTATTACACCCAGAAAGGAACCCGGATTCTGGGAATCAACTGTAAATTGGTTTTATCAAATAGCTGACGGAGTAGCTTCTTGTTTTAATTTTTAGTTAATAATAATTGTCTGCTCTCTGTCCGGCCCGACACTTACTATCCCGATAGGCGCGCCTATAAGGTCTTCAACTTTTGCAATGTATTTTTTCGCATTTTCAGGCAAGTCTTCATAAGTTCTTATATTGCTTAGGGATGTTTTCCAACCCGGCATTGTCTCGTAAACGGGCTCTAAATACTTATGTATAAAAACATCCGTCGGATAAGTTGTATAAATTTTGTCATTTCTGCAATCTTTGTATGCAGTACAAATTTTGATTTCGTCAAATGTGTCAAATACATCAATTTTAGTAAGTGCGACATTTGTAATACCGCCCACAAGTACCGCGTATTTCATAATAACAGAATCAAACCAGCCGCATCTTCTCGGACGCCCGGTTGTAACTCCGAATTCACGCCCTATTTCCTGTATTTTTTTACCGATTTCGTCAGTTAATTCCGTTACAAACGGGCCTTCACCAACTCTCGTAACGTAAGCTTTTGAAACTCCTACGACTTCCTGTATTGTGCATGGTCCATAACCGCTTCCGGTTGCGGCACCGCCGCCAATCGGATTTGAACTTGTTACAAAAGGATACGTTCCGTAATCAATATCAAGCATTACGCCTTGGGCGCCTTCAAAAAGTATTTTTTTATCTTTGTATCTGTTTAATAAATCCTGCCATCCAAAACAAACGTATGGTTTAAATAATTCTGCGTATTTTTCGCAGAGAGAAATTATGCAGTCTTTAGTGTATTCTTCAAGCCCGTACACTTTTTTTAAAACCTTATTTTTAAGAGGCAAAATCATATCAAGCTTTTCATTCAATGCTTCATAAGAGTATAAATCCTGAATTTTAATTCCGACTCTGGCGTATTTATCTGCATAAGTCGGCCCGATTCCCCGTTTTGTGGTTCCGATTTTACCTTTTCCGGCATTTGCTTCGCTGTAGCCGTCAATTTCTATATGGTACGGTAAAGTTACGGAAGCGAGCGGGGAAATTTTTAAATTCTTAAAATCAACTCCTTCAGCTTTTAATTCATTTAACTCTCTTTCAAAAGACTCCGGATGAATAACAGTTCCCGCACCAATAAAACATATAGTATCTTTGTATAAAATGCCGGACGGTATTAAATGAAACTTATAAGTTTTTCCGTCAGCTACAACAGTATGCCCGGCATTACATCCTCCCTGATATCTTATAATCAGATCAGCATTTTCTGCCAGTAAATCCGTAATTTTTGCTTTTCCCTCATCACCCCACTGGGCGCCTATAACAACGGTATTCTTCATAATTAATATCCGTTACTTTTGCTGTGCTGCCTGACGTGCTTTTGCTTGCTTAGCTTGAACATCCAGCATAGAATTGTGAGCCATCATATATACGGAACATATTTTATAATTTTTCAGATACCATGCGCAATTTTCTTGCATACAAACAATCTCAACCTGTGAGCCAACGCTCATTAACGGACATAAAGGTATTGATTTTTCTTGATCTCTGGGTGCCATTATTATCTCCTATTTTATTTAGTCATTTTTAACAGATTACAGTTTTCATCACGCTCTTGGTCTTTATAAATCTTAGTTCTGTTAATAACTTCATCAAAATCGATTTCGTGAGCGTTAAAATCCGGTCCGTCTACACAAGCAAACTTAGTTTCTCCGCCGACAGTAATTCTGCAGGCTCCGCACATTCCGGTTCCGTCTACCATAATCGGGTTCATGCTGGCTTCAGTATATATACCGGTATTTCTGGTCATATCGGCAACTGCCTTCATCATTGGCATTGGTCCAACCGCAATTGCATAATCAACCTTTTCGCGATTCATAATTTTCTCTAATACTTGTGTTACAAATCCTTTTTCTCCGAGAGAGCCATCGTCGGTTGTAATAAAAAGCTCCGAGCAGGCGTTTTTCATTTTATCTTGCCAGAATATTAATTCTTTTGTTTTTGCACCCATTATCATATAGACTTTATTGCCGGCATCTTTAAAAGATTTTGCAATTAAGTAACAAGGTGCAGCACCATATCCGCCTGCAAGACAGACAACTGTTCCGTATTTTTTTATATGTGTAGGCTGTCCCAGCGGGCCGACAATATCAATTAATTCATCGCCGACATTTAATTGAGCAAGCTTCTTCGTTGAATGACCTACTGCCATAAATACAAGCGTTAGCGCTCCGGTATCTTTATTGACATCGGCTATTGTAAGCGGAACCCGTTCTCCGTTTTCTTCCGCTCTGAATATTATAAACTGTCCCGCCTTTGCGTTTCTGACGACATAAGGCGCCTCTACGGTAATTTCGTACTGGTTAGGACATAATTCTTTTTTGGATAATATTTTATAGCCCATAAATTAAGCTCCTCAACTACAAATATATATTATCATAAATATAATATTCACTCAATAGAATGCAAAAAAAAACCTTTCTTTTTTAGAAAGGTTCGGAATTTTTTTTAATAATTCCTCATGTGTAGAAGGTTAGTGTGTAGGTTGTATGAAAGGTTT
>CALUSF010000129.1 GCA_944323325.1 Candidatus Gastranaerophilales bacterium
CGACGCGATCGCGTGATAAGAATCGTTTAGATTAGGTGTTTTATGACTGAAAGTGCAGAAATATTTGCACACACAATTAATAAAGTATCCGGTTTCTGAATTTCATATATTTCGCCGTAATAATCAGGATATTGCAAAAGCACACAACAGTATTCAGACAAATCTTCAGGCAGTTCTTTATCGAAAAATTCAACTTCAATTCCCTGCGCCCAGGCATAAGTTTTAACAACATTTTGATATTCAGGATTAAGTCTGTCCGAGATAAGTGCTTTATTTTTTTTGCCCTTTGCTACTCTGTGCGCCATAAGTACCGCTTCCGCACAGGCCGAGCCTCCGTCGTACATGGAAGCGTTGGCTATATCCATACCTGTGAGCCTTGAAATCATTGTTTGATATTCATAAATAACCTGAAGCGTTCCTTGGGAAATTTCAGGCTGATAAGGCGTATAAGCAGTTAAAAACTCAAACCTTTGCGCTACGTAATTTACGCATGCAGGAATAAATTTATTATATACTCCGCCTCCGACAAAGTTTGCGTATTCTGTCTTATTTTTTTTTGCCAGAGCTTTAACTTGTCTTTGTACTTCCATTTCACTGAGCGGATTTGCCAAGGCAAAATCTTTACATTTTACGGGAATTTGTTTAAACAAATCCTCTATTGATGCACAAGATATCTCTTTTAACATCTTCTGCCTTATTTCATCTGTGTGTGCTAAAAAATTCTTCATCCTTCAACTTCTTCTTTATAATCTGAGTAATCCATTAAGTCGGCAAATTCTACCTGATCAGCCGATGATTCAATTTTTATGAACCACTTGTCTTCAGCAGTTTCATCATTTAGTAGTTCGGGACTGTTAACGATTGCTTCATTAACCTCAACGACCTTACCTGATATCGGCATATATACTTCCGAAGCGGCCTTTACTGATTCAACGGTTGCAAAAGCTTCATTTTTTGTAAATTCCGAGCCGACTTCCGGAAGTTCGACAAATACAATATCTCCCAACTGTTCTATTGCATAGTCGGTTATACCTATTTCATATTTATCGCCTTGTTCGAGTACATACTCATGAGTTTTGGTACATAACATGCTTTCATTCATTAACTTTTTCTCCTATATATTAACTTTATTATTTTTCGGAACAAAAGGCCGTTTTACAACCTCGGCATCGTGTAATTTATCACGTATCATAACTTGAATTGTAGAGCCTACAGACAAATTGTCAAGGTTTTTTATATAAGCAAGTGCAATATTATCTCCTCGTATAGGTGAAATACCGCCGCTTGTAATTATTCCGGCTTTGTTATTATTATAATACACTTCATATCCATGCCTTGCAATATTTTTATCAAGCATTTTTAAACCGATTAATTTTTTAGATACACCATGTTCTAACTGTTCATTAATAACTTTTTTCCCGTTGTAATCTTCAGTCTTAGTTTTAGAAACCGACCAGGCAAGGCCTGCTTCAACCGGCGTTGTATTTTCATCCAAATCGTTGCCGTACAAGTGTAAAGCAGCTTCCAATCGCAAAGTATCTCTTGCGCCAAGCCCTATTGGTTTTATACCGAACGGTTTTCCTGCTTCGAGCAATTTATCCCACAAATACTCTGAAAACTCATTTCTTACAAGGATTTCAACACCATCTTCCCCCGTATATCCGGTTCTTGAAATCCATACGTTTATATTAAATAGCTCCCCGCGTTTTATTGTAAAAAACGGCGGCAAATCTTCTACGCCCAAACTTCTTATTAAATCACAAGCCTTAGGTCCCTGAACAGCCAGAAGTGAATAGTTATGAGACTCATTTACAATAGAAACATCAAATCCGCACTTGTTTCTTACCATCCAATTTAAATCCTCATCTATCCTTGATGCGTTTGCAATAATTAAATACTTATTATCTTCAAGTTTATAAATAATCAAATCGTCAATTATTCCGCCTTTTTTGTTGGTAAGCTGACAATAAACAGCTTTCAAATCCGTAAGTTTTTTTATATCTTGAGGAACCAGCTTATTTAAAAAGGGAAGTGCGTCATCACCGTATACAATAATCTCTCCCATGTGCGAAACATCAAACAATCCCACGGCTTCCCTGACAGTTTTATGCTCCTCAATAATTGATGTATACTGTACCGGCATATCCCATCCGGCAAAATCAACCATTCTTGCCCCTAATGCTACATGTTTATCATGTAAAAAAGTCTGTTTTGTCATACTCCCCCCTGTTACTTATCCTATTGTCTTAATAAATGCTGATTCTGTCAAGAGAAAAGTAAAAAAGAGTTTGCAAGAAAAGTTAAAATTTTCTTGCAAACTCCAATACAAACTACCTGACCGGGCAATACGTAATAGCCCGCATAACTAATAGAACCAAACACATAAATCAGGTTTAATATATGTATATTAAATCTTTTTCATACTTCCAGCTATTCTTAATTCCAAGAGCCGATTAGGCTCTTTTTTTTACTTACTTTTATTTATTAATTCATTTATAGAATCATTAAGAGCCATCTTTTCTTCCAAAGCTTTCTCTCGCACTGAAGCTTTATCTATAGCGTGAGAACGCTTTACTTTAGCTGCGTTGGCGGCTAAAAATTCTTGTATATCCCTTTCTGCAGCATCAATCATTCTGTTGAGCTTTCCGGTATTGAGATTACTATCAAAAGGCATCAAAGATTCTTTGAATCTTTCGATTATTGGTCTTTTTTTACCATCGTGAATAACATAACCATCGAAATTACTTAGTTGAATTTGATCTTTTGAAGTACCATTAAATAAAAAATCAACTATCTTTTTTATCTTACTTTTTACTATATTTTCATAAACTATTAATAAAGTATTTTTTATATCATAATACCCACAATCATAAGATTCTCTTGCAGTAAGAAATAAATCAACATCGTATTTTGAGCAAAAATCCATAGCTTTAGGGTTGTTTTGAAATGTATCAACAATTTCTTTGGCTAAATCAGGAAACTTTTTATATAATCCTTTGCACTGAAAACTTTTAATGCTTTGAACTGAGGATTAGTGTTTGTGGAATTAACGTTCATTTGCTTTTATATTTCTATTTACCTTGTAAATATAAAAATCTGTAAAAAATAAATTTGTGCATATTCTAACCGTTAAAATTTTAGCATAAAGTAGTAACCCGGCTGTACAATTTATAAAAAGAAAGTTGGGCAATAATAAAAAAGGAACAAAGAAAGGAGTTTTCTTATGAAATATTTAAGATACGCAGCTTATGCTCTGGTACTTATCGGTGCACTGAATTGGGGTTTAATCGGTATTTTCGGTCTTGATTTAGTTGCCGCAATATTTGGCGATATGACACTTGTATCAAGAATAATCTACTCTCTTGTCGGTATAAGCGCTATTGTTACGGCCCTAATGGTTCATCATTGTGACCCTGTTGAACAAACAGACGGCTGCGAGTACGGAAGCTGTAAATTCTAGAACATTAAATTTTTAAGTTCCGTTCCTTCTTTTTAATTATAGAAAGGGGGAACGGAATATTATAATGTAAATGCACTAATTATTGCATAACAACATATTCCAAATAGCCGACTTGGGTAATAGTCAAGATAATAAAAAAGTTATTTAATATATGTATATTAAATCTTTTAATACTTTCGAATAATTTAA
>CALUSF010000130.1 GCA_944323325.1 Candidatus Gastranaerophilales bacterium
CATATAATATTACGCAAATATAAATATAGGGTAGTATACATCATCTGTTTATAAATTTATTTTGGACAGTTGTGGAAACGAGCGGGAGAGAGTGAAGAATCTCTTGGAGGTTCCGAAAAAAGCAACCTACGAACTTAAAATGGATATTATAAAATAAATGGCGGGCATGCAGTCCATAACATAGTTAATAAGAAGCTTTGCCCGCTATATGAACAGATATAGATATAGTAAATTTATGATTTACCGTATTCTGCTATCTTTTGCTTTTTATACAAAATAAGCAATGTCCTTTATGTAGTTTTGTTTCAATATTTCCCTAAAAAGCTTGACGGTTGCTGAAAAAAAGTATAGAATGAGGCATGGCACCAAAATAGTGCCATGGTTATATTATTTAGGAGAACAGTCATGTACCAAGATGAAACGCTTATTTGTGAAGATTGCGGATGCGAATTCGTATTTACAGCTGGAGAACAAGAATTTTACGCGGAAAAAGGTTTAGCAAATAAGCCAAAAAGATGCCCGAGCTGCAGAAAAATAAAAAAACAACAGCACAGAGGCAAAAAGAAAATGCACGATGCAGTTTGTGCAAAGTGCGGAAAACAAACACAAGTGCCTTTTAACCCGACACAAGGCAGAGATGTTCTTTGCAGAGAATGTTTTGAAGCCGAAAAGGCTGCAGCTGCTTCAGTATCTTAGAAAAATTATAATCTTGAAAAGCGGCAGAGTCTTAAATTTTTAAGCTCTGCTCTTTTAATCTTTGAATTCTTTCATTAGCTTCTAATATTCGTCGTTTTAGAGTTTCGTTATTCTCTGTTTTTAAAACAAATTTTTCGATTGTTTCAATTGTTTCTGAATCGGAATTTCTGAATATAAACATATCAACCCCCGCAAGCAAGGCAGATACGCATGCCTGTGAGGCATCATAACTGCCGACACCGTTCATATTCATATCGTCAGTTATTACAACCCCTTTATACCCTAAATTATTTCTTAAATATCCGATTGCATTTTTACTCAAAGAGGCGGGCATTTCTTGGCTATCAAAACATTTACAGTAAATATGCCCTGCCATAATCATTTCTGCCTCAATATTTTCTCTAAAAGGTTTGATATGTATTTTTTCCATTACATTAAGCGGTAAGTCTACACAAGGTAATGTCAAGTGGCTGTCTTTGTCGGTATCACCATGCCCCGGGTAGTGTTTCAGGCAGGGAATAATCCCGTATTTACGATAAATTCCGGATACTAATTTCACACATTTTGAAACATCTTCTGCATTATCAGAAAATGCGCGCTCTCCGATTATCGGGTTGTCAGGATTAGTATTGACATCAGCAACCGGCGCAAAATTTAAATTTATTCCGTATTCTTTAAGCTCTTGCGCAATTTGTTCTGTTTGATGCTTTAAAAATTTTTCGCCTTTTTGAAAAGCATATCGCGCAGAAAGGTAGCGAGGGTGGATATTTTCCGTTCTTTCAACCCTTCCTCCCTCCTGATCAATTGAAAGAAACGGAGGAATTAGAGCTTTTGTTTTAATATCCTTAATAAGCGCTTTAAACTGTTCTTTTGATTCTATATCGCGCGTAAAAAATATTACTCCGCCCAATCCTTTTTTGAGCGCTTCATCCAAAAACTCGCCCGTTCCTAAAATAAACATCTGGTAAATAAGTTTTTCCATATAACAATCATACATTTAAATGTATGAGAAAATCAACTTGCGAAAATATATAGCCTAAAAATTAAATGTTATGTATAATAGTTATAGAAAAGGAGCAAACAGGATTAAATATGAAAAAAATATTTTTATCAATTATTGTCGGTTTTTTATTGCTTTCGGCAATATCTCTGGATGTATCGGCTGCAAAAAAGTCTTCTAAACTATCCAAAGAAGCAATATCCGAAATGTCTGATAATATTGATAAATTAACCCAAAAAATATACGGGCGTGCACTTCTTTCTCCGCAGGATAATGAAACGCTTATCGGTATTAAGATTAAACTTGATAACCAAATGCTGGTATCTTCTTCAACGGAGCTTGCACCGCTTTATTATAAAGCAGGCAATATATATAAACTTCGTGATATGAAGCCGGAAGCAATAGAATGTTATCAAACAGTGCTTGAGAACTTTTCTGACACGGCTCTTGCACCAAAAGCCCGCGCTGCGCTTGAAGAGCTGGGCGTAAAAGTTGAAGCGCCGGCAGTTACTGAAGAAGAGTCAGCAGAAGATGAAGGTATATAGTCTGCTATATTGAAAAACTTGTAGACCGGAATTATAATAAGTATATGAATAGTATTTCAGTTGCTGTTGCTAACTACCAAGCGGTAAATAGTTTCTATACCTATAATTCTCCAAGAATCGGAGTCTTTCAGGATAACAACTCGGCACGGGCTGATTCCGGTGTTGCGCTTATCGACGATAATGCCGCGTATGCTTCTGTTTCGCCTGAAGCAATTGCGCTTTTTAATGCGGAACAGCAATCAAATTCAAACACCGGTGACGGTTCTAGTAATTCAAATGATGAGCTTACACAGCAGGAGCAGCAGGAAGTTTCAGAATTAAAAATGACGGATGCGGAAGTCAGAGCGCATGAAAATGCACATAAAGCTGCAGCGGCCGGACTTACATCATCTGCCCCGAATTACGAATATGAAACCGGACCGGATGGCAGAAAATATGCCGTAGCTGGCGATGTAAACGTTAGTTATCAGCATAGTGATGATCCGGAAGTGAATCTTCGGAACGCTCAACAGCTTAAAGCCTCAGCACTTGCACCTGCAGATCCCTCCAGTCAAGACAGAAAAGTTGCTGCACAGGCAGATAGGGAAATTGCTCAGGCAAGACAAGAAATATTAGAGGAGCAAAATCAGACAAATGAAGAAGATAATTCTTCAACAAGTGAAAACTTTAGTTCAACGGAACCTGTCAATACATCAGAGATTGCGAATCAATACAGTTATTAACTAAAAAGACTAAATACAAGATTTAGTCTTTTTTAGTTTATATTTTTAGTTTTATTATTTATTTTGTAGTTTGTATAAATAAGCTTATTAAATCATTTAAAGCTGAGTATTGTTTTTGATAACTTTGAGATTGTTTTTCTAGCGTAAGAATTTGTTTTTTGTATTCCTGTATTGAAGCTTGGCATTCTCTTGCGGAAACTTTCAAATTCTCCTGTACTTGCTGCGCGTCTTGCAGGACACTCTTCATAGAAATTCCAAGCGCTTCCATAGTTTGCTTAATAATTTGAGCGCCGGTGTGTCTTGAAACTCCGCTTGGAAGTTGTGAAATTAGTTTCTTCAATACCGTAATATTGGCCGGCATTTCAAATGATTCGCTCATTGTCTCCACAACCGGTGTTTGAACTTGTTTCGGTTCAGCGAAGAATGAATCTTTATCTTCTTCTATATCATCAAAGAAACTGTTATTTTTTACGGGTTTAGCAGGTTCTGCAAAAAAGTCATCCGATGATGTTGATGAAAAAATATCGTCATTTATCGGATTTGTGACAGGGGCTGTATCAAAACTGTCAGCTTGAATATCGTCCTGTATGTCCATATTCTCAGCCTGTTTTTATAGAGCTTCAACAATCTTTTTTCCTACCCTTTCATTTTTCGGC
>CALUSF010000131.1 GCA_944323325.1 Candidatus Gastranaerophilales bacterium
GGAAATTAATTCTCTTATTGCGTATGCAAAACATGACTTTTCGACAGCCATATCACACTCGCGGTTTAACGTTCTGAGTTTTCCATTTGAATCTGATACAAAAATTTTAACTGACTTCATTTCATGCTTTTGAGGAACTTCTTCACCGGTATTAATTGCAGGCGGAAGTTGTGATATATCATTATCGGAGTACTTTGGAATTTGTAATCCGTCTTTTGCAAAAAAGGAAAAATAAACATAAAGAGCGGATATTGAAACTAATATAAACAAACCGAGCTTCTGTGAAAAATTCATGGTTTAATCTCCTTTTACAAATATTTTACCATCAATTCTGACTTTATTGTCAACAATTTTTACATTCTCAATCTTTGCTTTTCCTTGCTTTGTTTCCAACAGACTCATCGTAAAATCAAGAGGATCAAGCATGTTTATAAGATTTGCGACTTTGTGCAAAGAGACGTTACCGTAAGCACTGTCTATTTTAATATTAACCGCATTTATGTCGCCATTTGCGACTTGAAAATCAGAGGAGGAGACAAAAACTCTATTCTTCGATGATGGAGCTATAGGAAAATTGTACTCCGTTAATATATAAATTCGGTTGTTCCTGATTTTTGTACTTACACCGGTAATTTGAAACAAAGGATATGTAATATTATTTATTGTATCAAGAGTTTTTTTATAAGAGCTGTCTTTAAGAGCCGTATTCAAGCTATCTTCCGACAAATCTACTTCAAAATAGAATGTCATATCGGATTTGAATACCGGCGGTTCTTTTTGATAATCAATATAATTATAATCACTCAACGATTTTATATATACGTAAGGCAGCGGAATATTCTCCGTGACCATATCTGTACCGGTTATTTCCAGAGATTTAAAGATACCTTTTTTCATACTGGAAAGAGTATAGCCCGTAAATTTTACGTCATACTTTCCGCCGGTTTCTTTTTTCAAAGATTTTACTATACTATGCTCTGCTATACATTCCGCTAAAGGATTCATAATTGCAAAATGTTTATTGTTTTTTAAGTATTCGGCAGAAAATTTATCCTCTTGTGCATATCCGAATCCTGTAACAAGAAAAAACAACAATACAAACAGTGTAAACTTTTTCATAACAACCTTCCAAATATCTGCCAGATATTTAATATAATTCCATTTGATACCATAATAAAACAAACAAAATCTCAGTACCATATCTATGCAAGCGAAAGTATTGTATTTAGCATACAATATGTAATAAAATATAACTTTATAAAGATAAACTGTTCTTTTTAGCCATTATTATTGTTGTTATTGTTCTTTTTATTTTTCTTTTCTTCCATTTTTTCATCATAAGCGGCACCGAGAAGCATTCCGGGTCCCAAGCCTAAGCCGCCCAGACCTATACCAACTGCTGCGGGACAAATTACGCATATTGCCGCAAGACCTAAAAGACCGCCTACAATTTTACCGGTATTTCCCGTAAAGGTTGGAGACAACGGGGCTCGAAGCGACGGTTGGTCAGTGCCGCTTGTGCTGTTTATGAGACTACCTTTTTTTACTCCATTTACTCCATTTACCCCTAAGTTTTGTGATTTTAAATTTGTTGTGTAAAGACCGATGCTGTTAACTCTCATAATTTACTCCTTTTTTTTAACACACTTTACTTTGAATTTTCTTTAACTCCTTTATAAAACTCATTTGTAATTAATTGCGAATAACGTTTCTTTTCGCTTATTGCAAGCGCAAGTTTTTCACCGCCGTCTGATGTTGTTGCACTTGCAACAACCCCGGAAATATCCGAAAACGGCAGCTTTGTAACATGTGCTTCAAATTTGGCATAGGGAACTTGTTTTCCGTATACGCTCATAGTTCCCCTGTCAGTCACCTTTATATCCTTGACCGTTATTGCCTGATATTTAAATTTTTCAGCCAAATCGTTTAATTTTATATCAACTTTTTCGCTTTTAATATCTTCTTGGGTCAAAAGCGGCTTTTTCCCTGAATCAATAATTATCATTTTTTGTCCGGAAGCCTTATGTTCGGCAAGAACAGCTTTATAGCCAGCAATATTAACAGCATTATCTATTTGAAATTCTTCATTAAGTCCGGAGAAATTTCCGATTTTTTTTGCGCTTTCAAAAGCATGCTGCTGTATATAATTTCCGACATAAGTTTTTACGGCTTCTACATACTTTTGTCCGCCTATAGCGTTAAATCCAATTACGGCAAGAACGAGCAGAAAAGCATTAAAAATAATCTTTATTAATCTAAACATTACTTGCACCTCCGGTCGGTATTATGTACAATTATACTATGACAAAACCTGAAATCAATCTTGTAAATACAACAGATGTTTGCATAGAAGAAGCAACTCCTGCTATGCAAAGATATTTGGAAATAAAAAAAGAAAATCCCGGCTGCCTTTTGCTATACAGAATGGGAGATTTTTATGAAACTTTTTTTGAAGACGCAGTAACGCTTTCAAGAGAACTGGAAATTACACTGACAGGACGGGACTGCGGCGCTAAAATAGGCAGAATTCCGCTTGCCGGAATTCCGGTTAAAGCCCTTAACGGATACCTCGAAAAACTTGTCGCCAAGGATATTAAAGTTGCTATATGCGAACAGCTGGAAGATCCTAAGCAGGCAAAAGGAATTGTAAAAAGGGGGGTTGTAAGAATTATTACTGCCGGCACACTTCTTGAAAGTAATTTCTTAAACCAAAACAGCAATAATTATACATGTGCCGTTTTTAAAGAAAAAGATAAAAATGAAAAATGGGGATTTGCGTACACGGATATTTCGACGGGAGAATTTAAGGCTGCAGAACTAAACTATGATACATTACTTACCGAGCTTGCAAGAATCCAACCCGCAGAAATCATTGCACCGGCAAAAAAAATGAAGCTTCAACCGTTTCAAATTGTTCCGGAAGAAGAAGTTGACCTTCCGGATGAAATTAAGAATAATTATAACTGCTCAAAAGTTCCGGCAAAAGTGTTTGAAGAAAATTTTGCTCAGGAAAATTTAAAACAGGTATTAAAACTCAATTCACTGGAATCAATAGGCTACAAATCCTGCCCGCTCGGATTCCGCGCCGCAGCAGGAGTTCTTGCTTATATATGGGAAAATTTAAAAGAAGGCTTTCCTAAATTTGAAAAAATTGAAACATACGAACTCTCCGAATTCATGGCAATAGATGCAAGTACAAGAAAAAATCTTGAACTTACCGAAACATTGCGAGAGAAGAACCGATACGGCTCGCTTCTTTGGGCCATCGACAAAACCAATACCAATATGGGGGCAAGACTCTTAAAATCCTGGATTTGCCAGCCGCTTAAAGACTCCGCAAAAATTCGCCAAAGACAAAATATCGTAAAAAAATTGGTAGAAAATTCTCCGAAACGGTATGAACTGGAAAATTGCCTTAAAAATATTTACGATATTCAAAGACTTTCAACAAGACTAAGCAACGGTTCTGCAAGTCCTCGCGACTTTTTAAGCCTTAAATCATCTTTAATGTACATTCCAAACTTGATTCAAGTATCAAAAGAAGCAGGGATTAGTCTGTTTGAGTCTGTAGAGAAATCAATGAATGAACTAAATGAATTTACAGACCTTATTGAAAG
>CALUSF010000132.1 GCA_944323325.1 Candidatus Gastranaerophilales bacterium
ATTATAAAATTTTATGACAAAGAAACTCGTACGAAGAAGCTAGTTTTCTTTGGACACGATTTTTCTCTGTGTTAGCAAGAATTGCAGAAAAAGAAATACCTGCAGAGTATATACAGAAAGTGTTTTCGCCAGATTTTTGTAAAAAATTAGATTCCAAAATGGACTCGAACTCGGAAAATAGTTAGTATAAAAGGCTTTTGGCTATTTTTAAAAATTTAATCAAAAATTTGCGACCGTCTGAAACGCAGATTGGAACTCGAAAAACCACTAAACAAGAGCCTTTTCGGCTCTTGTTGTAAAATATGGAGTGTAGGGGATTCGAACCCCTGACCCCGACACTGCCAGTGTCGTGCGCTACCAACTGCGCTAACACCCCGCGCAAAGAGATTATAACATAAATAAGCTTTTTATTGAATTCTTATTATGTAAGAATTAACAGTTAAAAAATTTTACTTTATGTTTGAAGTTTTTATACTGTCAGCCAGCCGGTCTATTTACACCCCTCCCCTCCATTTACCCCCTCCATTTACCCCCCCTCTTCCATTTGTCAGGATTTAGAATTATAATTAGTTATGTAGAAGGAGAGAAGACAATGAAAAAAGAATTGATTTTTTTAGGCCCTCCCGCATGCGGTAAGGGTACCCAAACTAACCGGTTATCCGACTATTTGGGATTTCCTCATGTAGATACAGGTTCACTTTTAAGAGCAGAAATTGCTAACGGTACTGAAGAGGGAAAATTTGCTAAGTCTTTTATAGATAAAGGGCAGTTGGTTCCTGCGGATTTAGTCGGAAAAATTATTGCAAAAAAACTTGCAGGTGATGATTGCAAAAACGGATATGTTCTTGATGGTTACCCGAGAAGCTTGGAACAGGCTGAAATGTTAGAAAAAATCAATGCGGAAGTGGATAAGGGAAAAGAGGTGTCTTTTAAGGCAATATATTTTGATATAGATACTCAAATCCTTATTGACCGAATTGTCTGCCGCCAGTCCTGTCCGAAATGTGGTGAGATTTATAACACAAAATTTAAACCGTCAAAGGTTGAAAATATTTGTGACAAGTGCGGTACGGAATTAAAAACAAGAGCGGATGATAATGAAGAAACAGCAAAGGCACGTTTTGATACATATTTTAGAGAAACGGCTCCGCTTGTAAAATTTTATGAGGACAAAGGAGTTCTTTATAAAATAGATGCAAATGGTTCAATTGATGAAGTTTGGGACAGATTAATGAAAGTTATTGAAGCTTAATCAAATAAAGGCGGGTTTTACAAGACCCGCTTTTTAAAATCTTGCAGGTTTGATACCCGACGGAGTTGCATATTAAAAAGAATAAATGAGTAAACTAATTATTATGGTATAGCTTATAAATCCGCATTTAAATAAGTTTAGTATTAGGTTTTACACGCATTAAATCCAAAAATATGGTTGAAAAAACTGATATAACAGCATTGTTCCCTTTCGCGGCATACCATCTTTGAGTTTCCCAGTTAGTAGGCATTTCCTTTATATTAGGTGATAATACGAATTGGTAAATACTTTGACCGCTTCCGTTACGCTGTCCTGTTTTCGTATTACGTTCAAAATTCAGGTGTCCTGCATCACACTTTAAGCTTCCGTTAATCATACGTCCGTCTTTATCATTAATAATAATATCCATACTTTGTCTGTTTTTCCCTGTTAACTTTACGGGTATATACTGCTGTAGTTCTTGAGAAAAAGTATAGGAAAAATTATCCGTTTCTGAATCAATTTTTATCTTTGTACATCCTGATTTTGTTTTATCTATATTAATAAAAACATCCGCACCGGCGATATTTGTTAAAACGGGGCTTGTAGTTTTGGCGTTTGCACCTATAACTTTGTTTAGAAATTTAATTTTGTTGATTAGCTTTTCTGTCCACTGTTTAATTTCCTGTGATGATAATAATGTTGCATTAGCGCATTCATTGAATATAGCATTTTTACAGGCTTTAAAACCGGTGCTGTTGTTTTGTCTTTTTGTATAAGTTGAACCGGAGTGGTAATTAAAATTTGAAATCTTCACAATAAAACATTTCCTTTAAATATTTAATTTGATTATTATAAAACTAATAAAAAAAATATTTGCCGTTTTTAAGAAGAAAATAGCAGCAAAACTTTTAAGTTTCGTTTGCCTCTTTCGAATAATGCCAAATTAAAACAGATAACTTCTTGCTTATGGCATTTTTAGATTCTATCAATCAAATAAATTTTTTAACGGTATCTCTAAATTGTTTGCAATATCAATCAGCGTATATAATGAAGGATGGTCATAGCCGACTTCAATTTTACCAATAAAATTTAATGACATGCCAAGCCTGTCTGCAAGCTGCTGCTGGGTTAGCCCAAGACTTGTTCTGTATTTTTTAATATTTAACCCTATTTTTTTATAAACTTCATCGTATGTCATGTTTCTTCAGCCACAAGTTTATCCAGGCTTACATTAAGGGCGTGTGCCAGACAGAAAAGCAAGTATGCACTCAGTGTTACATGAGCATTCTCAATCTTTGTTAAATGTTTGGTAGATATATTAGCTAACTCTGCAAGCTGTTCTTGGGTTAGTCTTTTTCTGGTTCTTTCCACTTTCAAATTTAATGCTAATATTTCTCTAAATTTCTGTTCCATAATAATTGACTTAATAAACTAAATTTCTCCAAACAAGTCATATTCGCCGGAGCCTGTAATTTTTACCATCTCTATATCGCCGGGGATGACGTGTTTGTCTGTTTTTATGTTAACAACGCCGTCAATTTCCGGGGCATCGTATTGAGTGCGGGCAATTACTTCTCCTTCATCCGAGTAACATTCGATTATGCAGGGAAGGGTTTTTCCGACAAAAGATTTATTTCTTGCACTTGAAATACCTTGTTGTATTTCCATTAGTTTTTTATAACGTGCTTTTGCAGTTTTGGCATTAACACGGTTTGGCATATTGTATGAAGGTGTGCCTTTTTCTCTGGAATACGTAAATACTCCCATTCTGTCAAATTTCATATCGCGGACAAATTGGCAAAGGTGCTCAAAATGTTCTTCGTTTTCTCCCGGATAGCCGACAATAAATGCGGTTCTTATGGAAACTCCGGGAATTCTTTGCCTTATATTCTCTATCATGGGACGATAATCGAACGCGGGGCGACTCATCATCTTCAGCATCTCGGGATGTGAGTGCTGGAGTGGAATATCAACGTATTTCACAACTTTATCGAGTTTTGCGATTGTATCTAAAAGTTCATCGCTCATCATTGTAGGATAAGCGTACATTACTCTAATCCAACCCAACCCTTCGATTGCGTTAAGTTCTTCCAAAAGTTTGGGAAGCATAGGCTTTTTATAAATATCAATTCCGTAACTTGTTGTGTCTTGGGCTACCAGAATTATTTCCGTAACTCCTTTTTGAACGAGTTTTTTTGCCTCTTCAACAATATTTTCAATTTTCCTTGAATGATAATTTCCACGCAGGTACGGAATAATGCAGTATCCGCACCTATAGTTGCAGCCGTCCGCAATTTTTATATATGAGCTTGCCCCCATTGTAATCTGCTGCCGCTCAATATTTTCGGGGTAAATATATTCAGGG
>CALUSF010000133.1 GCA_944323325.1 Candidatus Gastranaerophilales bacterium
ATAAAAAAATTTATTTCCACTATTTGTAACAGTATCTTTACAGAGAAAAAAATAAACGGTAAAAATATATACTTTTTCTTTTAGTACTTTAAATATTTAAAGATTCTGCCAGTATTTTAGCTCTTTTCTTGAAATAAAAATTGTAGTAGAATATACATGTAGATTTTAGAGGGAAGGCTATAGTATGGTAAACAAACTTATTACAGAAGACACAAGGATGTTTCTGACGGGAAATGAAGTGTTGGCTTATGCTGCGAACTCGGCGGAGGCTGAGTTTATGTACGGCTATCCGATTACACCTCAAAATGAAATTATGCACACCTGGTGTAAATTGCTTCCTAAAACGGGAGCCGGTTTTTTACAGACCGAAGATGAGATTTCTGCGGGATTTTCTACGATAGGCGGAATCCTTGCGGGAAAAAGAGCTTTTACGGCAACTGCGGGCCCGGGTAATGTAATTATGCAGGACGCGCAGTCAATGGCCGAGATGATGCGAATACCTTTTGTATGCGCGGTTATGCAAAGAGGCGGGCCTTCTACCGCAACGGTTATTTATGCACAGCAGGAAACAAGGCTGACTTGTTTCGGCGGAAACGGTGAAGGGTTCAGAATAGTTTATTCTACTGCCGGACATCAGGATTTGTATGACTATATGATAAAAGCCTTTAATACGGCTTGGAAATACAGATTCCCGACTTACGTACTGGCAGACGGTTATCAAGGTAAAATGAGAGAACCTGTTACATTGTATGATCCTGCTTCACGCGGTGTTACGATGGTTCCGACCGAGAAATTCCTGCTTGCGGAAGGCGAAATAGGCGTTGACAGAAAATCTGCGCATCTCAGAAATACTTATAATATGGAAGATGAGCTTATGGACGTTCTTGAAGGGTATAAAGCTGACTATGAAAAAATGTCCGAAGAAGTTCAGGAATGGGAAGAATACAAGGCTGATGATGCTGAAATTCTTGTTATAGCTCACGGTATTGTTGCACGTTCCGCAAGAACGGCAATTGATGAACTCAGAGAAAAAGGTATTAAAGCCGGCTTATTCAGACCGATTACAATAAGACCGCTTGCGGTTAAACCTTTGAGAGCAGCAGTTTCCAGAGCAAAACAAATTCTGTTTACGGAATCTGCAAACGGACAACTGGCTCAAATGGTATTGGAACAGCTTTACGGACTTACAACACCTTATGATACTTTATTCAAAATGGGTGTCGGCGTAACCGGCGATGATATTGTGAATAAAGTCGAGTCAATGGCTGTTATTGCATAAGGTTGAGAGGTTTAGAGGTTGAGCAGTAGTTCGGGCATTGCCCGACATTAAAATTTATTGTCAGGCGATGCCTGACCTACAATAGATTTATAAATTAAAAGGAGACAATCATGTCAGAAATATTAACACTACCGCCAAATTTACCAAAGGCGCAAAATGCAGAAGTCGGAGCAAGCAAATTCTGCCCGGGCTGCGGCCATGGTATAACATTAAAGGCTTTAGCACAGGCGGTTGACGAATTAGGTATAAAACAAAAAACGGTATTTGGCTGTGATATAGGATGTTCACTTCTTGCGTGGAACTATATGGATTTAGATACGGTTCAAACCCACCACGGAAGAACAACTCCGGTTATATATGGTTTTACAAGAGCTAATCCCGAGGCAATCGGCATTGCGTACATGGGCGACGGCGGCGGTCTTGCAATCGGCGCACAGCACCTTGTTAACGCTACAGTCCGCGGTGAAAGACTTATGATAGTTGTTGTTAACAACACTAACTACGGTATGACAGGCGGTCAGATGTCACCTACAACAATGCCGGGTCAAAAAACAGAAACGACTCCGTACGGAAGGGATTGCTCAGTTACGGGAAAACCGGCAAAGGCTGCAGAGATGGTAGCTTCAATTGCAGATAAAGAAAAATCTTATGTTGCGCGCTCTACCGTTTCAAATGTGATAAAACTCAAATCAACATTTGTTAAAGGCTTAAAAAATGTTCAAAACGGAGGCTTCTCTTTTGTAGAAGTGCTTTCAATCTGTCCTCTTAACTGGAGAACAAATAATTACGATACATTTGCAAGACTTCAGCAAATGGAAGAATTCTTTGAAGTGAAGGAATTTTTAACACCGGAGGGGGTATAGATATGTCAAGAACAAAAATTGTATTAGCCGGAGAAGGCGGACAGGGCGTTCAGTCTGTTGCTAAAATTCTGGTAGAAGCCGGATACGAAGCCGGAAAACAGGTTCTTTATATTCCGAATTTCGGCGTTGAACAGCGAGGCGGAGTATCAATTGCTTTCTGCCAGATTGCAGATGAGACAATAGGCGAGCCAAGATTCTCTAAAGGAAATATTGTTATAATGCTTTCAGATAGGGCAATCGACAGATGTGCAACTTATGTTGACGAAAATTCAATCGTAGTTTATGATACATCTGTCTGCACAAAGAAACCCGAAGTTAAATGCAAAGAAATAATAGGTGTTGAAGCTAACAAAATTGCTAACGAAAAATTAAGCGCCCGTGTATTTAATATAATCATTCTCGGTGTTCTTTTGGCTGCAACAAATGTTCTTAAGCTTGATGATATTAAAAACGCAATGGAAAAAGCTTTGGGCAAAAAATTTGACGCAAAACCGGAGCTGCGAGATTTGAATTATCAAGCGCTTGAAATGGGTATGGGAATGGTGAGCAGTTCAGGTGTTGCAGTGTAGGGGTGATTTCGTGAATCGGAGTGATTTCGTGAATCGTGAATCGAAACTCGTGAATTGAGGTATTAAAGATAATATAAGTAAACAAAGGACAATTAAAAAAATCTATAACCACGAATCACTATTCACGAATCACGAATAAAGAAAGGACAACAAAATGACAGACAAACAATATAAAGGATACAAAATCGAAGGCGTAGGCAAGGGTAAAGCTGATTATTATGTCTATACGGATCTTTGTAAGGGCTGCGGGCTTTGTATTGCCAAATGTCCGATGAACAAGGCCGGGAAAAAATGCCTTCAATGGTCAAAAGAGGTAGGCTTATACCAGACACCCGCCGTTGCTCCGGATCCGGAGATTTGCATAGCCTGCGGAGCGTGTGCTATGACGTGTCCGGACAGCGCAATCAGGATTGAGAAAAGACAATAGGTTTTCTATTTTCATCTTACCTTGACAAACAGGCAAACATCGTAAATAATATAAATACAGGGTGGCAGTTTGTCAAGCTGCCGGATACCTTTAGAAGCTTGAACGGTTCTTACTTATTTAGGTAAGAGCCGTTATTTAATATGTACAAAATCAAAAAGATTAATAATAAACTTAAATTGAAATTATCCATATCAGCCCCCTTTCTAGTCGGGAACCGTCCCGAAGCTTGAATGAATGTGTGAGCGGTTCCTCTTTCGAAAAGGTATCTTTTACCCTGCAAGATTATTTTATTATAACTTTTTAGGGCTGTCTATTAAAACCGTATCTTACCTTGACAAACAGGCAAACATCGTAAATAATATAAATACAGGGTGGCAGTTT
>CALUSF010000134.1 GCA_944323325.1 Candidatus Gastranaerophilales bacterium
CCCCCGTCAGGCGGAGTCGATGATACTAACCCTGATGATACAACCCCTCCGGTAACCGGAACCGCATCATTGACGGAAGAGGAAGCCATTGCTCAGGGTTATACGATAATAAAGACCGCGGATGAACTGCAGGCAATGCGGAATAATCTTTCGGGCAAGTATATATTGATGGATAATATAGACTTATCCGGGTATGACTGGGAGCCTGTGGGTAGGACGGGGCCCACTTCTGGAACCTATTATTTTACAGGTGAATTAAATGGTAACGGATATGTAATTGAAAATCTTACCATAAAAGGAGGAGAGACTTACAGGGGACTGTTTGCAGGTGTAACCGATGCGACAATAAAAAACGTTGCTTTAGAAAATGTTGATATTAGCGGCGATTCCGTTATTGGGGGATTGGTATCGTTTTCTCTTGGCAGCACTATAATTGACAATTGTTCTGTTACCGGAAAGATAAACGGTATTGGTTCTTCCTATTGGGTAGGCGGCTTAGTTGGTTATATTCGTAATGATACAATTATTAGCAATTGTACTGTAGAAATTGATGTAGTAGGTGACACCGATGTGGGCGGTTTAGTGGGAGAGGTTTTTTCAGGTACAATAAATAACTGTTATGTTAAAGGTAGTGTTAACGGTAGCGGTGGGGGGCTTGTCGGTTCTGTTTCTTCTGCAACAATAACTAATTGTTGGACTTCGGCTTCTGTTACGTGTAACGGTCCTACAGGATCTGGTACTTATACACAGATAGGAGGCTTAATCGGTGATGTTGATGACGGTGCTGTAATAGAAAATTGTTGTGCTACTGGTAATTTAACCGGACTTGCCTCTAATGTATATGTAGGCGGGCTTATTGGGTCCGCAGGTAGTAATAGTCAAATAAGTAATTGCTATGCAACTGGGAGTGTTTCGGGAGATGGGCCTACCGGAGGTCTGGTTGGGGAGATATTTAACTTCCCAGAAAAAGAGACTGTATTCACAAATGTGTATTATAATACGGAAACGACTGGACAGACTGATTGGATTGCAAAGCGCTGGCCAGGTTTTACAGAACCAAGCGGCGGAATATCTGGCGTAACAACGGCGGAACTTAACGAATTAATCGCAAACGGCACTTTGCCTCAATTTACGTTTGGCACTGCAAATTCGACACTTTCAACGGCTGCGGTTCTGAGTAATAATACTGTTCCGGATGTGTTTTCCGTTAATACTCTCTCTTTACCGGTTTCGACACAAACAAAAGCTTTGCCGGAACCCTCTTCAATAGTATTACAAGCGGGGATTGATTCGTCAGAGAGTTCAAAAATATCTTTTGATATTTCGTTTGAGCTTAGTTTGGATATTGATTTGACAACACAAACCGGTGCAATTAACGCTCTAAGTGCAATTGACGATGTGATAAAAACGGTATCCGCAAAACAAACGGAATTCGGGGCTGTGCAAAATCGTTTGGAAAGCGCATTGGAGCAGATATCCGTGTCGTACGAAAATCTTATTTCAACCCGCTCGACAATAAGAGACGCCGATATTTCAGAGGTTTCTAGCGAGTATATTCGCCAACAGATACTGCAGCAAGCCTCTGCAACACTTCTCTCTACTGCAAATCAGTCTCCCGCATTTGCTCTGCAGCTTTTGTAATTACATTTTGTCTCTATTTATCAGTATTTCCGCGAATGGTAGCGCGTTCTAAAGCCCGTACAAATTTTGTGGGTAAATTTTCTTTCGGATTAATAGAACCTACCAAAATAGTTTTACAGCCAAGTAATTTTCCCGCAAGAATATCCGTTAAAGGTCTGTCTCCGACCATTACCGCATTTTGAGGAGAAATTCCCACAGAATCTAAATACTCCCGCATTATTTTGGGGTTTGGCTTGTTTGCATTTCCTATAACCCTGCAGGGCGCTATTTTAGAAGCGTTATTTATATATTCATCGTTTTTGTTATTAGATATAATTGCGACTTCAAAATCTTTTAAAAACGTATTGAACCACTCAACGGTTTCCGGTAAAAAATTTGCGGATTTTGATACCATAACGGTGCTGTCCAAATCAAACATTACGCAAGTTATGCCGCATTCTTTTAATTCGGTAAAATCTATTTCGTAAATACTTCTTAAATTATAATCAGGCTTTAAAAACATTTTAATCTCCGCATCCGCATTTTTGTATTTCGTTCACACCGCCTTTAATACCGACAGTTCGCACAAGGGCGTATTCGTAATTTTCCGGCGTTTTGGTGAACTTAACCAAAAGTTCGTCATTAGTGTTTGCAATATCCAAATTTTCGCCTTTCATATTTTTAATCTCATATACCTGAGTTATAAATTTTTCATTCGGCGTAATCATTTCGACATCTTCATTTTTATTAAATTTATTTTTTGTTTTAATTTTATAATACTCGCCGTCAAAATCCCAAACTTCGCAAAGGAAATCCGCTCCGGCAAGTCCTTTTGAAATATCATAGCTGTAACCGTCTTTGGGGTATCCTTCGTTGAGGTAAAAACCTGTTGTGTATCCTCTGTTGCCGACTTTTAGCAGCTCTTCATAATAAGGTGTCATATCAGCATCCGGATTTTCAAGAACCTTATCAATCGCTTCACGATAGGCTTTTGCAACTGCAGATACATAATACAGGCTTTTTGTGCGGCCTTCAACCTTGAATGAATCAATTCCGGCTTCTATCATTTCTTTAAGATGGCGAACTAGGCACAAATCCTTCGTTGATAATATATGCGTGCCTTTTTCGTTTTCTTCGATTTCGTAATACTGTCCCGGTCTTGTTTCTTCGACCAATTTATAACTCCACCTGCAAGGCTGTGAGCAATTTCCTGAATTTGCTTTTCTTTCTCCGTCGGTCATATAGTCGCTTAAAAGACATCTGCCCGAAAATGAAACACATTGAGCACCATGTATAAAGCATTCAAGCTCTATATCAGGCACTTTTGTTTTAATTTCCGCAACGTCTTTAATCGGGAGTTCCCGGGCAAGGATTACTCTTGTAGCACCGATATCCTGCCAAAATTTTACGGCTTCGTAATTCAAAATATTAGCCTGAGTGCTTATATGAATATCAGTATTGGGCATATATTTTTTTGCTAGGCGTATAATTCCCGCATCGCTTATAATCAGTGCATCCGGATTAGAATCCGCAATTTTGTCTATGCAGCTTTCCAGAAGCTTTATATCATTATTAAAAGCAAATATATTTAAAGTAAGGTAAGCTTTTGCGCCCATTTGGCGTGCGGTATCAATTGCAAATTTTAAATTGTCAAGAGTAATTAACTCACCCTTTCGCATAGCCCTGAGGCTAAAATCTACAATCCCCAAATAAACGGCATCAGCACCGTATTTAACGGCGTACTTAAGTTTTTCAATATTACCCGCAGGCATTAACAATTCAGGTCTGTTCATACTCAAGATTTTAGCATAAAAATATTTTTAAAACTTTTCAAAAATAAGC
>CALUSF010000135.1 GCA_944323325.1 Candidatus Gastranaerophilales bacterium
GTCTAAAATCTCGATTACTATATCAAAAGTAGGCTGCTTTTCTCTTTCCAGCACTGTTTTTTGTGACGCTCTTCTTTTTGCTTCGTCATCGCCTAATGTAACCGACTGTATTCCGCCGACTAAATCCGACAATGTCGGGTTTTTTATAAGACTTTCGAGGCAATTTCCGTGAGCCGTTGCAATGAGCATTACTCCTCTTTCTGCAATCGTTCTGGCTGCCTGCGCTTCGGGTTCCGTCCCGATTTCATCAACTACGATAACTTCAGGCGTATGATTTTCAACGGCTTCTATCATAATATCTTTTTGAAATTCCGGCTGCGGGACCTGCATTCTTCGCGCAGAACCGACTGCAGGATGCGGAACATCGCCATCACCTGCAATTTCGTTTGAAGTATCAACAATAACAACACGCTTACCAAGCTCATCGGCCACAAGACGTGAAATTTCTCTTAACTTTGTTGTTTTTCCGACACCCGGAGGGCCTAAAAATAAAATGCTTTTACCTTGCGTACAAATATCTTTTATGCAAGAAATAGTACCCGTTACAACACGGCCGATTCGGCATGTAAGACCGATAACCTTGCCTTGCCTGTTTCTTATCGCGCTTATTCGGTGAAGGGTACCGGGAATCCCGGAACGGTTATCATGCGTAAATTCCTGTATATGAGAAACTACAAAACTGATATCTTCATCATTTACAATATCACAATTTAACTTTTCTATCCGACCGCCCGCGTGACGAACTTCCGGAATTCTTCCTATGTCCAGAACAATTTCAATAACATCATCAAGACTATCACACGTTAAATTTGAGACAACCTTAGGGGGCATAACTGCAAGTAGTCGTTCGAGGTCATTTTGAAATTGTAAATTGCTCATCATTCTTATATAAAAGGCCTTTCTGCATCCGCATTTGGCTAATAACGATTAAATTTTGAACTCCTATTTTTATTATAGCATAACTTTTAAATTTTTACATTCTTACTGTCGACTATTATTTTATAAAAAGAAAAGCGAAACACAACTGTTTCGCTTATTTACAATAATATTTATTTTTCTCTCTTCTATATTTAAACTCCGCTTTCGTTTTTATCCTTTACTTTAGCGTCTTCTTCTTTCTTTTTCTCTTCATCAGCCGATGCCGCTTTATCTTTCTCTTCGATGTATAAAGTTGCAAATTGTGAGTACAAATCTTTATCATCCAGAATTTCATCTATATCAAGGTACTCATTCTCATCAACATTCACTTCTGTATATTTATCGTTATCAATATCGTATTTTTTAGCCTGATTTTCATTTAATTTATTTATACCTAAGTCTTTTGTAATAAATTGTTGTAAAGCTTTTGCATTAATATGTGCTGACATATCTTGTCTCCTTATGTTTTATTCATCTTACATATATATAAAGTATTCAAAGAATATGTAATTTCAGAATTTAATTATTTTGTTACAAAACTTAACAAAAAGCTTCAGAGTGAATTCAATTATATTAAGATTAGTGTCATATATGTTTCAAATACAGGTTGCTAATTTTAAGGCGGTTGCTTTATCCGTTTTTTAACCTCATATACTCTTTAAAATACGGGCATTCTTCAGCCACACAATTTATATATCTATCTTAATCCGGTATCGTTAAATTTTGCCGGTTATTATGCCCCTTTTCTGTTTATTATATAATTAATCTATGCAAATGTTTTACATAGAACAAGTTGATTCGACAAATAAATACACAAAAGAACATATTGGTGATATTTCGGATAAAACTATTGTTTATACTTTTAACCAAACAGCCGGCAGGGGCAGACTTTGCAGAAGGTGGGATTATGTGGGCGAAAATAATATTTATGCAAGTATTGTTCTCAAGCCTTCTGATAAAATGAAAGATGTTTATGCAAATTTAACGCAGTATTTGTGTGTTGTACTTGCGCAAACTTTTGAAGAATACGGCGTGGAGCCAAAAATTAAGTGGCCGAATGATATTTTAATTAATTCTAAAAAAATCTCCGGAATACTTGCGGAAAGTATCCTTGAAGGTGGCTTGCTAAAGGGAATTGTACTGGGCGTCGGAATAAATTTGAATACTAAAAAAGAAGCTCTTAAGGGAATCAGCCAGCCCGCAACTTCGTTAAATATTGAAACTGGAAAAAATATTGATAAGAATGAATTTTTAAAAAGACTTTTAGATAGATTTTTTTTGCGGTATGATGAATTCATCGCGCAAAATTTTTTGCTTATAAAAGATGAATATATACGGAGAATTTTATTTTTAAATCAAAAGATTACGGTTAGAGTTTTTGATAAGGAGATAAGCGGATTTGCAGCCGGAATAACAGACGAGGGCGGACTTCGGATACTTACTGAAGATAACAAAGAGCAAGTACTTTTGATAGGCGATATATTATAAACATTTTCATACAAACAGAGAGGAATAAAGATGACAAAAAAACTTATTAAAGTAATGGATACTTCTTTCAGAGACGGTTTCCAGTCCGTATACGGCGCAAGGGTTTTCGTGGATGATTTTTTACCTGCACTTAAATCAGCGGTAGATGCCGGAATTAAACATTTTGAAACAGCAGGCGGCGCAAGATTCCAATCTCCGATTTTTTATTGTAACGAAAACGCTTTTGAAACAATGGATAAAATCAGAGAAGCAGTTGGACCCGATATCAATCTGCAATCTCTTGCAAGAGGCGTAAACGTCGTCGGACTTGATTCTCAGCCCCGAGATATGATTAATTTGCATGCAAAAATGTTTAAAAAACACGGAGTTACTACTATAAGAAACTTTGATGCTCTTAATGATGTTAATAACCTGATTTATTCAGGACAGTGCATTAAAAATAACGGACTTAAACACGAAGTTACCATAACGATGATGGAATTGCCTATCGGATGCACGGGTGCGCACGACGTGGCATTTTATGAAAGAGTTTTGAGAAATATTTTAGATGCAGGAATTCCTTTTGACAGCATTGCGTTTAAAGACGCGTCCGGAACTTCTGCACCGAGAAAAGTTTATGAAACAATCAAAAGAACAAGAGAAATTTTAGGGGCGGATGTTCATATCAGGTTCCACTCTCACGAAACTGCAGGGACCGGGCTTGCAGCGTATTTGGCGGCATTAGACGGCGGCGCTGACGGTATTGACTTGGCTATGAAACCCGTATCAGGAGGAACGGCACAGCCTGACATTGTTTCTATGTGGCACGCGCTTAAGGGTACGGAATACGATTTGGGAATTGATATTAATAAAATCTTAGAGACGGAAGAAATCTTCAAAGAATGTATGAAGGATTACTTCTTACCTCCTGAGGCTTTGGCGGTAAATCCGATGATTATTTCTTCACCGCTTCCCGGCGGGGCGTTGACCGCTAATACTCAAATGATGCGCGACAACGGAGTTATGGATAAATTCCCGCAGGTTGTTGCCGCAATGAAAGAAGT
>CALUSF010000136.1 GCA_944323325.1 Candidatus Gastranaerophilales bacterium
TATTTAATATTTTTTTCAAATCTTCCCCGCCTATCCTCTAATACCGGGAAGCAATAAGAGCACTCCCATACCAAAAGTCCATATAATAAATGATACCGCAATTAATCCAACTATAAATTTCTTATGTTGTCTGAAAAAATCCATTTCCACCTCACTTATTACATCTTAATACAAAAACTCTCTAATGACAATTTTAATAAAATATTTTTACAAAGGAGTAGATCTATAAGGAAAAATTTAGGTGACATTTTATTTAAATAGTATCTATAATTTGTGTATTTAATTTTCTCCGTTCATTTTCGGCCTCTTTAAGAGCATTATTTTCTTTTATTAAATCTCTGCTTAATAAAAACTCATCATCTTTTAGCGGAGAAACCTCTTGATAATTAAAATATTCTGTTTGATGTGGATTTTTGGGGAATAATTTTTGCCAAAAACTTTTTTTAAGAAATCTGTCTAAATGTTGAGAAATTTTATCAATAAAAGCTTCCGGACTTATGTTAGCAAATTTTCCATAAATACGAGATGAAAACCACATGGATTTTTTTGTCTGCTTTGTTGACAAATCTACAATATCAAGGATTAAAAGATGCTGTATAAAATCTTTATCTTTAGGTATAAACCTGACTAAGACATCCTCATTTTCTGCAATAGATTGAATATATTTATTGTTACATACAGCATTTTTAATATTTTTGTTATTTGCAATGCTGTTTGGCTCTTTAGGAAAATATAGAGCTTTCATTGCTGTGCTGTCATTATTTAATTTTTTAATTTGCATTAATATTCTCCTTTAAGATAACCTGTGTACAATAAACAGACATACGCCTATTATTGCGAGTCCACCCGGAAATAGAATTAAAAGAAAATCGACTGCCTTCACAAATAATCACCATTTGCAGGTATTTCTCTGCGAACTGAAATACTCACAACACAATAAACAATAGCTAAAAAAAATGCTACTTGCAAGTTGTTCTTTTCTTCTAAATACAATTTCTTAAAAACTTTACAAACTTTGAAGAAAAAATTTGAGCCCGCTATAGAGAGAATTACAAATGCACCTAGTGTTTCTTTATTAAATTGAATAATACCTTCTATAAGTTTTTCCATTTATTTCTTCTCTTACAAGTATAAATTCAAGTTTTAATTTCCTGGTCAGAAATGCTTATATAGTCTTTATTTGAAATGCCCCCTAAAAACGTAAACAATCAATAGGCAAGTTTTCGAATATAGTAAAAAAAAAGAGGAACAATGAGAAAACAAAAAAGCCTGACTGAAGAACAAATACAAGAAATATTAAAATCGAAATACATAGAAAAAGTATTTCAAAATCGTATTATCTACACAAATGAGTTTAAATTATCAGCCCTTGAACAATACAGAAATGAAAAACCTCCGGTTGAAATTTTTGTAGAAGCCGTGATTGATTTAGATATTGCCGGTAGAAAAAATGCAGTTAATCTTCTTTTAAAATGGTCTAAAGAAGGTATAAAATCTAATGAAAAAATCTCTTTAGAAAAGCAAATAGAAGAATTAAAAGCACAAAATGTATATCTTAAAGTGAAGAATGATTTCCTAAAAAAGTTAAGTTGAATAGTCATCAATTGAGGACTATTCCTAAATACAAAATAACAAAAAATAAGGAGTGAACAAAAAACTCAGATAATATTTAGGCCCCACTGACCGATTACGTTTTACTGGGTATATTTCAATTATACCCAACCTACTTAATGATTTTTGTAGGGTATAATTTACCATTTATGCTTAATGTAAATCGGTATATTCCTGCCTTGTTAATAATTTTCCTGTTATATAATCAAGATATATATTTATTGTTTGATTATTTTGATTTTTCAATTGGAGATACATTTTCAATGGTTTATTATTTTTATAAATAATATTAGAAGTTGCTTGCAAATTTTTGTTACTTGATAAATCAACAAAAGTATTATCTTTATTGTTCTTTACATATTCAATAAAATTATCATTCTCATCAAATGCAACATATTTATATTTATCTTTATTATCTTTATCATAGTATAATTTTATAGTTATATTCTCATCGTTTGATATATCAACATATGCTGTTTCAAAAAAATTCAACTCTCTTAACACTTGTTTTTGCATGTCATAATCTGTTACGGCAGATAGATTATAGTTTTTACGATTGAATTTACGCTCAGTATACCCGGATGAAGTTTTTTCTTTAAGAATACTATAATTCCCATCAATTTCTTCTACATGAACTCCATTATTTTGTCTAGCTTCCAATTGTGTATAATACATATATTCATCAAAATTGGCATTAGCTGTATTTGTTCCAATTAGACATAGTGCAGTAAATATAATAAACCTTTTCATAAATAATTCCTTTTTAAAACCCTCAATTATGAATAAATGTCATTAAGGTTACCAGTTTAGAACCTTTTGACAAGAAAATTATATCAGAAAATAAGGGAGTTAGCAAAAACATGTATGCTTACCTTATCAGTATAATGAAAGAGGCCACCTTTGAATACTATAATATGAGAGTGGCACTGGGGCTGGCATGTGATTAATTATATTTATTTAAGATTATTTATAATGTATTATAGTTAAACAAGAAAGGGCATAGACTTGGAAGATATTGTAATTAGGCAAGAAACACAAGAAGATATAGTATATATCTATAACTTGATAAAAAATGCGTTCAAAAATGCGGAACATTCCGATGGAGATGAGCACAATCTTGTCAAACGCTTAAGAACAAGTAGTGCATTTATTCCAGAACTTTCACTTGTTGCAGAATTGGATAGCAAAATTGTCGGGCATATACTTTTTACAAAGGTTATGGTAGGAAATTCCATACAACTTGCCCTTGCTCCAGTATCGGTTGACCCAGCATTTCAAAAACGGGGTATAGGTAGTTTATTAATCAATTCAGGGCATACTATAGCAAAAAGAATGGGCTTTGAATATTCAATTGTTCTAGGTTATCCGAAATATTATTCGCGCTTTGGCTATAAACCCTCAATTGAATTTAATATTATCTGTCCTTTTGACGTTCCAGAAGATTTTTTTATGGCTATAAATTTACAAGAAAAAAAATCACTCCTTAATGCTAAGGTTGAATACCCAAAAGAATTTCTAATAACTGAATGTTCTTAAATTCTCGTAAAACATAATATATTTAAGGAGCACAATCAGAACTTTTCGTAAAAGAATTTATAAAAAAATTAAATAAACCTGACGCAATTCTACTTTTTGAAAGGATTAGAGGCGACTTAAGCTCTCAAAACCAATACTAGCAGTAAAAAAGACCTTTTATGATGTCCTAAAAAATGTCGATGGCGGGACTGTCTTGGATTTGCTCCACGCTCGGAAAGTTTC
>CALUSF010000137.1 GCA_944323325.1 Candidatus Gastranaerophilales bacterium
AACGTATCATTCAGACACAATCCATTTTTTGAACACTGTTTGAACGGTATTAAAACAGGTTTTAAATACCATCTAAAAATTCTTGTTATCAGGATAATTAATAAAATAAGCGTTTACAGTATCAGCATCTCTCCTTAAATTCTCAACTATTGGAGTAAGATTGTACAACTCTTCAATCTCTTGTTGTGTCCTGCAAAAATAATCAATTACAGTAACTGTGTTGTAAATTCGTTCAGCTAATTTTTCTAACTTCCTAAAATCTTTTTGTTTAATCTTGTATTTTTTGCTTTTACTCATACGACCTCCTTTTTAGGTGTCGTATTCATCACTTAAAATCAAGATAAAAGCAAGTTTATACATTAAAATCTGTATTTAATTTGTTTTTTCGTTCTTGCCAATCTGGCATATGAATACTTATGAAATCAAAAAATTGTTTATCATGATTTGTGTATAAAAAATGAGTTAATTCATGCAGCACAACATATTCAATACAATAAGGAGATGCGGAATATAAATATTCATTTAAAGTAATTATATTTTGTTCAGGATTACTAGTTCCCCAACATGTTTTCATTTTCCTAATTTTTAATATTGGTTTAGGTTTATTATATTTTCTTATTATTGGATAAAAAACTTCTATTACCTTTTCAAAATATTCTTGCATATTTTTTCTTGCAAAATTTCGATATTTTTTATCAATATTATCAACTTGATTTGTATAAAAAATGATATTCCTATCATTTAAAACGATTTTAAAACTTTGTGATGATTCGATTTTTACATTATAAAAATGTCCTAAAATTTTAACAAAACCGCCATTTTTCAGAATATCTTTATTTTGTAATGGTTGAAGTTTTTCTTGTCTGACATTGTGTTTATAGATCCAGCATTCTTTAGATTTTAAAAACTTGGAAATCTCTTCATCTGTAGTCTGCATTGGAACTGAACACTTTATGTTATTGCCAGGCAAAATTCTTATATTATAGTTTTTAATATTCTTACGTTCTATATCAATTAAGAACCCTTTTTTATCTTTTAATAAATAATATTTTTTCATCAAAATATACTCTTTGCAGTCATTAAAATATCTTCTTCTATTTTATCTAGTTGGTCCATATCCAATGTAATACCATTATTATCTACAAAATCAAAAATAGCATCTTCAATTTCTTGTTTTATGTTATTTATAAGTACTGTATTATATTGCCACCCTGGTTTTTGGGAATTTCTAAATGTATTTTTTATTAATATTGCCAAAATACCCAGTTGATTATCTATATCATCATTTTCTGAGATTTTGATATTTTTTTCTAATTCTAATTTTATATTTCCATAAAAACCTTTAGCGTCATCATCATCAGAAATAACCGTTGGATATTTATTTCCAACAAATCCCTTTTCGTAATCATTTTCAAGATCTTTCATTTGTGCTAAATAAGCTTCTTCATTTCTTGTTTTATTATACTCTGCAATAGTTTCGTCTAATCTTTGTCTAAATGTTTTATAAAAAATCGGGTCTTTTTCTCTCGTCTCAGACAGCCTTGTTGCTATATTATATACCATAGCTTCTGCTTTAGCCCTTGAAGAGGGTAGCTTTTCTAATTCTTTTTCCATAGTTGCTTTATCTGATAGATAAAGCGGATTTATTACAATTTCATCAGCTTCGGCTGAAACGAATTGATTTAGTAAATTTTTAATGGAAGATTCATAAACAGAAAAATCAACAGTCTCACCATATCGAAGTTTTATGCCACTTCTTAATTTTTGCAAATAGACATAATCTTTTTGCAATCTTTTAATTTCATCAATACCAATTCCTTCATATACATTATAATTACTTATTGCCGTATCAAGTGAGTTTGAAAAATCCAATAGTTTTTCATAAAAATCTTTTCTTATATCTTCATCTTTAAATAATAATTGTATTTCTTCTGTGTCATCAGTGTTATGTCCTGCAATAAATTGCATAACTTGATCATAGTTGTTATACAGTTCTTTTTTTACATCTTCCGGACCATATATAGTTTTTTTAATATCATCTTTATCAAACTGATTCATTCCAGATTCTTTATCTGAATATAAGTCCATAGCAGAAGTTAAATTCTCAAAAATACCATAAAAATCAACAATTCGCCCATTCTTTTTGCCAGGGAAAACTCTATTTACTCTAGCAATAGCTTGTAATAAATTATGCGTTTTCATTGATTTATCCACATACAAAACTTGTGCAATAGGAGCATCAAATCCAGTTAATAATTTATCTTTTACTATTAAGATATCAATATCTTCACCATCGGTAAAGCTATTTTTTGCCCAATCTTCATAAGCTTCATAATTCATTCCATATAAAGGCTCAATTTCGGTTTTAAAGAATTGCGCAATTTTATCTTTATCACTATTGTTTAATTCTTCACCTTCAGCTCTTGCTTCTGGGGAAATTACTACAGCTGTTTTTAAACCAAGGCTTTTTAGCAGTTTATGTAATTCAATAGCACTTACTCTTGAGGATTCTGCAATCATAGCTTTAAATCCATTTGGTTTAATGTATCTTTCATAATGCTGTTTTATTGCATATGCAAGACAAGTCAACCTAGGCATTGTTGGAGCAATGCTTGTAAATCTACTATATTTACGTTTTAAATCTTCCTGTTGTTGCTCAGTTAATCCAATTAGACTTTGTTCCAGATATTGATCAATTGCATCGCTTGTAGTTTTTTGCGGAATTTTACGACCTTCATAAACAAGAGGAACAATAACCTTGTCTTCTTCAGCCTTATTAATCGGATAACTATCTATTAACGGGCCAATCCTGTCATACGTACTTTGTTTTTCTGTTTTTAATAATGGAGTACCGGTAAATCCAATTTTTACAGCATTTGGCAAAACATCCGTCATGAAATTATGAAAATTGCCACTCTGTGTTCTATGACATTCATCTATTAAAATAAATATGTTGTTGTCATTTAATTTAGTCTTTTGTTTTGCTGCTTTTTCAAATTTATGAATAACAGTAGTAATAAGAGTTTCACCCTCATCTTTTAATAATTCAATTAAACCTTTGCCTGTTTTTGCTCTTGCAGGACTCATATGTGTATTGGAAAAATTATCTCTTAACTGTTTGTCTAGATTAATTCTGTCATTTACAAGGACAAATCTAGGATTTTTTATTCCTGAATTTTCTTCTTGAGAAACTGCAATAATTTTTTTGACAAGCATAACCATTGTTAATGATTTGCCACTACCTTGAGTATGCCAAATCACACCATTTCTTGTTCCTTTGCCATCTTTTAGTGTAATACGGTTAATAGCTTTT
>CALUSF010000138.1 GCA_944323325.1 Candidatus Gastranaerophilales bacterium
AATAGTGGAAATAATTTTTTTTATTGATTAGAATATCTATTGGGTGTAGAAAGAGGGGAATTTTTTAAAATGAATGCAAATCCAAATAAAGTACTTTTACCTAATGACGTAAGAAAATTATTAAATGCTGATAATAAAGAGATAGTTGAGCTTTGCAAAAAAACTTCAGTGACCCCGAAAAAAGACCAGAGAGGCCAGATATATTTCTCGGTTGATGAAGTTAAAAAACTTAGAAACGCTAAATCAGCAGTAATAGCGGAAATGAATGGAAGAGGAGGAAACCAAATTTTGGAATCTATGCAGCCGGCCGGAATGAATAGCGAAAAGAAAGGTACATTACCCATGACAAAACCTAACTCTCAAGCAGTTGTAAACGGGCTTTTGGAAACATTAAACAAAATGGAAAATAATATTACAACTTCCATGACCAAACTTATTGACGAAAAACTTGAAGGTATGGACGATGTGGTATTGGAACTTGTGAGATGCAAAACTGAAAACGAAAATTTGAAAAATAAAGTTAACGAACTGAATAAAGAAAATTTTAAATTAAAAAATATTCTTAACAGTTTCAAACCTCTCATTTGCGGTTTTTATATAAAGAAAGACGAAGATACAAACTTTATGCTCTAAGAACCTGCCCTTCAAAAGTGTGAAAATTAGATTTAAAGAATATGGTGGAAAAAATGGCAGTAAAAGAAGAAACAACGGTAAATACTTCCGATGAAAGAAGCAAAGCACTGAAGCTTGCTATTGAAAAAATCGAAAAAGATTTCGGAAAAGGCGCAATAATGAAACTGGGTGACAAACCCGCTGTCAGTGTGGAAACTATTCCGACCGGAGCTTTAGCGCTTGATGTTGCTCTGGGAGTAGGCGGTATTCCGCGCGGACGTATTATAGAAATCTACGGTCCCGAATCATCAGGGAAAACGACTCTCGCACAGCATATAGTTGCAGAATGCCAGAAAAAAGGCGGGATTGCAGCATTTGTCGACGCAGAACACGCTCTTGACCCGGAATACGCAAGAAACCTCGGCGTTAATGTTGATGAACTTCTTATTTCACAGCCGGACACCGGAGAGCAGGCTCTTGATATTACGGAAGAACTCGTCCGTTCAGGTGCGGTTGATGTTATAGTTGTTGACTCCGTTGCGGCATTGGTTCCGAAAGCTGAAATTGAAGGTTCTATGGAAGACCAGCAGATGGGGCTTCAAGCAAGATTGATGTCAAAAGCTTTGAGAAAATTGACCGGTATTATCGGTAAAACAAACACTACGGTTATTTTTATTAACCAATTAAGACAAAAAATCGGCGTTATGTACGGCAATCCGGAAACTACAACAGGCGGAAACGCTCTTAAGTATTACGCGTCCGTACGTTTGGAAATCAAACGCGTTGAAGGTTTAAAAGGTGACGGCGAAGATATCGGAAACCATGTCAGAGTACGTATTCTTAAAAACAAAGTTGCACCTCCTTTCAGAACGGCTGAATTTGATATAATCTTCGGTAAAGGTATATGCAAAATAGGCAATATCCTTGACGTAGCTGTTGATTTGGATATTGTTAAAAAAGCCGGTTCCTGGTTTAGCTTCAATGATGACAAACTCGGTCAGGGAAGAGACAAAGCTAAGGAATTTCTTGCGGCAAATCCTGATATTTTGAATCAGGTTGAAACGCTTGTACGCGAGAAATTAGCCAATAACGCATAGATTTGTAAGTTTATGTTGACAAATTTGCTGAAGTATGGTATAAAGTTATTGGGGTAAATGTATATTTTTGAGTCTTGCACACATTGCAAGACTTTCCTTTTGTTAATTTTACTTATTTTGTTAATAACATTTCACATAACTTCACGGTTATGTTATCATAAAAAAAGAGGGAGTTGAGAATGGAAGAGAATAATAAGCCGGTAGTTCATTTAATATCAAAACCGGAAAATATGCTTAAAACGATTTATACCGCTTGCCGGACATGCTATAGCGCGCTTAGTCCGTATGAGATTTATAACAGCACCGATGATGAGAATAAGATGCTGAATCTTATTGAAAAAGTAGTAGCTTCAGGGCACTATTCAACAATTGAACATATTCAGGTTACGTTTGCGATTTCTAATGTTTCAAGAGCTTGTACGCACCAGCTTGTAAGACACAGACACATGTCTTTTTCACAAAAATCACAGCGCTATGTAAAAGAAAAGGGACAGTTTGATTATATCATTCCGCCGACAATTGCGCGCGATGAGGAGTTGAAGAAAAAGTTTGAAAACTTTATGGGAGAGATTTCTAAGGTATATTGTGAATTTACGGAAGCGGGAATTCCGGCGGAAGACGCAAGAGCCGTTCTTCCTAATGCTGCGGCAAGCTCTATTGTTGCAAGTTTGAATTTGAGAGAAATGATTCATCTTGCCAATTTGAGATTATGTACAAGGGCACAGTATGAAATAAGAACCATGATTAAAATGATGTGCGACGAACTTGTTAAAGTTGAACCGTGGCTTAAACCGTATTTAGTTCCCAAATGCGAACGTCTGGGATACTGTGACGAAGATAAATCATGCGGGAGAAAACCGAAATTAGCACAATGAGAAATCTTGCAATCATTCTTACTATAATATTTCTTTTTCTTGTAGGGATTTACTGGTTTATCTGTGTACCTGAAAAATACACAGAGCCGGATTTGTATGATGCAATTACAAAACGCGGAAAAATAATTGTCGGAATCAACACTGACTCCAAGCCCTTCGGTTTTTTCGATGAAAATTGGAAAATTCAGGGATACGATGCGGATTTGGCCAGAAGCTTTGCACAGTACATTTTTAAAAACCCTAATGCCGTCGAGTTTGTACCTGTTACACCTTCAAACAGGATGATGAAAGTATCAACGGGACAGGTTGATATGGTTATTGCAACGGTAACAATTACGCCGCAGCGAGAGGAAATTATTGATTTTTCAATCCCTTACGATTATGCAGGCCAGGCTATTCTTGTAAGAAAAAACAGTAAAATAACCTCTATTGCCGATTTGGCAGACCAAAATGTCGGCGTTGTTTTCGGAACAACCGCTGAAAAAAACATGCTTGCGCTGGCTCCGGAAGCAACCGTTATAGGATTCAGAAACTACCGTGTCGCTTATGAAGCTTTAAAGGCAGGAAAAATTGATG
>CALUSF010000139.1 GCA_944323325.1 Candidatus Gastranaerophilales bacterium
GCTCTTCCGATCTATCAATCAAGCTTTCTTTTTTATATATATCCATAGCTATTTTATAATTTTCTTCCGCATCACGCTTATATTCTGGGTTATCATACCCGGACATTAGCTGCAAAGTTTGAGCCAGAAGGACATAAGCCTCCGGTTTGTGCGGACAAATTCCTATTGCGCGTTCAAAGCATTCTTTTGAATCTATAATATGCCCTTCTATATGATTTTTATATCCTTCTAATATCTGCATCGGATAAGCAAATAAATTTTGCTTATCAAAGATTTTAAGTTCCAAAAGAAAACAAATTTCCATCAAATCTTTGTCCTGATACATATCCGTAAACCTGAAATGAGATATAAAATATTTGGGAAAAACCTTATCAATCTTGTCCATTATTTCCCGCTGCTTTTCTGTTTGTTTTGCAAAACCGTATATATTGGCTTCTTTCAGCAATTTGACAGGGTTGTCTTTATCTATCATATCAATAACATTCAAAAGCTTAAGCCCTTTTGCAAACTCATCTTTAGATAAAACAACCGCAACTTCTTTAAACAAAAACTGGATAGTTTGATATTTGTTATAATCAAAAATTTTTAAAATATAATCTTTTGCAATATCCTCACGGCTGGAGTATATAAACGATAAAAATTTAATGCGTTTTATTTCAAAATTATTCTCATCACTCTTTAGAATAACATCGGCATCGCGAATTGCCTCTATATAATTTGATATCTCAAAGTTTAGCTTTAATCTTTCATAATAGGCATCACGCTTATTTACACAATGATTAATAATATAAGTGAAATCCGAATATGCATCTTCAAGCATTAAAAGCTTCTTACAAAGTTTTCCTCGCTTTAAAAATGTTTCAGACGGCCGAAATTCTTCACCAATAAGATAATTTAACTTTTCCAGAGCCAATTCATATTCTCTGTCAGCGACATGTTTATCTGCTGATTTTAAACACATTAAATATTTTATATTATCTAACATAACCGCTCCATCCGGAAGAAAGTATATATTACCAATCCCTGCTATTATATTTAACATAAAATTTTCGGAAAAACGAGAGCCCCGACAGGCTATAATAATTTTAACGCCTGTCTAATCTCCCTTACGGCAGTTGAAATATTTTTATCAGTATTTATTTCTTTTTTTATTTTTTCATACCCGAACATTATTGTTGTATGTTTCTTGTTATAAAACTTTGCAATATTCACAAAACTTTGATGTGTTATCTCACGGCATAAATAAATGGATATATGCCTTGCAATAGAAATCTTTTGCCCTCTTGTGGAACTTGTAATGTCTTTTACATCCACGTCATAGTAACTTGCAGTAACTTCGGCAATCTTATCAAAACTGATACCGTCATCAGAATCGTTACATTTTAAAACTTCCTTTGCCAGAGCCAAAGTCACATCCCTTTCAGTCATTTCCGCATACGCACATAACTTTGTAAAAGCCCCTTCCAGCTCGCGGACATTATTAACATAATTCTTTGCTACATACATCAAAGCTGAATCTTCATATTTAATATCACTTTCATCCGCAAGTTTTTTAATTATTTCAAACCTTGTATCCAAATCCGGCGGGGTAAGTTCAACCATAAGCCCCATCTCAAACCTTGAGCACAAAGCCGCAGTAAGCGTCGGGATTTCTTTAGGCAGCCTGTCACAAGTTATTACGATTTGTTTTCCCTTGTTGTATAAACTGTCAAATGTATGCTGCATTTGAATCATCGTTTTATTCTTTGATTCTATAAACTGGATATCATCAATAAGAATAACGTCAATATTTGTATATTTCTTATTAAATTTTGACATGTTCTCTACAGAATCTTTTGTTTTTCTGCTGTTTGAAATAAAATCGTTCACATAATCTTCGGTATTAGTATATTTTACCTTTAACTTGGGATTATTAAAGATTATATAGTGTCCTATCGCCTGCATTAAATGGGTTTTTCCGAGTCCGGATTTACCGTATATAAACAACGGGTTAAATTTTTTAGCAGGTTTTTTGGCGACTTCCATTGCGGTTTTATAGGCAAATTCACTGTTTGAACCTATAACAAAATTCTCAAATTTATATTTCAGGTTCAAATTCGAAGCCGACTGCATATTGCTTAGATTTTCCATGGCCTTTTCTTTAAGCATTATTTCATTGGCTTTTTTTTGAAGTTTTTCATTCTCTTTTCTTAAAGTCTTTGCAGCATTTTCATCATAAATAATTACAACCCTTGAATTATTCTCGCCGGTAATATCCTTCAGAATATCTGCCATTTGAGAGCCGTAACTTTTTCTGAGGATATCTCTTCCCATCATTTGGCCGGTTACAAGAGTCAAAACACCTTTATCATAACCGGAAACCTCCAAAGGAAATATCCAGGGATGCGCGTTTTCGGGCAATATCCCTATAAACTCTTCTTTAACTTGCTCCCAAAAACGTTTTAACTCAATGCTTTCCATACAACTCTAGATTTGTGATTGTGTAATTAAAAAGGCGACACCCGGATTCGAACCGGGGGTAAAAGCTTTGCAGGCTTCTGCCTTACCACTTGGCCATGTCGCCGTATGTATAATAATAAAATAAACATTCCTTATTTGCAAGCGGGGTAAACTATACTGTCGGGTGATATTTACGGTTAAACCTCCAAGAATAAAGGCGGTTCATCCCAAGAGACAAACCACCTTTATTTTTTATATCTTGCGCTTACGAGCAGCTTCTGATTTACGTTTTCTTTTAACGCTGGGCTTTTCGTACCTTTCGCGCTTCTTTACTTCAGACAAAATCCCTGCTTTTTGGATTTTTTTCTTGAATCTTCTAAGAGCGCTTTCAATACTTTCGTTTTCGCCAACTTTAACTTCTGCCATTTATATTTCAC
>CALUSF010000140.1 GCA_944323325.1 Candidatus Gastranaerophilales bacterium
TGAGAAAATGTGTATTTATTAATTTTGGGGGGGTAAATTGGGGGTAAATTGGAGAGGGGGAAATAGTATGGGGTAAATTCGCAGAGGAATACTCTTTTTACCGTTGATACACTATCCCGTCAGAGAACTTATACGGTGACTTCTTCTTTGAAGAAATCGACAACTGTGTCCATTACATTATCAAAGAAAAAGTCCAATTCTTGTGACAATGTTGCTTCAATTGAATTCATTTCCGAAATTGCTTGTCTGTTGAATCTTGATACCATTTCGCTTTCGATACGCATATTCTAAATCCTTTCCTAAATAATTCTCTGTGTTATTTTTTGCTTACTTTATGTATATCGGCATTTTTTTCAAAAACTTTAGGGGAAAGAGTAAAATCGTTACAAATCGTTACAAAAAAACGCCGATTTAAATATATAAGCGCATTTATGACTTAATTAATGTTTTTTGTCCGTTAGTCAAGTCTGCTTGTAAATTTATGCCGTTTGTATTAAAATTGGCTTGTTATAAAACTACTTGGGGGCAGGATATGAAGTTTGTTGCAAATAAAGACGATTTATTAAACGGTATTAAAATAGTTGAGCGCGCAACCGTAATAAGGGGTTTGCAGCCGGTTCTCGCGAATGTACTTATAGAGACGGCGGGTTCTAATCAAATAAAATTAACTGCAACTGATTTTGACCTGTCGATTATAACCGTTATTAACGCTAACGTTGAGACGGAAGGAAAATTTACACTTCCCGCAAAAAAACTCGGTGAAATTCTTTCAAGACTCAATGATGATATGATTAATCTTGAATTGAACGGCTCAACTGCGACAATAACCTGCAAAAATTCAAAATTTGACATTATAGGGATTTCCGCTAATGAATTCCCGAAAGTAGAAGATGAGATAGCGGAAAGCGATTGTATGGAGATTGAAACAAAACCGTTTACAAAGGCCATAAGGGAAGTTGTTTCTGCTGCTGCAGGATATGAAACAAATAATTTGCTATCGGGTGTTGTATGTGAAGTTAATAAAAATATTCTTGAAATGGCTGCGACTGACGGTAACAGACTTGCAAGAGTAAGAGAAGTAGTCAAAAACCGCTCTGCAGATGAAGAAAAGCCTTTCGAAATGCTCATTTCATCAAGGATTCTTGCGGAACTCTCAAGAATTTCGCTTCTAACAGAGTCTGAATTAATTAAAATCTGCAAGGAAATGAAGAAAATTGTAATTACAATCGATAAAACAAAGATTGTTACAAGGCTTATGCAAGGACAATTCCCTAAATATAATCAGCTTGTTCCGCAGACTTTCCCGCGTGAAGCAATTGTAAACAAAGGTGACTTAATATCTGCTCTGGAAAGAGTTGCGGTTATGGTTAACGAAAAAAACAGTATTGTTAAGTTTGAGTTTGAAGAAAATACCCTGAAACTCTCCGGAGATTCACCGGAAGCCGGAAACTCACAAGATGAAATTGATGTTAAATATTCGGGAGAATCGCTTGTAATTGCATTCAATTATAAATTCGTGCTTGAATTCCTTAAGATTGTTGAATCCGAAGAAGTCAGCGTAAAACTTAATTCTCCTCTGTCGGCAACTGTTTTTGCCCCTGTTTCGGATGAGGATTATATTTATCTTGTAATGCCGGTTCAATTGAGAGGATAATGTTTGTGCTGCCCATTCAGGCGGAGCATCTGACCTTGAATAAAACTTAAAATAAGGAATATCAAAATGATAGGAAAAGCGTTTAAATTCGGAGATAATATATCAACTGACCATATAGCACCCGGCAGATTGTTTCATCTGCGTTCCGATTTACAGGAATTTGCGAAACATGTGCTTGAAGATGCTGATGAAAACTTTGCAAAAAATATGAAAAAAGGCGATTTTGTAGTAGCCGGAAATAACTTTGGTTTGGGTTCCTCTCGCGAGCACGCGCCGCAGATTATAAAAATTGCGGGCGTAGGTGCGGTAATCGCTAAATCTTTTGCAAGAATATTTTACCGCAACGCTATTAATATCGGGTTTCTTGCAATTGAATGCGATACAGACGGTATAGATGCAGGCGATGAATTGGATTTGGATATTAAAGCCGGAACCCTTAAAAATCTTACAAAAGGCACCATAACCGCAATTCAGCCGCTGCCGGATGTTATGATAAAGCTGCTTGAAGACGGCGGATTGATTGAACACATAAAAAAACACGGCGATTTAGTTCTGCAATAACCTGTTTTGCCGCTGTTTAACAAAGAAAAACCGGAGGAGAAAAATTTTTCACCTCCGGCAAAAATAGCCCGTGAGAGGCTTAAACTTTCTTTTCGATGCTTTCAATACGTTTAATTAAGCTATCAATAGTCTTTTGTTGATTTTCGATTGTATTTTGCTGTTCTTCAATTATTTTGGCCTGTTCTTCAACTTTTGAATTTGTATTCATAAGATTATCTGCTATCTCCGTAATTTTTGTATTTAACTCTTTTATAGCATTGATTGCGGCATAGAACATCTCTTCCCATCTTATGCGCAAAAATCCGTCATCACCCTTTGTAACCGCATCCGGAAATACCTTCTGCAAATCCTGCGCAATTACACCGACATGCGGAGTCTTTGCTTCATCCTTTTTGAATGTGTAATGGAAGAAATCAAGTTTAGAAAGTTCATTTACCCCCGCCGTAAATTTATCACCGATATTTTTTATACGACGGTCAGAAAGAGTAAAACCTCCGACCGTTTTGTTTGCGGCGGCGTCAATTTCTAACAGCCTGCCCCCGTTTTCATATTGATAGTTGACCGGTTGATATGCTCCTGTGCTTCCGTTTCGAAAAACAGTAAAAGTATTGTTCCTAAGTCCCAGTAAAGTATTACCTCCAACAACTAAATT
>CALUSF010000141.1 GCA_944323325.1 Candidatus Gastranaerophilales bacterium
GAGCAGCACCTGTAATCATGTTTTTAACATAGTCAGCGTGGCCGGGGCAGTCAACGTGAGCGTAGTGTCTGGCATCTGTTTCATATTCTACGTGAGCCGTAGAAATGGTTATACCTCTTGCTTTTTCTTCCGGAGCAGCATCGATTTCATCAAATTTCTTTGCTTGAGCTTTTCCGGCTGCAGCCATAACACCGGTGATAGCTGCGGTTAATGTTGTTTTACCGTGGTCAACGTGGCCGATTGTACCAATGTTAACGTGCGGTTTTGTACGTTCATACTTTTCACGTGCCATGAGATTAATCTCCTTCTTTGATTAAATATACTACGTCAACTTACTATACTAAGTTATATTATAATTTTAGCTTCTAAAGAATTATTGTCAATGTGTATTGACATGGTTTTTACTTTATACGGCCGGGTATAATAATTAATTTTGTTGCATAGAGCAAATAATGTTTTTGTCGGGCATTGCCCGACAAAAACGTTGCGGTTTCTTTACCCCTCCCTCCTTCCCCCCTCCTCCATTTACCCCTGTCGACAAGAAAGTGGTACAAAGAAACTCGCAACACGAACTTCATTCGCTAATCAATCGTAATGCTCAACTATAAAACGGACAAACTCGCTAACGCTCAAACAGTGCCCGTTTTGCTGATGTTTCGCAAACGTTGATTGCTCATTTCGTTACGGTTGCAGAAAAATTTTCTTCAAGGCGGGTAGGTCGGGCATTGCCCGACAAAAACGTTATTGTCTATTTACCCCTTTACCCCTTTACCCCTTTACCCCTTTACCCCTCCTCCCTTTACCCCTTCTCCATTTACCCCTTCTTGTGTCGACAAGAGAGTAGTAGTAGGGTGGGCAAAGCTTTATGTAGTGTGGCATTATACGTATAATTATGAATTGCGTGCCCACCGATATATTTATGCGAGCACACTCTCTTCCCCATTAGAAAATGTTTCGGTAATCAGAGATTACCAAAACCTACAGACCGGGAAGGAGTTTTCTGCTACTTTGATTCACTATTCACGGACTTAAATTTCTCGAGTGCAAGCAGTGCGGCTCCGGCCATACCGGAATAATTTCCGGCTGCGGCAAGTCTTATTGATGTAGGCGAAGTTACAATTTCTCTGTTGACGTCTGCTTCAACCTTTTTTATGTCAATAAATTGTGCCATTGAGCCGGATAATACAAAGCAATCAGGGTCAAAAAGGTTGGCAAGGCCTATAATGCCTGCAGTTATATCATTTTGCCACCTCGTAAAAATCTTTGTCATAACGGCATCACCGTTTTTTAATCCGTCGATTACGTCATAAGTCGTTATATTCGGATTGTTTAATTCTTCTTCCGCATCCTGTTTAAGTGCGGTACCGGAGGCGTATGCTTCGTAGCAATCCCAGCTTCCGCAAGTACATTTTCTGCGCTTATCCGTAAACATCTTAAAATGCATTTCACCTGCCGCGCCGGATTTGCCCTTAAGAAGTTTGTTATTTATGATAATTCCGCCGCCGACTCCGGTTCCGAGCGTCAAAAGTACGGAAATATCAGTTCCCTTGGAAGCACCAAGTCTGTATTCCGCCCAGGCTGCAGCATTAGCATCATTTTCAAGAAAAACTTTTTTATCGGAAAGACTTTGAAAATCAATCGTATAATATCCCTGTACTAAATTCCCGGTTGAGCCGATAACAGCGCTATTTTCGTTATTTACGGCACCGGCGGTTGCAATTGCAACAATATTAAATTTACCGTCATATTTTTCGATTTGCTGCTTTAGAACCTCTTTAATACCCTCTATTGTTTTCGGAGTGGAAAACTTTTCGACTTCTTCCGTAATAGCGCCGGTTTCGTCTATAATTGTATTATAAATTTTTGTTCCGCCTATATCGAATGCAAGAGCCTTTTTCATATTTAAATTATACCTTCCGTAAATCTTTTGGTGATTAACTGCGGTCTTGTAACCGCTGATCCTATTACAACACAGTGTGCACCGAGTGCAAACGCTTTTTTAACTTCCTCAGGTTCCCAAATCCGTCCTTCCAGTATGACGGGTTTTTTAACCGTTTTTACAAGTTTTTCAAGCAGTTCAAAATCCGGTCCTTCAGAGGGTTCTCCGGATTCAAGGGTATACCCTGCAAGGGTTGTGGAAATAATATCCGCGCCCAAGTTTGCGCAAGCGATTCCTTCTTCTGATGTCGAAATATCCGCCATTGCAAGCCTGCCTGCAGCATGAATACAGTTGATAATATCACGAACACTGCTTCCGTCCGGACGCTTACGCGGAGTCCCGTCAAAGGCTATTATATCCGCGCCGGCTTCAATAAGCTCTTTTACTTCATTGATTCCCGGAGTTATGTATACAATTTCCTTCCAGTTATCGGGAAGTTTTTCGGGCTTGGTAAGTCCTATTACAGGGATATTAAATTGTTTGGCGTTTCTTACATCCCTTGCGCCGGCAACTCTTAATCCTCCCGCGCCTCCGTTTACTACAGACCGCATCATTGCAAGCATGCACTCTTCCTGATAAAACGGTTCACCGGGCATGGCCTGAGAAGATATAATAATTTTTTTTCTTAAATTTTCTATTATATCCATATTAAGATTTTACCATAAGAGTTTGCGGAAAAATATACATTTTTCTCGTAAACTCTTCAGAACGGTTTCAGGGGTAAAAAATTTTGCTTGTAGTATAAACTAAAAACTTGAAAGTATCACAGAAAAGGTTGTGTACTATCCCGCACACGACCTGATG
>CALUSF010000142.1 GCA_944323325.1 Candidatus Gastranaerophilales bacterium
TTTGCGCTACCGTATCAGCTTTAGGAGCGTCTAGTATTTTTGTGTATACTTCTTGTTCCCTTTTGTTTTTAAGAGTTACATAAGCAGTTTCTTTTGCTTTAAATTCTTGGGCAACCTTTGCTTCAAAAGTTTGTTTCTTTAGAGGTGTATCGAGAGCTTTATACTCTTTTTCCTTATCTACAAGAAATTGCTGCATCTCAAGACCTTTCGCATCAACTTCCTTGGTTACTTGTTTTGCATAATCATAATTATCAATGACTTTTGCATAATCAATATATCCGACACCTCCTGCATTAGCAATACCCGCAAACATTACCATTGCTAATAAGGCAATTCCATACTTAAATTTTCTCATACAAATCCTCCTATAACCTATTTATAATATTATACACTATTTAGTACATCATGTCACCTACACCGAATGTAAAGTATCCGTTAGGTGAACCGTTGGGTCCCGGATTTGTAAGCGGGAAACCGTAATCAACCGATAACGGACCTATACCGGGCATATTGATTTTTAAACCGACACCGGCTGTAATTGCTTGAATCGGTCTGTCATATAAAACGCTGGATATTGTCGGATCAAATACACGACCTGCATCAACCCAGAACGTTAATCTCAGGTTTTGTAAGAAGTTGACTTTTAACCTGTCCACAAAAGGAATCGGGGTTGCAAGTTCTGCAGAACCCATAATAAATGCCGTACCTGTACCTACACCGTTAACTTTATACCCTCTGATAGTATAAGGGCCGCCCAAGCGGTATGCCATAACTTCAGGCATGTCTGAACCGTGTACTTTTATACCGCCTCTTCCCGTTAATGTTAAGGATGATTTTTTAGCTATAGGTATATATTTTTTTGCCATACCGGTTAAACGTCCGTTAGTTTTGCCGAATCCGTCAAGACCGAATGCTTCTTCATATCTTATGGAAGCCAAAGCTCCGTGACGCGGATTTATAACAGAGTCTCTTGAATCATAAGCTAAACCGGGCGCAAGTCTTAAGAAATATCCGCCTTCAAGCTGTTTGGCACGATCAGCAATATTTAAATTATGAATATTATACAGGTTTGTAATGCTGTTTATGTCACCCTCTTTTAAGTGTATGTATTCACCTCCGACGGTAAATGTCGATGACAGGTGACGATTAAATTTAAGTCTGTGTGCAACAGTTGCTTCAATACCGATTCTTCTTTCGATTGCAAGCGGAATCTGGTAACTGCCTAAGTCTCTAAAATAAATCTTACTCATTAAAGAATTATCGGCATTTAAAAAGTGCGGTTCAAAGAAACTTAATTCAGCCTGATAATTCATGTGGTTTTTAATTGATGAATCGCTCATTAAAATACCGGAACCTACCATGCCGGTTAAAGAGACTCTCTGATTCATTCCGCGGAAGTTATTATCAGAAATACCGATTGAACCGAAAGCACCTGTTGCGGAATCTAAACCGCCGCCGACTGAAACTGATGCGGTTCTTTGCTCTTTTAATTCTATTGTAATATCAAATTTATCAGGGTCATCTTCCGAGACTTCTATTGTTCTGTTGACATCTTTAAACGCTTGTGTGGAATATAGTCGTACTAAATCCTGTTTTATTTGATTTTCGTTATACACTGTACCGGGTTCTGTCATAATATTACGTTCTATAACGTATTCTTTTGTTTTTTCATTTCCGGTAATCATTATTTTATTGATTTTTCCTTCAGTAATACTGAGGTTTAAAGTCCCGTCCGGATCATCATAAATTGAATCAATTTTAGATAATATATATCCCTTTGAATAGTAACATTCGTTAATTTGTTCCATCGCCTGGTTGATAGCTGTAATATTTTGAGGCTTGCCCTTTAAAGGTAAAAGATATTGCATAATCTCATCACTGGATACAACAGTATTACCTTCTATTGTAAAATCCGTAACCGGGATATTTTCTTCAAGGATTATCTTTAAAGAGATAGTGCCGTTAGGGTTTTTAACAGGAATTGCCTTCATTCTTTCCGTAAAATAACCCAAGCGGTAAATTGTTTTTAAATCTTGCTGCATGATTTCTTTATCATACAGGTCGCCTTTTTGAAGCGACATTTTAGAAAGTATGTATTCAGGCTTTATAATATTTGATCCCAAAATCTCAATATCATTAATGTATGCAGTACTGCTGTCATAGTTTGATTCTTTAAAATCTGCTTCGGTTTCTTCTTCAATGTCATCCAGATACGAAGATTCTGCTGCCTGTATGGGGCTGTCTTCAGCATAACATAATCCCGGCGGAAGAGTAAATGCCGCCAGTAATAAAAGAAAAATTATGAAATTTTTATATAAACCTGCAAGATTAGCCAACTATCCACTCCACAGCGTTATATTAAAAATTCTATCACAAATATATAAATAAGTGTAAGACTTAAAAAAAATACACATTATTGGCTTAAAACTTTTTGAATATTTTCATGACTTATTCTGTTTATTTTTTAGCATAAAAATAATAGGAATAATAATTATCATTAAAAGTGCAAGAATGGTGAATATCTCAAAAAATGCTCCGAGTCGTGCTTGATTAAGTAATTCTCTGTATAACATTCCGTTAGCTTTTTTTGAAGCCGTAAACGCCGGATAGTAATGCAAAAATTTAGTTTGTAATGCTGCCAGTTTATATCTGAATATGGGATTGTGCGGAGTAAGATTTGAAACGTAGTAATTTTGATAT
>CALUSF010000143.1 GCA_944323325.1 Candidatus Gastranaerophilales bacterium
GAGTGCAAAAAATGTCCCATACATCTCAATACTAAAAAACAGCCTCAATCGTGCTGTCTGTTTGATTTTTTATTAAAATTTCCCCGTCTCAATGTCCCAGAAACCTATTAACGGCTCTTTATCTTGTTATTTATCCACTTCATCCAGTTCTATCTGTATGAAATGGTGGGCCGCAGTGGACTCGAACCACCGACCTCACCCTTATCAGGGGTGCGCTCTAACCACCTGAGCTAGCAGCCCATATATTTAATTCTCACATGCCGAGTATAAATCATTGCAAATCCGCTATCTAACCCGACCGCAAGTTCTAATTTAACATAGACATTTTTTTAAATCAAGTGGTTTTATTTGAGAATTTGTTTTTTTTAGAGTAAACTTTTCTTGGAGACAAAATTATGACAATTCTATATATATATATAACAATATTTACTATCTACTATATCTTGCTTGCTTTTGCCAGTTTGAACAAGCCAAGAAAAGTTCGTGACAAGTATACATCGCGAGATTCAAATTTGTGCGTTGTTCTTTACGCAACGGGGGCATGCAATACTTTGGAAAATTTAATAAAGCAATTAAAGAATCAAACTTATCCAAAACAAAGATATTCTATATATGCAATACTTGATAAATGCGATGAGGCTTCTACTACAACACTTACAACGGATTTGGATGTTAATTTTATCAGTGTCAATAATCTTGAGCCTATAGGTAAAAGCCAAGCTTATTCAATTCTTGCAGAGAAACTCTCCGAGGCTCCAAACCTTGATGCGTATGTATTTCTTGATGCAAATAATTATGTAGATTCGGATTTTCTTACTAATATAAATTATTACCTCACCAAATATGATGTATTCATGCCGATGATTAACTATATTCCCGAAAATAAAGATTTAACTTTCCTTGAGAATATAAAAGTATTTTATTCCAGATATTGTGCAAAGTTTCTTTATACGGCAAGAACTCGCTTAAGACTTACTAACCTTATTAATACAAATGCATTCATTATAAGAAGAAGTATTTTAAATAAAATCGGTTCGTTTGAATTTCAGGATAAAACAGCGGAAATAGAGTATACGATAAAACTTGCAGGTGAAGGTCTCAGGGTTGCATTTATTGATGAATTAAAAACATATACGTATATTAAAAACTATGATTCAAGAATTCCGTCATTGTCAAAGCGTATTAATTTATTTTGGAATAATGTGACCCATTGCCGTAATTTTACTACGCAGGAATATGTTTGTTCACTGATTACGCCAAATTGGCTTACTTGTATTTTTGCCTATGGAATTTTGCTTATTCATTCTTACAAATTCCCGTTCTGGGTCGGTTATACATCAATACTGATAACATTCATAGTTCTTTTGCTGGCATTTAGTATAAGCTTGTTGACTACGAAAATATATGCAAAAGAATATATTTACCTGTTTATGTATCCTTTATACTCTATAGGACATATTATAAAGAATTTCCCGCCTATTAGAGGTGTAAGAAATTTTATTATACATAGAAATCGCAAGCATAATATTGAAAAAATGCTCACCGATATTATTGTAACCGATGGAAAAAATGATTTTAAATGCCAGTTGGAATTAATATCAGACGACGGACTTGCAAGAGTTAAATTTATTAATAAAAATAAAACCTATACAACGAAAAATAATCATTTGAGAATGGTGGATGCGATAAGAGAATTGACATCAAAGCTTGGTGATTACGGCTTGTCATTAAAGATTTGTCAGTGTTGTAAATACTTTCAGCCGGTAGTAGACGGCTCTACTAATATGGTTAAAGGGTGTTGTAACTGCCAGTTTCAAGGAAGGGTTTCCGGGGATATAATTCCGACACTTGTATGGAATACCTGCCCGCGTTTTGAAGAACAGAATGTCGTTAAATTATTCTAGGGGAAAAATGAGCTTTTGACATAAGCGCTATTGCAGACCTTTAATCTTAACATCTATTTGTTCCGTGTTCAAATTTCCGTTAACATCTATTTTGAAATACTTTTCCTGCCCGTTTTTGCACTCTATTGGCGGAATTTTATCAAGTTCTTTTTGATAAATAGTCATCGGTTCATTATCTTTTAGTACAAAACTTATAATCCAACGGTATAAATAATATTCGGACTCCTTTAGGAGCTTGTTCATCATATTTCCCATAGATATTAAATACGGCATTTTGTTTGTCTATATTATATTTTCCTTTAATTAAAGAGGCAAATGATTTTTGTTCTGTTGTTATGACAATATTTTCGAGCTTATGGTTGTTAAGTACGCAAGAGCCTTTGATGTCCGAACTCATAGACTCTGCTTTTGTTAAATCCGCATTAGTAAGACTAGATACTTTTATTTTGCGGTTCATATTAAATTTTGTTATCATAAACTCTGTATTCCCGAGTTTGGGCAAAAAGCCGTCATTGATTTCAAATTTCAAATCAGCTTTTATATCCTCCAAGTTTTCAGAGGTTTTGGCATGTAATACGGCATTTGCAGTCCCCTGAATTTGCTTTTCCAGATTAAACAACATGCCGGCAGCAATGTTTGAGTCCACAGACTTGGCCGAAAAATCAATTTCAGAAGAATTACAGTTGAAAAATTTCCTCTAAATTTTCCGCCTTGAACATATCTGCCAAATGAACCCGTAACCGAAACCGGTGCAAAACCGTTTGTTGTACAGGTTATC
>CALUSF010000144.1 GCA_944323325.1 Candidatus Gastranaerophilales bacterium
GCACTAACCGTCCTCGCAAAGACACCAAATTATATAATTTTACGCCAAAGGCAATACCTGACTACTACAAAAACCCCTCTCCGAAATCAAAGATTTCGACTCTGTCTTGGATTTGCGCCACACTCACAGAGCTCCGCCTTCAGGCTATAACAGCCTGTTATGCTTAGTCTGCTCGCTATCAGGACGGTTTATATTTACCCTTGTCAGTCCGCAAATCCGCTCCCACAAGGGGAGAGTAAAAAATATTGCTTCTTTCCCTTACGGGAGGGTAACAAAGAACATTGGCAAGCTATAGATTGGGCAATTAAATGTGTTACCGATTGTAAAAAATTTCGCTTAAGCAAGCAACAAAATCTTTTCTTTTGTTTTAATTTATGTATAATAGAACAAGGAAAAGAATTATGCTGCAAAATATAACAACTTCACAAAATATACTTAAGCCAACAACGTTATGTGATGAGATAGAGCGTTATTTACAAAAAATTTTTGAAAATGAAATGAAAGCGAAAGGCTCTATTTTAATCAGCTATTCGCCTTTTGTGATAAAAAAAATCGCGGCATACTTATCAGGCAGAATCCAAATGCCCGCATCTATCGGGATTGCCGGTGAAACTGCAAGCGGGAAATCCACAATCACTATGGATTTGATTGACACAATTGAATCCTTTGCAACAGAGTTTAATATAAGTGATGCTATCACACGCGTTAATACTGATGATTACTATTATGACCGCTCTGAAATGGTTAAAGCAGCAGGGAGTTTTTCGGAATTTGCGAAAAATTATGACCTAGATGTTCCGCAGGCTTTAGAGCTTGAATTAATGCATAAACACATTAAAGAATTGCTCGCAGGAAAAGAAACTTATCTTCCTAAATACGACATGAGCGGAACGGCAAAACGTTTTGATAATTACACTTTGGCTAAACCTTCCAAAATTATTATTTCGGAAGGTTTGTTTACGCTAACGGACAAAGTAAAAGACGCGTTTGATTTTAAAATCTACGTGGATGTGGATGAAAAAATCAAAAAAGAAAGATTCTACATAAGAGCAAAAGAAAGAGACCTCGGAGATTCTGCCGATATTATCTACAAAAACGCGAGCGAAAAGGCGGAAGTTCACATACGGCCTTGTAAAAAACAAGCCGATATTATTCTTTCCGGCTCTGCAGACAGAATTAAGTACAAAAATTTCTTAAACAAAATTATTGCAGTCATACATGAGCTTTATTTTTCCGAATAACCGGTTTAATTATCAGAGAGCGGCAATTCCATTATATAATCATCCATAACAAAGCCGCATCCTATATTGGATACAACACTGTCAACAATTTTAAACCCGTATTTTAAATAAGCATCAATTGTATTTTTGTTGTATTTATTTACTGTCAGTTGAATCTTAGGAAAATTCATTTGTTTTAATTTTTCAATAACAAGCTTTCCTAAACCTTTATGGCGAAAATCCTTTTTTATATAAAGCTTTGACAAAAACAAATAATCTTTTTTATCGGAGATTCCGGCGTATCCGGCAATTTCTCCTTCGGAAACTATAAAATAATATGTGTAATTGTCGTTCTTAATTTGTTCTTTTATTGCTCTTGCAGATTGAAACTTTTCTACCATATATTCAATCTGTTCATCTGAGAGCAGGCAAGGCCAATATTCATGCCAGATTTCAGATGCTAATTGCGCCAGTTTCTCTATACTGTCATTCTCTGCTCTTATTAGTTCCATATTTTTATTATACTCAAAAAGCAAATATTTTTTTCAGGAGTTTTATTTACTCTAAGGAGGTTTTATGACAAATATTAGTTTCGGCTCAACTTATAGAATTCCCGTTTCCCAGTGGGGAATAAATAATACGAAAAAATTGCAATTAAAAAATTTTATTTCCTCAAATAACGGGATTGTAACCAAAGGTAAAGACAGCTGCGCACTGGTTTCCATATCCGATAAAAAAGATATGAACTTCATCCGCAAGCTTAAAAAACTCGGATTTTTTGAATACGAAATGTTTGAGGGAGAAAAGATTCCGAAAGAATCTTTGGAAGAATACATTAAAAATATTGTTAAATCTAAATAAAAAAACAAACTCCGAATTTTTTCGGAGTTTATTTTTGAATATTGGTTTATTAATGACACAGAGCCAATAAAACACCTGCAGCAACTGCTGAACCGATAACCCCCGACACATTCGGCCCCATTGCGTGCATTAAAAGGAAATTTTGCGGATCGGCTTCCTGCCCGACCTTATTAGAAACTCTTGCAGCCATCGGAACAGCAGAAACACCTGCCGAACCGATAAGCGGATTGATTTTTTCTTTAGAAAAGAGGTTCATAACTTTTGCCATTAAAACCCCGCCGGCTGTAGCAAGCGAGAATGCCATAATTCCCAAAAACAGAATAAATAATGTTTGTCCGGTTAAAAATTGATCCGCAGAAAGTTTTGAACCAACCGTCAACCCTAAAAATATTGTAACAATATTTATAAGCGCATTCTGCATTGTATCTGAAAGCCTTTCCACAACTCCGCATTCACGGCATAAATTACCGAAGCACAAGGCACCGACAAGCGGACAGGCACTCGGTAGAAGTATTACACACAAAAGAAGCACTGAAAGAGGAAATAT
>CALUSF010000145.1 GCA_944323325.1 Candidatus Gastranaerophilales bacterium
AACTTCGCTCAATTTCCTCGCTATCCGGACTAACTTCGTGTCGTCCGTCCGCAAATCCGCTTGAACCCGTGATATACGGATTAAAGCCCACACCACTTGAACATATTAAAAAGAGGATAACATTTGTTATCCTCTTTTTAATGTCGTTAACGTTACTATATTGGAACCAATTTTACTTGATAAAAACACCTGTTCGCTAGCAGGCATGAGCATTTACGCCGAACTTATCAGTATAATAAAAGACTCTACGCAGGAATATTACAACATGAGGCTAGCTTTAGGGATGAAATGCCACTAGTTCAGTTTTCATTGTATAATGGATTAAAAGGAGTTAATATGGACGAGGAAGATAAAAAACTTCAATAAAACTGTTTGAAGATTATAGGGTCAGAACCAGTTGGGATAGTGAAAATGAAACATGGTATTTTTCGGTCGTTGATATTGTAGGTATATTGTCAGGAAGCACAAATCCTAACAATTATTGGAAGGTACTTAAAAATAGGCTACGCAAGGAAGATAGTGAGTTAGTTAGAAGTTGTAACCAACTGAAAATGCAATCTTCTGACGGTAAGTATTGATTAAGCGTCTTGTTTACTATTTATTATTAGTAAAGGTAAACCAATGCATAAACCAATAACTGGTATCGCCCATATTATTAAAAGCCATTGTTTCCAGTTTATATCCCGTAATCTTTTGCTCGCCGCAAATAAACTTACAGAGAAAACTAAAGATAAGAGTAATGCAAACAATATTACTACATATTCCGAATCGTAATATTTAAGAATAAAAACTGTCATTAAGAAAAGAAACAGAATTACAGCCTTAGTAATTAAATAAGAGCAGCGTCCGATTTTACCGGTAAAAGAGAATGAATTATTATTTATATCTAAGTCAATATCCTTACCAGGGTTGTTTTGCATTTTGGCTCTAACCCAAATAATAAAAGTACTCATCATGTAATATACTGTCGCTGCACCAACTGATAGAATTATATACTTGCTAATGGCATCTTGTAATGGCATTTGATAACGGGTACAAGCGATAAAAGTGGATAATACAACATTGATAATAACTAAAATTAAATCAAAAATTAATAAATTATTTTTAAACTTTGTTAATGATTTACAATTTAAAGTTAAGTTATATAGCGCTAAAATATAAAAAACTGTTATGTTTGCAAGTGAAGATAAGCCGACTATATAGTTTCCGCCGATAAAGAAAGCCCCAATACCATGTATTAAAAAACCAGCATCACCTTTATACATAATTAAATATGTTATAAAAAGGTTAAATAATATTTTAAGCCCCAATAATATTACATTAATCTTATCTCTTAGCATAATAATTTTTATCCAGAAATGAAAAAAATGTCGATGGCGGGACTTGAACCCGCAAGGATCTCTCCACACGCCCCTCAAACGTGCGCGTATACCGATTCCGCCACATCGACATGATTTTGTATTTAATTTTCAAATGCTCAGTGGCGGTATCGGTATACTGTCTTGTATACGGCTCGTGGGTGCATTCGCATCCTGCCTCGCCTGCCTCCACTCGAAACGATACTCAATCGTTTTTCGGGAATCCTTGCCACATCGACATAACTCTATTAAACTTTCAACGAAAATTATTCTAACACAAAAGTTTTTTTGTTACAAATGTTATATTTATATTGACATAATCCAATCTCTGATTGAAAATAGGTTTGTGAGGTGATAATTATGAACATATCTTCTATTAATTTGGGTGAAAACTGTAATCCTAGACGCAATATGTTTATTAAATACGCCAACAGCTTTATGTCTATGGCAAGCGGTAAAAATGAAGCTGCCGAAAAAGCATTTAAAGCTAACCCCGAAAAGAAAATTGATAAGAGTATGGGAATTGAAACTCTGACAATTTTCCCGAAAGAGGTTATTGACGGTAAAACAATTATTACAGCTTAATTACAGGGGAAAGCATGATTTTAAAAATTTTTAGGATGGAGCATAACAGATTTGTGCCTGAATACAAAACTGAAGGAGCAGCAGGCATGGATTTATGCGCGGCAATTGATGAAGAAATTACACTCCAGCCACTGGAAAGAAAACTTATCCCGACAGGTTTAAAAATTGAATTGGAACATGGCTATGAAGCTCAAATACGTCCGCGTTCAGGCCTTTCTATAAAGCACGGTATAAGCCTCATTAACTGTGTTGGAACAATTGATGAGGATTATAGAGGTGAAGTTTGTATTCCTGTTGTTAATCTTTCAAACGAGCCTTATACAATAAAACCGGACGAAAGAATTGCTCAAATGGTAATTGCTAAATACGAGCAAGCAAAGATTGAAGTCGTAACAGAACTAACCGAAACAGCACGCGGTACCGGCGGATTCGGTTCAACCGGTAAGGTATAACCAAATCCAACGATAACTTTTTGTACGTTTTGAATTAATATTACAGAAATTTTTGTATATCAGTCGTTTTGTTGTTCTGGGGATAAATGTAACGACCTATAAGTCTCACTTACAAGTTTGGCGTCATTCTGAACGAGCGGGCAGTACTGTCCATGATAAATTAT
>CALUSF010000146.1 GCA_944323325.1 Candidatus Gastranaerophilales bacterium
CAGGGCCGACTCCGGGTATTGCACAAAGCGCAACACATCCGGCCGCAATAGCTACATTTTTAAGACATTTTTTCCAGTTCCAGCCATTTTCATCATAGCCTATAAAACTCTTACCGATATTTAAAATGGCAGACGCGCCGTTTGATACCCAGCGGGCAGCTTTTGTCCAAAAACCGTCGTCTTTTTTTCGTTCCATAACTATTGCACTTGAACCGTCCTCTTTCATATTCTGTTCAAGCTGCTTTTTTGTATCCTCAATATTTTCAACACCTCCGGGCAACGCTTGTTCAAGAAGCCCAAGTTCTTTAATTTTCTCTTGAACCTTCTCTTTTTCTTTACGCATTTTACAATACTCTTCATAAGACATTTGCTTTGCGGATCCTGACGAGCCTGAAGAAGTCGACGAAGAAGAATCCGATGAATTGCTTGCCCAAAACCGTTCCCACATCGCACTGTAATCTGTAGTACCGGACCACCATGGGTTGTAGGTATTCATTAACATATTGTTATAATATGACGGAAATCCCATTTTAATCTCCAATTAACTATAAATATCCCTTATCTATATAAAGTCTTTTGTTATTTAAAAATTGATTTATCATTTACAAATCTTTACATTAATGATTTAAAAAAATTTTTTTGATAAACTTTTAATATAATGAAGTGTGGTTTTGTTACAATATTAGGTCGACCTAATGTTGGAAAATCTACTCTTTTGAATCAAATACTGGGACAAAAGGTCGTAATTACAACAGACAAGGCACAGACTACTAGAAAAAGATTTAAAGGCATTTATACTGAAGAAAGGGGACAAATAATATTTATTGATACCCCCGGGGTTCACCGCCCTCTGGATAAGCTTGGAGAGTTTTTAGTTGATGAAGCCAAAGTTTCGCTCCCGGATGCAGACTTAATATTATTTCTTGTAGACGGATCTGAACCCGCCGGAAGAGGGGACAGATGGATAGCGGAAAATTTACTCAAAGATAGTAAAATACCTGTGATGTTAGTTATGAACAAAGTAGACAAAATAAAACAAACACAGAAAGTCGAAGAAAACCTTATTACTTACAAAACTCTTTTTAAAGAAAATATACCGGTAATAAAAATTTCGGCAAAAACGGGAAGAAACAGGGACACGCTTCTTTCAAATATCTTCAAAAAACTTCCGGACGGCGAGAAATTATATTCTGACGATTTAATTACGGAAGAGACCATGCGCTCCGTAACGGCAGAAATAATAAGAGAAAAAATTCTTATACACACACAAGATGAAATTCCGCACTCCGTCGCCGTAACAATTGATAAATACGAAGAGACTGAAGACATTGACAGAATATACGCAACAATATTTTGCGAACAAAAAAGCCAGAAAGGCATCTTAATCGGAAAAGGCGGAAATCTGTTAAAAACAATCGGAACAGAAGCCAGAAAAGAATTAGAAGAGATTGCAGATAAAAAAATATTTTTGGGATTAGAGGTGAAAGTGGAAAAAGATTGGAGAAAAAAGGATAAATTACTAAAAGATTTCGGATTTAAATCCAAAGATCAATAGCAAAAAAATAAATCATGTGTTTTATTATAAGTAATAGTGTGTTTAATATATGTACAGTGTGTGTTAGGAGATTTAAAGAATGAAAATTCAAAGCATTGGTGTTTCTTACGGGACTCAAAAAACAAAAAATCAAACTACCCCGTCATTTAAACGGAACTGGGCAGAACATGCAAGCTGGGGGGCCAACTTTGTAAAAGAAAGCGGTAAAACTAATTTCAAGCTGTTTTCCTGGCCCGATGCCAAAGCCGTATTTGTAGAAATTGCGGATAAAGCTGCAATTAAATTGGCTAATATTAAAGACAGGCTGGTTCCTGTATTAGGACTTACAGGGGCTGCAGCCGCAACAACAGGTTTGACAATGACTTCTATTGACGATAAGTCGAAAATTTATCCGATGGAAAACAAAGGAGACGGCGTTTTTGAAGCAAAAAACATTGATGCCAAACCTGATGATAAATACAGATTTATTGTTGTTACCAAAGACAACGATGTTAATATGGTAAAAGACCCTTATGCAAAAAAACAAGAAAGCATTCACGGCTGGAGCTCTGTTTATAATACAGACAACTATGAATGGAAAAACACCGACTGGCTTGAAGGCAAAGACCCCAGAAGAATTGTAAGAAAAGCTAATGAACCTCTAAGAGGTCTTGAAACTCTTGTTATAGATGAAGTCAATGTTCCTACTATGACAAAAGAAGGTACTTTTGAAAGTGCTAAAACAAGAATAGATAAAATTGCTGAAAAAGGTATTGCAACAGCAATTGAACTTATGCCCGTTGAAAATACATATTCAAAACAATGGGGCTATGATGGAGTAGATAAATTTGCCGTAAACGAAAACCTCGGTAATGCAGAACAATTGAAAGAACTCATCGACTACGCTCATGGCAAAGGTTTAAACGTAATTATAGACATGGTTCCCAACCACATGGGACCGGATGGTGACTACCTTTCTCAAACAGGCCCGTACATAAAAGGTTCCGGGGATTTCGGCAACCAGCTTAATTATGAAGGCAAAGACAACAGATATGTCAGAGACTGGATGACAAATGCCGCATTGTGGTGGGCTACGGAATTTAAAGCCGACGGTCTGAGACTGGATTTAAC
>CALUSF010000147.1 GCA_944323325.1 Candidatus Gastranaerophilales bacterium
CCATAGCTTTTACTAATTCAGCAGCTTCTAATAAAGTTAATTTTTCAATTGATTCTAAAATTGCTTCAATACTCATTTTTTTTCTCCTTTTATTTTAATTTAAATTGTAATACGTTTTACATTTGCCGGAATGAACAATAAATATTCAATCCTAAGCGGTTTTTTGGTCTCTGACAGCGGCAATCGCTCTAACAAGCGATGACATAACTGCATTGACAGAGTTTGCAATACCGGATGCAGGTGAATTGATACATCCAAGCATTTTTGCGTAAATTTCCTCTTTTGAAGGAAGAGTTGCAAGAGCTTTTGCTTCTTCTGCGGACATTAATCTTCCGTCCATAGCAGCAGCAATGATTTCGCCCTTTTTAACTTCTTTAATAAAGTTTGATAAAGCCTTAGCCGGTGCTACCTGATCATCAAAACCAAAAGCAATAGCTATCGGTCCCTGCATTTTTTCAGCTAACACTTCATAAGGAGTGCCTTTGATAGCGATTTTTGCAAGGGTATTTTTCGTAACCATATAATCACCGCCGTCTTTTTGAAGAGCTCTTCTGAGTTTGGTGATTTCTTCTACGCTAAGTCCCTTGTATTCGGTAACAATTGCAACTTGTGCTTTATCAATTTTTTCTTTGATAAGTGCAACCTTATCATTTTTGAAAGCTTTTGTTGACATTTTTTGCTCCTTTTTTATATTTTCGACCTGTTTTTCATACTAAAAAGATTTTGCAATCTTCTTTTAACCGCAAAATCTACACAATCTTAAGCTATTTATATTATTTAAGACTGGATGGTTATTGACATTTTATCCGCCGCTCAGTTTTTACTACACGTACTGCACCTGCCGCCTAACCGCTTTTCAATTACTTGCACCTGTGCAATATTTCGCGCCCGCTGTAATGTTTTTTCCCACCCGGGTGTAATCTCGGCTAGCCTGATATTCTCAATTTAAATCCTAACATAAGGATACTAACTGTCTGCGATTATGTAAACCAATTTATCAAAAGCATATTTGCGTGTCAAGCTTTATGTAACATTTTGTATACAGTTTCTTATCCGGCAGAGTGAATTTAAACTATTAATTTAACATCTGTTTATTTTTCTGGTAGAATATTAAAAGAGGGCTTGTGTTATGAATACTAAAAAAATTTATATATCTGCATTAGCATTAATAACGATGTTTTCCGTACAATCCGCGGAGGCTAAAATGACCAAAGAAGCGCACGCGCTTTATCAGCAGGCATGTAATTACGAATATAAAAGTGATTACGCATCCGCAATAAACAGTATTCAAAAAGCATTGTCGATTAACGGAGATGATGCAATGCTGTATACAAAAATAGCCGGACTGTACGCGGATACCGGGAGATACGAAGATGCCCTCGGCGCATACAAAAAAGCGGTCAAACTCCGCCCGAATGATGCTTTTATATATATAAGCATAGGAAATATTCTCCAAACAATGGGAGAGTATGAAAATGCGTATAATTCGTTTATGCAGGCGCAGCAAATTTATCCGGAATACAAATATAATTATTTGAACCTTGCAAATGTGGAATATTTCCGCAAAAACTATCAAAACGCAATTGATAATTACAATATTTTTCTGGGCGCTTATCCTGAGCATCAGGAAGCAAGCGAAAATCTTGCTAACGTATATTACGCCGCTAACCAGCCGGAAAAAGCTTGCGAAATATATTCAAACGTATACAAAAAATATCCTTCCGCATTTAAGGACTACACAAATTACGGAATGGCATTGTATGATACAAAACAATTTCAAGCCGCTTCCGAAATGCTTGAAAAAGCTCTGTCTGACAATCCGGACGACGAAGTCATACTTGCAAAATTAGCTCTTTCTTATCAGAATATGGGTGAAAATGATAAAGCGCTTACTACATTTAATAAGGTATTTGAAATTAACCCCAAGCTGGTCGTTTTGAAATTTGATTATGCCAATCTGCTCGGGAATATGGGTAAAAACGAAGAAGCAATTGAACAATACAAAGAATACCTTACTGCCTATCCGGATGATGCCGACGCATACAGGAACCTTGGACTTGTATACAAAAAACTGGATAACAACGATTTAGCGTTATTCTATTTGGAAAAATCTTACTCCAAAGACTCCTCCAATCAGGATACCAAAAAGGAGCTGGCACTTTGTTATCATAAAAAAACGGATTACATCAATGCTTTGAAATACTACGATTTAGCCTTAAAAACAGAGCCGGATAATTATGAACTGCTTGCAAACAAAGCGCTTACGCTTCACGCAATGGATAATTATGTTGCCGCAATTGACATATACAAAGAGCTTTTGGATAAACAGCCGAATGAGCGCTTAAAACAAAACTTAACTGCTGCCTCAATTGCTTACGGATATGACTTGCTGGATAAACAAGACTACGGACAGGCCATGTTATATTTTGAAGATGCAATAGAACTAAGTAACAAAGAGGCCTCGGCATACTTCGGATACGCAAAAGCTAATGAAAAAATGGGCTGCGGTTCTGTAGCAATACAAAATTATGAAAAGG